>CAZTWF010000084.1:0-3124 GCA_964617245.1 uncultured Nitrososphaerota archaeon
GCTCTTATGGAATATTATCATGAATTTGAAAATTGGTTTAAATTAATAGCAAAAACAATATGTGAGGTAAAATAATATGGCTTTAAAATCATCAATAATAATTTATGAAACAAAAACAACAGAATTAGTAGTAATTCATGATCCTGATAAATGTACTGGTTGTATGCAATGTATGATAGCTTGTGCATATAAACATTATAAAACATTTGATAGAAGATATGCTCTTCTTTATGTTTATGATGATCCTGATAATCCTGGAAGATTTATAAATGCAAATTGTTCTCATTGTATATTTCCTATGTGTCTTGCTGCATGTCCTAAAGAAGCTATTTATAAAGATGATCTAGGAATTGTAAGAATTTCTCCAACTCTTTGTATAGGATGTGGAACTTGTAATCAAGCATGTCCAATTGGTATACCAAGAATTGATGAAGAAAAAAATGTTTATGTTAAATGTGATTTTTGTGATGGAGATCCTATATGTGTAAAAATGTGTAGTCCACAAGCATTAATGCTTCTTCCTAGAAAAGAAGCATTAAATTATTTAAAGGAGAGGAAAAAATGAAAGATGAAAATAAATATGAAAATAAAGAAGAAATGAAAGAAGAAATAAAAGCATGGAAGAAATTATTAGAATCTGGAATAAAATCTACTATTTTTAATCAAAAAGAAGAATCTAATTTATATCCTTTAAGAAAAATATTTAGACCAATAGCACCAGATATAGTAAAACCTGCTCTTCAAAGAGATTTTGAAACTGGCCTCGTTTATCCTATAGATAAAAGTATAGAAGAAATAAGAGAAAAATGTGGACTTGATAGAATTCCTCCTACTGCTCACTTAATAAGAGATTCTTTTTATAATAAAATAAAAATAATTGAAGAATCTGGAATTAAAGATGAATTAATGTATGATAAAGAAAAAAAGAAATTCTATTATTAGGGGATAAAAATGAAATATGGATATTTTCTTGGTTGTGTAATGCCTGCTAAAATGCCATGGGCAGAAAAAGCTACATTTCTTGTAGCAAAACATCTTAATCTTAATTTTGATTATTTAAAAGGAACTCTTTGTTGTATAAGACCTGGTGTTTGGAAAGCTCTAAATCCAGATTGGTGGTTATTACTTACAAGTCAAAATCTTGCTTTAGCAGAAAAACAAGGAGTAATTATTGTAGATTCATGTAATGGTTGTTATATATCACATTATGAATGTCTTGAAGAACTTAAAAATAATCCTCAAAAATTATTAATGGTAAATAATTATTTAGAAAAAATAGGACTTAAAATTGAATTAAAAGTTGATGTAAAGCATTTTCTTGAAATTTTATATGAAAATTTAGATAAAATAAAGAAAAATATTGTAAAATCAATTAAAATTAAAGCAATAAGACATTTAGGATGTCATGGAAGAAGACATGGTGAAAAATTTCCAAATTATTTTGATGAAATTATAACATCTCTAGGTATAGAAATTATCGATACTCCTTATGATAGACAATGTTGCGGTCTTTTATTATATCTATCAGATCCATATATTTCAGTTTATAGAAGAGCAGGATTGAAAATGGAATATGCTCAAGAATTAGATGTAGATTGTTGTATTTTTATATGTTCTGGTTGTTATGATCAATTTGAAAGAGTAGTAAGAATTTATAGAGAAGAAAAAGGAATAGAATTTAAAAAACCTATTATTCATTTATCTGAACTTTTAGCTCTTTCTCTTGGCTATAATCCAGAGGATTTTGGAATGATGTATCATAGACCTATATCTCCAATTAATTTAATAAATAAGGTGAAATCATGAATAATGAAGAAATTATAAAATCTATTAAAGAAATTTATCCAAATGGTTTAGAATATAAAATCATAGGAAATTGGATAATAATAAAAGTAAAATCAGAAGAATTAGATAAAATTGCAAAAATAATGTTAAATATAGGTGCAAGAATTAATCATATAACTACAATAGATCTTGAATCAAAAGGATTTGAAATTATTAATGTATATGATATAACACATGCTAATATATCTCTTGATAGTATAACTAATATAATTTTTAAAGCTAATATTAGTAAAATAAAACCAGAATATCCTTCAATAGGAAAAATTACATGGCAAGCAGTATGGGCTGAAAAAGAAATAAAAGAATTATTAGGAATAAATCCCATTGGATTACAAGATTCTCGTCATCAATTTTTACCATATGAATGGCCAAATCCTGTAGAAAGTAGATTAGAAGAAATTCCTGAAGTAAAAGCTAATGGTACATATCTTCAATTAAAAATGCCAATAAAAGAAGCTTATCAAAGTTTAATTCCTATTGGTCCATATCATCCTGGTGTTATAGAAGGTCAAGTAGTTTATGTAAAAGTTGAAGGAGAAGAAATTATAGCAGCAGATATTAAAACTGGTTTTCATCATCGTGGAATAATGAAACTTATAGAAAATCGAGGTTATAATAGAGGAATTTTCTTAGCAGAAAGAATATGTGGTATATGTTCAGGAGCACATGGACTTGCATATATTACATGTGTAGAAAATCTATTTGATATAGAAATTCCAGAACGTGCATTATATATTAGAACATTATTAGCAGAATTAAATAGAATACAAAGTCATTTATTATGGTTAGGTGTTGTAGCAGATGTAATAGGATGGAAAACTGGATTTATGTATACATGGGGATTAAGAGAAAGAATTTTAGATATAATAGAATCAATAGTAGGAAATAGAGTTACTTATGGGATATGGAGAATAGGTGGTGTAAGTAGAGATATTTCACAAGAAATTGCTATAAAAGCTAAAAAAGCAATGGAAGAATTAAAAAAAGAATTTTCTAAAATGTCTTTAGAAATTGCTAATCATCCTGTTATAAAATCAAGATTAATTAATATAGGTAAATTAACATTTCAACAAGCATTTAATGGAGGAGCTGTAGGACCAACTGCAAGAGGAAGTGGATGGAAAATAGATGTGAGAAAGGATAATCCTCCACATGCAATTTATGATCAAAATATAATAACATGGGAAGTAATAACTGATGAGGGATGTGATTCTTATGCTAGAATGATAGTTAGAGTAAAGGAAATACTTATATCTACTGATATTGTAATTCAATGTTT
>CAZTWF010000085.1:0-39751 GCA_964617245.1 uncultured Nitrososphaerota archaeon
TATGTAATTCATCCTGGCTTTAGAACTCCATTAGAAAATTTTATACCAGATATAAATAAAAATATTAATATTTTATCATTAAAAGAAATAATATATTATGGTGAAGATTTAGGACTTAAAGTAGCTATAGAAAATATGCCAGCAAGAACTCGTTGTCTTCTTCAAAATGTTAATGAATTTTTTGATTTAGAAGAAAAAGGAATTTCTCCATATATAGCACTAGATATAGGACATGCTAATACTACTTCACAACTTGAGATATTTCTATCAAAACTTAATGATAAAATAATTCATGTACATCTTCATGATAATTATGGTATAGAGGATGAACATAGAGTAATTGGTGAAGGAAATATTAATTGGCAATTAGTAAAGTCATATATATCTTTTGATAAAATTTATGGTGTAGTTGAAAATAATACATTAGAAGAAGCAAAAATTTCTTTTGAAAAAGCTCTTCAAATCTTTAAATCATAAGTTTTAAAATCTTCAGCAATTTCTGCATTTTCAAAAATTTTCTTTGCTTCTTCTTCAAGAATTTTTGTATCTTTATATCTACTACTTATATGAGTTAATATTAATTTTTTAACATTAGCTAATTTTGCTATTTTTGCTGCATCTTCTGCAGTAGAATGTTTTTCTTCATGAGCTCTATCAGAAAGATCTGAAGCAAAGGTTGCTTCATGTATTAATAAATCAGCTTCTTTTGCTATTTCTATTATTTTTTCACAATATCTTGTATCTCCACTATATACTATTTTAATTCCTGGCTTTGGTTCTCCTAAAACTTCTTCAGGTTTTATTATTCTACCATTTTCTAATTTTATACTATGACCTGATTTTAATAAACCCCATAATGGACCTTCTGGAATACCTAATTCTCTTGCTTTTTCTGGTAGGAATTTTCCAAGACTTGCTCCTATAGTTATACAATATGCAATATTTTCCCTAGAATGATCAGCTAAAACTCCAATAACTTTAATTTTTTTATTTGAAAAGATCTCACCTTCTGAAATTTCATTTATTATTATATCAAAATTTGGTTTACAGATTTCAATATTTTTATAAATAAATTCCTTTATTCCCTTAGGTCCATATATTTCAAGTGAATGTATTCTATTAAGTAAGGTCATAGTTTGAAGCATTCCAGGTATTCCTAATATATGATCTCCATGTAAATGTGTAATAAATATCTTCATTTTTTTACATAAACTATATCCAGCTATCATCATTTGTCTTTGTGTTCCTTCTCCGCAATCTAATAAAATTATTTCACCATTAACACTTATGAGTATTGATGGAAGATTTCTTTCAGGTGTTGGCATTCCACCAGCTGAACCAAGTATGATTACTTTAATATTCATAATTCTCCACAACTATTATTGATCTTGTAAGAGATTTATGAACTTTCATTATATGTATTTCATGGACTTTATAACCTTTTTTTATTGCTTCTTCTTCAATTTTAATTTCTTTAGGAGAAGCAATACACATAAATCTATTTTTTCTTAAAATTCCTTTTACTTCTTCTAAGAAATTTGAAATAATTTCTTTAATACTTCTTCCTTTTGTTGATGTTCCCCTGCCATAGGGAGGATCTGTTGATATTCCATCAACTTTATTTATTGGTAATTTTCTTGCATCTGCTAATATTAAATTTGCTTCTAATCCATAATATCTTAAATTTTTATAAGCTCCTTTAATCATTTTTAAATCAAGATCAGATCCATATGCTTCTAATCCCATTAGTTCTGCTTCTATTAAAAATCCACCTGTACCACAAAAAGGATCAAGAAATCTTTCTCCTCTTTTAATTCTACATAAATTTACAAAAGCTCTAGAAAGTTTAGCATCTAAAGCTCCTGGATGGAAAAAAGCTCTTTTTCTTGGTCTTCTTTCAACAAATTTTTTTCTATTAGTCATAAAATTACATTCATATATGAAAATTCCTCCATTAGTTATTATTCCTCTTATCCAAATTTCTGGATTTTCTAAATTTACTTTAGCATTAGTATGTTTTTTTATGATTTCACCTAATTTTCTTTCTATTTCTATTGATGAAGCTTCTTTCCAATAATCTTTAATTCTTTTTACTCTTACTCCAAAACTTTTTTCTTCTAAAAAACTCCAATCTATTTTATTACATTGATTAATAAAATCACTAACATTAGAAATATGAACTATTAATCTTCCTCCTTCTATTATATATGCTCCTCTTTTTTCTAAGATTTCAAATATTTCTTTTCCTCCATTTATTATCATTAATTGATCAAATCTATTTATTTCATTAAATAATATCTCTTCACCTTTTAAAATAGCATTTACCTCTGAATAAGGAATAGAAGGATGTTCTCCTGAAAGTAATATTGCTATTAACATAATTCTCTTGCTATAAGTGGAGCAACTGTTATTTTACTAAATTCATTTTCTACAGTATCTGTAGCAATAATTTCATCAACACCTGCATTTTTAATTTTTTCTAAAGCATCTTTAATTAAAAGTGCATGGGTACATGTTACAATTATTCTTCTTGCTCCTTTTTCTTTTACAATTTTTGCAGTAGTTGCTATAGTTCCACCTGTACTTATTATATCATCTATTATTATTACATCTCTATTTTTGAAATTAATATCTATTTCTTCTATCTTTATAGCACCACTAATTCTATCTCTATATTTTTCAAAATATCCATATTCACAATTCATAATTTCTCCTAATTTTTTTGCTCTTTCTAATGCACCTTTATCTGGAGCTAATATATATGGCTCATTAAAATTAATATTCTTAAAATAATCTGCTATTACTTCTATTGCTTTTAAATTCTTTGCTTTTATTTTAATTGTATTTAAAGAATATTCCTTATGAATATCAATAGTAATAAATTCATCAGCTCCTATTTTTTCTATTAATTTAAGTATTGTATTTATACTTATGGCTTCTCCTTCTCTAAATCTCATATCTTGTCTAGCATAAGCAATATATGGAACTACAACCTTAATTTTCTTTGCACCAAGATCCTTCAGATTATCAATAAGTAAAAATAATTCAATAAGTCTTTTATCTTGATTTGGATAAGTTGAATTAACAATTACTACATCATCTTTAATATCATCTACAATTCTTATATAAGATTCACCATCTGGAAATATTTTATATTCTATATTAGCAATTTTAACTTTCATTATTTCTGCTAATCTTTTACTTAAATTAATTGAAGCAATACCTGGTATTATAATCATAAGATCACCATTTTAAAAATAAATACTTAATTGAGAAATAAATTTTAGGGATTAAATTTGGAGGCAATGTTATATAGTAAATTAGATTCTGATAAAGTAAAATGTAATCTTTGTCATTTTCGATGTATTATAGCTAATGGAAAAAAAGGTAGTTGTGGTGTAAGAGAAAATAGAAATGGTATTTTATATACTCTTGTATATGGAAAAGCTATTTCTTATGCTATAGATCCAATAGAAAAGAAACCTTTATTTCATTTTTATCCTGGTAGTACTACATTTTCTATTGCTACTATAGGCTGTAATTTTAAATGTATATTTTGTGATAATTGGGTTATAAGTCAAGATAGAGAAGCAAAAGGTGAAGAATTATTACCAGAAGAAATAGTCTATATAGCAAAAAGATATGAATGTAAATGTATTAGTTATACATATACTGAACCAACAATATTTTTTGAATATGCTTATGATACAGCTAAACTTGCTCATAAAGAAGGGATATTTAATACATTTGTAACTAATGGTTATATGACACCTGAAGCAATAGATTTAATCAATGGATATCTAGATGCTGCAACAGTAGATTTTAAAGGAAGTGGAGATCCTGATTTTTATAAGAAATTCTGTAAAGTACCTGATGTAGAACCTATTTTTCAATCTTTATTAGAAATGAAAAGAAAAGGAATTTTCATTGAAATAACTGATTTAATTGTAACTGGTGGAGGAGAATCAAAAGAAGCTTTTAAAAAATTTATTAAAAGAATAATTGATATTCTTGGAGATTCTGTACCTTTACATATACTTAGATTCTTTCCAAGTTATATGTATATGAATACTACTTCAACATCTATTACAATATTAGAGGAATTATATAAAATAGCTAAGGATTTTGGACTAAAATATGTTTATTTAGGTAATGTACCTGGTCATAAATATGAACATACTTATTGTCCTAATTGTAATAATATAGTAATAAAAAGAATTGGATTTGAAATTATTGATATTAAACTTAAAGGTAAGAATTGTGCATATTGTAATAATGAGATAAATATAAGAATATAAGAGGTGATGATTATGTGGTATATAATTCGTCCAGATGCAGTATCTGCATTAGAAGATCCAAAGGTACTAGAAGCTCTTCCTAGATATGTAGATATTGTTAAAAATAAAAAATTAGCAAAATTTAGAATATCTAGATTAATTTCAGTAGAAATTTCAGGAGATGAAACTATAGAAGAACTTTGGAATATTCATAAAAAATCTATTAATGAATATATTAGACTTGAAAAAGATTTAGATGAAGGAAAGCCTATATCCTTAGAAACTCCTAAATTTTCTCTTCTTCATCTTAAATCTACTATAGCACAAAGAATAATGAAATCATGTATATTATGTGAACGTAGATGTATGAAAGATAGAGAAAAAGGAGAACTTGGATATTGTAAAGTAGGAAGAGAAATGTTTGTATCATCGTATTTTGATCATATGGGGGAGGAACCTGAAATTGTTCCCAGCTTTACGGTATACGACTTTTAGTCGGCCGAATTAGCTTGGGATGCAATTTCAGGTGTCTCCATTGTCAAAATTGGACTATAAGTCAACAATTTGAAAAAGGAGAATATTATGCAGAAAAAGAATTAGCATTATTAATAGATGATGCGCGTAGAAGAGGTTGTAGAAATCAAAATTGGGTAGGTGGAGACCCTATACCTCATATACCATTTTGGTTAAGAGTTTTACTTTATGAAAAAGAAAATATGCCTGTTTTCTTTAATACTAATGGATATTTAACTATTGAAGCAATGGAATTATTAAGAGGTATTGTAGATATTTATAAAATAGATTTTAAATATGGTAATAATAAATGTGCAGAAAGAATTTCTGATGTAAAGAATTATATGGAAGTAATAACAAGAAATCTAAAACTTGCAAAAGAATATGGTGAATTATTGATAAGAATTCTTGTTTTACCAAATCATTTAGATTGTTGTTTATCCAAAATATTAGAGTTTATATCAAAGGAACTTGGAAAGAATACAAGAGTTAATTTAATGGATCAATATACTCCACATTGGAGAGCAAAAGAAGTACCAGAAATTACAAGACGTTTAAATGCACTTGAATGGAGAAAAGCAATTGAAATGATAAAAAATTATGGACTTACTAATGTAATTTTTTAATTTTATTTTTGTTTTTTAAAGAAAATTGGCTTTATTGAAAATATTACTACTAAAAATCCACATACTAAAACACCAAGTCCAGATACTAAGAGAAAAGGAATTAGACTTGCTTTTGGATTTGTTATAATTAAACTTGCTTCAATTACTATTTGTCTTATAAATAATAAAGCAACTAATCCTATAATTTCATACCATATTTTTTGTGATTCTTCTAAATATTTTACTATAAGTCTTCCTGTAATATATACTGCTATTCCTATAGCAAATAAATCAATAGTATTTGATAATGTTAATCCTACAAATAATTGTAGATTTTCTAATGAGGCTTCTATTAATGCTATACTTATTCCTCTATATATTGCAATTGATGAAATTATTATTCCTATAAGAGAAGTAATAAGTCTTATTGGTGATTCTTTCCATGCTTCTTTTATTATTTTATCAATACTAAATCCTTTTATTATTAAGACTATACCAATAATTATTCCTAAGGAAATAATTGCATAGCCTATTAAATTAAGTAGATATAATACTGTTACTATAAGAAGAATTAATCCAGGAATACCTAAAAAAGTCTTTGAATATTCAGGATCAGTAAGTTTTTTTAAATATCTATAAAATAGTACATAAGTTTCTTCTACACTTTTTTCTTGTTGAACAAATACTCTTTTTACTGATATTATAGGAATTTTAGATTGTACTATTGGTATTGCTTGTTCATCAGCAACACCATCACTTACAAATATTACTCCATCAGCTTTAAAATTTCTAAGAATTTCTTCTAATTCTGATAATATCTTTATATCAGATTTATATCCACCTTCTGGTAAACCTGTTATTATTGCAATTTCACAATTATGATTTTCCTTAATTAATTCATCATATACTTTTATTGCCTCAAATATAGAATTTATATCAGAATCTTCTGGATTTTTAAGAGCAAATGAAATTGCAGCAGATAAGACTTTCTCTCTTCCTATAATTGGTGTAGAAAGTCCTATAACTCTACCTATATCATTATCCTTATCTACACTTAATACTAGTATATTTTTTTCCATTTTTTCAATAATGAATTTGTTTTATAGACTTAAAACTATTATGGAAAAATTTAAATATTACTCTTTTGCTGACAATAAAGCTGCAAATTCATCAAAAGTTAATCTTTCTCCATTTTTAATTTTCTCTTCAGCCTTTTTTGCTAATTCTATTCTTTTTCTCAATATTTGCTTAGTTTCTTCTGCTATAATTTCAATTTTCTTTTCTAGTATTTCTTCTTTGATTTTATTATATTTAACATTATTTTCATTATATTCTTTTTTAAGATTACTTATTTCTGTTTTTAATAAAGAAATTTTCTCCTTTATTTTAATTAATTCAGATTTAATTAATTTTAAATTCTCAATTGATTTTATCATAGACTCATGATATTTTTTAGATTCTTGTGCTAATGATAAAATTTCATTATGTATATTATTAGCTTTTTCTTTAAATTCATTATAAGATGATCTATATGAATTTATTTTTTCATTTATTTCTTTAATTTGCTTATATACTAGTAATTTCTTTTCTATTTCATTTCTTCTTTGAAGTAATCTCTTTTCTTCTTCAATAGATAGTGGATTTGTTTGCTGTTTCCAATCTATATTTTTAATTTGATTTATAAGATCTTCTTCTTTTTCTTTTATTAATGAAGGTAGTCTCTTTTTTTCTAATATTAACTCTTTAATTTTTTCTGAAATTTCTTTGCATTTATTATTAAGTTCTTCTCTTATTTTTTTCTTTTCAGCTATTTTTATATTTATATCATTTCTTAAATTTCTTAAATTTTCTATTTCTTTTCTTATTTCATTTATTTTCTCAATAATTTCTTTCTTTTTCTCTTTAAGTTGTTCTAATTCTGAATTTTTTTCATTTATTTTTTCATTTAAAGACTTTATTTTTTTAATTATTGATGATATTTCTTCCATTAATATCACCTAAATGTCTATTCCACCAGTATGAATACGTTGAAGTTGTGCAAATAGATCAGTCATACCTTGTCCTGTATATGATGATACTAATAAAAATTCTCCTGGTCCACCAATCTCTAATAATGTATCAAATATTCTTTCAGATAATTCTCCTTTTATATCTACAATTTCTGAGAAGAAACTTTCTTTAAGTGATAATGGTTCTGTTATCCATTGTATTGCTCTTTCCATCATATCTTCAGATAGAAGATCTATTTTTGATATACAGTTTATCTGTGGGGCTTTGAATCTTGTTTGAACTGAGTAGGCTAAGAGCATAATGGAAACAAAATCAGAAGGTCTATTTAAGAAAATCGAATCTGCAAGAAATATAATTGAAAAATTATTTTTTGAAAGAGCTGTTGTGATAATTCTTCCAGAATCTCTATAAGCGAAAAGCTCAAGTTGTCCTGGTGTATCTACTATAACATAATCAGGTTCAAATCTTTCAATTTCTTCTCTCATTTTTTCAATATAATTTACAGCAGTATCAACACATAATATAAGAGCACCATTAGGACCAAGTTGATATTCTTCAACAATTTTATCATAATCAATATATTCTCTTATATCAATTTCAGGATAATAAGGAAGCCATTTTACTCCTGGATCTAGATTTACTGATATAACATTAAGTTCAGCAGCTCTTAATGTATCTAAAAGAGATGAAGTTAATGCAGATTTACCAGATCCAGCTGTTCCTAGTATATACACAAAATTCATAATAAACATAAAAAATGGAAAAATAAAAAATTTTACTTCTTTGTAGTCCACCATTTTATATATTCTTTTCTTATTTTCTCTTTTTCATCTTCATCTTTATGTACTCTATATTTAGCTTTTATTTCATCTATTTCCTCTCTTGTTAATGATATACCACAACTTTTACAAACATATCTCCTAATAGATTGTTGATAAAGCATTTCTCCACCACATTCAGGACATATTAGCATTTTACTCACAATTTAAAATTAATTTTCAAATTAATAAATTCATTTATCTTCCAAATCTTCTATGTCTTTTTTGATATGTTCTAATTGCTCTTAGAAGATCTATTTTCCTTATTTCAGGCCAATATACATCCATGAAATATAATTCAGAATAAGCACTTTGCCAAAGTAAAAAACCACTTAATCTTTCTTCACCAGAAGTTCTTATTATAAGGTCAGGATCTTTATCTCCTTGCGTATATAAATATTTGGAAAAAATATATTCATTAACATTCTTTATATCTAATTCTCCTTTTAATACAGCTTCAATAATTTTTTTAGTAGCATCTAAAATTTCAGCTCTTCCTCCATAAGCTATTGCAATATAAAGTCTATTTTCTGAATATTTTTCTGTCTTTTTTTCAACTTTTTTAATTAATTCAATTAATTCTTCATCTAATAATTCTAATCTTCCTATTGCTTTTACTCTTACTTTATACTTATCTATTTCTGGATTTTCTAAGATTTCTCTAAATCCTTTTTTTGCTAATCTAAATATATTATCTAGTTCTTCTTTACTTCTATTTAGATTTTCAGTAGAAAGTACATATATTGTCACAATATTTATTCCTAATTCCCAACACCATCTTAATACTTCTTTTACTTTTTCAAATCCAAATTCATGACCTTTTTCTGGAGAAAAACCCATTTCTATTGCCCATCTTCTATTACCATCAAGTATTAATCCTATATGTTCAGGCATTTTACCTTTTTTTACTTCATTTAGTAATTTCTTTTCATAGTAATCATATATGTATTTGAGTATGCAAGATTTAATCCAATTTATTATCATAGTTCTCCTCTATAATATAACCTTATAATATAATTAATGTTTTTTCAAAACTAGTTAAATTTTTACTTCCATTTTCTGTTATCAATAACATATCTTCTATTCTTATTCCTCCAATTTTTGGAATGTAAACTCCTGGTTCTATGGTTATAATATTTCCACATTTTAATTTCTTTTCTTGTTTTTTATTTATAAATGGCTCTTCATGGACATTTATTCCAATTCCATGCCCAAGTCCATGATTAAAATATTTTTCTAATTTATATTCTTTTAAGATATTAATAGCAATTTCATTAAGTTCTTTTCCAATAATTCCTGGTTTTGCATATTTTATAGCTTCTTCTTGAGTATATTTAACAGCATAATAAATATCAATAATATTTTTACTTGGCTCTCCTATGAATATTGTTCTTGTCATATCTGAACAATAACCATTATATCTTACTCCTATATCTATTATTATTCCTTCATTTTTTTCAATAATTTTTCTTGTAGGAGATCCATGTGGATAAACTCCTCTTACACCAGATAATACTATACTATCAAAAGCATAGGATTCTGCACCATAAATTCTCATAAAATATTCTATTTTTGCTACAATTTCTAATTCACTCATTCCTATTTTTATTTCTTTTAAACTTTCTTCAAGTGATTTCTCTGTAATTCTTTGAGAATTTTCAATTAATTTTATTTCATCTTCATCTTTTATTTCTCTCATTTCTTCAATATAATTATCTATAGAAATAAGTTCTAAATCTTTTTTTAATTCCTCATAGACATAATATGAAATTTTCTTATTTTCAAATCCTATTTTTTTACCTAATTTTTTTATTAATTTCTTTATTTCCTCTATGAAATTTTCTGTTTTTATTATATTTACATCTTTTACATTATCTTTTATTTCTTCATAATTCATTTCATTTGTTATTATGTATGAATTACCATCATTACTTAAATAAAGAAACTTATTACAATTTAATGGAGCACCTGTAAGATAAAATATATTTTCATTAGAAGTAACTATTATTCCATCCATTTCCTTTTCTTCTATTAATTTTAATAATTTCTTTTGTCTTTCTTTATAATTCATAAGAAATAATAAGAGTATTACTTATATTAAAATTATAATTACTTATATTGGTGATAATATGATTATTGCAGTTGGTACTTCAAATCCTATTAAAGTAAAAGCAGTTGAAAATGTTTTTTCAAAATTATTTAAAGTAACTATCATAATGAGACCAGTTTCTATTAGTATTCCATCCCAGCCAATAGGATTAGATATTGTAATAAAAGGAGCAATTGAAAGAGCAAAAAAAGCTTTAGAATTAGAAGAAAAAGCAGATCTTGGTGTAGGTATAGAAGCTGGAATCATTCCTATGCCATACACTATAACTGGATATATGGATCAACAATTTGCTGCAATAGCTGATAGATCTGGAAAAGTTACTATTGGCGGAGGTCCTGCTTTTGAATATCCTCCTCTTGTTATAAGAAGAGTAATTAATGAAAAATTAGAGGTTAATACTATAATGGAAGAAATTACTAAGCAACCTAAAATTGGACAAAAAGAAGGAGCAATTGGATTTTTATCTAAAGGAATTACAAATAGAATTCAAATTACTGAAATGGCTATAATAATGGCTCTTATTCCTCGTCTTAATGAAGATTTATTTAACAAATTCTAGGAACAGGTTCTCCTAATGGAGGATTAATAATTCTTTTTCCTCCTATTATTGTATTCATAATTACATATCCAGGCATTTCTTTTTTTACATATCCAATAATTTTTGCATCTTTTCCTTCTTCAGTTGACTTAATTGCTTTAAGTATATTATCAGCATCTTCAGCTTTTACACCCATTACTATTCTTCCTTCACATGCAAGTTCTAAAAAGTCTATACCTAGCATTTCACATGCTCCTTTTACTTCATTTCTAATTGGTATTTCTTCTTCATTGATCCATATGCTTACATTAGATTTTACAGCCATTTCATTTAAGGCCATAGCTAAGCCTCCTCTTGTTGGATCTTTTGCAGCAGTAATTTCTCCTGCATCCATGGCTTTTTTCATTAAATTCCATAATGGTGCTACATCAGATAATATATTTGTTTTAAAAGAAATTCCTTCTCTTAAAGAAATTATAACTATTCCATGATCCCCAATTGGCCCAGTTACTATAATTTTATCACCTTCTTTTAATCCAGAATCTAATATTGGTCTTTTTTTATAAAGCATACCTATACCCATTGTTGATATAATAATTCCATCAATTTTTCCCCTTGGCATAACTTTAAAATCTCCATGTATAAGAGAAATTTCAAATTTCTCCATAATTTCATTCATAGAAATGAAAATCTTTTTCAAATCTTCTATTTCAAATCCTTCTTCTACTACAACTGTATCTATTATAGCAATTGGTCTTGCTCCCATTACAGCTAAATCATTTATAGTTCCACAAATTGCAAGTTTTCCAATATCTCCTCCAGGAAAGAATATTGGTGTGATAGTATAAGCATCTCCAGTTACTACAATTTCCTCAGAATTTATTGGTATAGTAGCTCCATCATCAAGTTCATCTAATCCTATTCCTCTTCCAACTTTTCTATTTTTTATATTTTTTAGAATAATATTTTTAATAAGATCATTCATTATTATTCCGCCAGCACCATGACTGAGCTGTATCTTCATTTTCCCTCAAAAAGACTTAGAAAAAACTTATATTTTTATTCTTCTTTTTTCCAAATATGAGTTATTATCAAGGTAGAGATACAAAAAAGCCTAGTGGTGGAAGATTACCATATAGTAGAAAGAAGAGAAAATATGAACTTGGCTCTCCTCCTATAGAAACATCTTTAGCAAAGGAAAATGAATTTAGAGAAAATATTAGAGCTTATGGTGGAAATAAGAAAATAAAATTAAAAGAAGCTCTTTTTGTTAATGTAACTGACCCATCAACTAATACTACAAAGAAGTGTAAAATACTAAGAGTTAAAGATAATCCATGTAATGTAGATTATGCAAGAAGAGGAATAATAACTAAAGGAGCAATTATTGAGACAGAAATTGGAACTGCTAAAATAACATCAAGACCAGGACAAAATGGTATAATTAATGCTATTCTTATTAAATAATTTATCTTATTCCTCTAATCTTTCTAATTACTAATTCTTTTCCTCTTTCTAATTCAATTTCTCCTTTACAATATGGACATTTCATTTGAAAAGCTATAATTTCTTTAATATCTTTTTTAATTTTTTTCTTACAATTTTTACATATGAAAATAGGTTTACTTTTCCTTATGTATAATTTACTATTTTCTCCTATTGTTCCTTTACTTAAAATTTTAAAACAAAATTTAAATTGTAAAGGATTAATATGTGTCATTTCTCCTAATTCAATATGTATAGAAGTTATTTTCTTTAATTTCATTTTTTTACTTAAGTCTTCTATATAATTTATTACAGATAATGCAAGAGAAAATTCATGCATAATAAAAGAATTTAATTTTTAGTATATATACAATATTATTATGAACAAAGACAAAATAGTAATATGGCCAGTATATTTTGATGCTTCTAAATCTCGTAAAGAAGGAAGAAGAATTCCAAAAAAACTTGCTATTAAATCTCCTTTAATTAATGATATATTTAATGCTTGTATTAAACTTGGTTTAGAAGCAATAATAGAATATGATAAAGCTTTTCCAAGAACTCCTTGGGAAAAAAGTGGAAGAATTATAATTAAAAAAACAGAAAAGAAAAAATCTAAAATTATTTTAGAAATTAGTGAAATATTAAATAAAAAATAAAAACTATATAGTAAATAATAGCAAAGGATATATTTTTGTGTCACTAGTATAATTACTAATGGGGAATTCTAAGAAAAAACAACTTCAAAAAATAGGAAAGATTATTAATATTTCAAAAAGTAATTTGGTAACTATAAAAGCATATTTTCCTGTAAAACCAGGTTCTCGTATTTTATCTAAAAATGGAAATAATTTAGGAATAGTTGTAGATGTATTTGGCCCTATTCATTCTCCCTATATTTCAATTAAACCAGAAAATATTAAGGATATTGTTATTGGATCTGAAGTTTATACAATAGAGAAGGGGAATCGAAGATGCAAAAGCATATCAACTTAGATGAATTTATTTGTCCTGAATGTAAATGTAAGACACTAATAAGAGATGATTTTAGAGCTGAAATTATATGTACTTCTTGTGGTCTTGTAATAAATGAACGAATGCTTGATCCTGGTCCTGAATGGCGTAATTTTAATAATAGTCAAAATGATAAGCGTTCAAGAATTGGTGCCCCTTTAACATTAACAATTCATGATAAGGGCTTATCTACAGTTATAGATTGGAGAAATAAAGATAGTCATGGAAATTCCTTAACATTAAGAAAAAAAATTCAAATCTATAGACTTAGAAAATGGCAACAAAAAGCTAGAATTTCTAATGCATATGAAAGAAATCTTATTTTTGCTTTATCAGAAATAGAAAGAATGATTTCACAAATGGCTCTTCCAAGAAATGTACAAGAAACTTCTGCTCTTATTTATAGAAAAGCTATAGAAAGTCAATTAGTACGTGGTAGAGCTATAGAAAGTATGGTTGGTGCAGTTTTGTATATTGCATGTAGACAATGTAATATACCAGTAACACTAGATGATATTTCAAAAGTTTGTAGAGCAAGTAAAAAAGAAATTGCAAGAAATTATCGTTTTCTTTTAAATGAATTAATGCTTAAAATATCACCTATTGATCCTATAAATTATATACCTCGTATAATAACAAAACTTAATCTAGATGGTTTAGTTCAAAAGAAATCTATAGAAATAATAAAAACTATGGAAAAAGCTAGACTCAAATCAGGAAAAGGTCCAATGGGAATTGCAGCAGCTGCAGTCTATATAGCAAGTGTAATAATGAATAAAAAAAGAACACAAAGAGATATAGCAAATATTGCAAAAATAACAGAAGTTACTTTAAGACATAGATATAAGGAAATTTTAGAAAATCTTGATTTAGAGATATTTTTATAGATTTTTACAACTCTTTTATTTTTGAGAGTGCCACTTATTGATGGAAAAACTAAGAGAGAAAGTATTAGCAATATTAAAAAATTCAAATGGTATAGAACAAAGTAGTTTACCAAAGCTACTTGGAGTAGATAGAAGAGTAGTTTATAAATTATTACAAGAATTAGAAAAAGAAGGTGTAATAAGAAAAGAACTTTATACTAATGAAAATAAAAAAACATACAAGATCTTTCTTACAAAAAAGGAATTAGAAATTGATATAAGTGATATAAGTTGGGCTCCTTGTGCAATATGTCCAGATATTGAACGTTGTGGAAGAGGACAGCCTATTTCCCCTGAATCATGTATTAAACTCACCAATGCACTTAGATCTGAATATATGAATTTAATTGGAGAGAAATCTAATGGTTAAAAATCTTGAAGATATATATTATAAAGAAGCAAAAAGAAGAGGTTTAAGATCAAGATCTGCTTTTAAGTTATTAGAAATATCAAAGAAATTTTCTATTATAAAAAAAGGAGATATTGTTTTAGATTTAGGAGCTGCACCAGGAGGATGGCTTCAAATAGCAAGAATGCTTACAGGAGAGAATGGAAAAGTAATTGGTGTAGATATTTCTCCAATAGAACCTCTTCCATATGAGAATATATTTATTATAAGAAAAGATGTAAGAGATCCTTCTTTAATAGAAGATATAAGAAAAATATCTGGAGGAGAAGTGGATGTAATTCTTTCTGATTTAGCACCAAAATTCTCTGGTTTTCATCATTTAGATCATATGAGACAAATTTTACTTGTAAGATCTGCTTTATCTATTGCATTTTCTCTTTTAAAAAAAGAAGGAAATATGGTTATTAAAATTATTATGGGATCAGAACTTAATGAATTATTAAAAGAAATAAATAGAAATTTTAATTATGTTAAATTATATAAGCCAAAGGCCTCAAGGAAACATAGTAGTGAAATATATTTAATATGTAAAGAATGGAAAGGAAAATCATAAGAGTAAAAACTTATGAAAATAAATTAGGTGTTAAAATTTGAAATGCTATATTGTAGATTCATTTTCTGGATTTTTAGCATATAATGAAGATTTGAAAATATTATTAGCAAAAAAATTTAAAGATACTAATGATGCTATTTCTCAATTATTAGAATTAGAAAAAACAGGAACATGTCCTTTATTAGAAGAACTTATAAAAGAATTGATCGATATGGGTTGTGATTCTATTATAGTTGAGGATGAAAAAGAAGCTAATGCTTTAAGATCAAAATTTAATATTCAAATAAATGTAATATCTCCAAGTGCTGCTGGTAGACTTTTTAGATCCTCAATAATTTATGAATGGCAAAAAGCTGGTATTAATCCTAATTTCATAAACTCTATGCAAAAAGAAGTAAGTGAAGCATTAGTTAAAGCAAAAATTCGTTTGGCATTTGAAAGAAGAGATAAACTCATAGCTCAAGCAATATCAGCACTTGATGAAATTGATAAAATTACAAATATTCTTGTATTAAGAATAAGAGAATGGTATGGTCTTCATTTTCCAGAACTTGGTGATTTAATTCAAGATCATAAAACTTATTTAAAAATTGTAAGTGAAATTGGAGAAAGATATAATTTTAATATTGAGGATATTAATGATCTAATTCATAATGAAGATAAATCAAAAGTTATTTGTGATCTTGTAAATAAATCAATGGGAGCTGAAATAAGAAAAATTGATTTAGAAATGATTCAAAACTTAGCAAAAATATGTTTATCTCTATATTCATATAGAGAGAGCCTAGAAAAATATATAGATGAAACAATGGAGGAAGTAGCACCTAATATAAGAGAATTAGTAGGTTCTAATCTTGGAGCACGTTTAATAGCTCAAGCTGGAGGATTAGAAGCATTAGCAAAAAAACCAGCTAGTACTATACAAGTACTTGGAGCAGAAAAAGCATTATTTAGAGCTTTGAGAACAGGATCAAAACCTCCAAAACATGGTATAATATTTCAAAGTCCTTATATTCATTCTGCTCCAAAATGGCAAAGAGGAAAAATTGCAAGAGCATTAGCAGGAAAATTATCTATTGCTGCAAGAATTGATGCTTTTGGAGGTACATTTATAGGTACTGAATTAAAGAAAAGTTTAGAGGAAAGAATAAATGAAATAAAGATTAAATATCCAAAACCATCTAAAAAGAAACGAAGGTGATTTTATATGGTTATAGTAAAACCTCATTCTAAATTTTCTGGTGTTTATATAGTAGAAGATATTGAAGGAAGAAAATTAGCAACAAAGAATCTTGTTCCTGGTTTCAAAGTCTATGGTGAAAATTTATATAAATATAATAATGAAGAATTTAGAGCTTGGGATTTATTTAGAAGTAAACTTGCAGCATCTATAGAAAAAGGTATAATAGATGTACCAATTAAAGAAGGAAGCTATGTATTATATCTTGGAGCAGCGAGTGGAACTACTGCAAGTCATGTCTCTGATATTATTGGAGAAAAAGGAAAAGTATTTTGTATAGAATTTGCTCCAAGAGTAATAAAAGAATTAATTGAAGTTTCTTCACGTCGTAAAAATATGATCCCTATACTTGGAGATGCAAGATTTCCTATGTCATATAGATATCTTGTAGAAAATGTAGATATGATATATTGTGATATAGCTCAACCAGATCAAGCTGAAATACTTTTAGAAAATGCTAAAATATATTTAAATAAAAAAGGAAAAATAATGATCGCAATAAAAGCAAGAAGTATTGATGTAACAAAGGAACCTACTGAAATCTTCAAAAGAGAAATAAATATTTTAGAAAAAGGAGGAATAAAAATATTAGATATAAAAAGACTTGATCCTTTTGATAAAGATCATGCAATGATATTAGGAGAGTATACTTAATGGAAGCAAATGAAGAACGTTTAACAAAACTTTTCTGGGAAATAGAAATTAAAAAACTAAATGAAAGTCTACCTAAATTTAGAAAGTCTATTTCTTTATTATTAAATGAAGAAGATCCACATTATATAACCTTAGCTAATGAAAAAATTTCATTTAATAAGAAAGAAATTGAAGAATTTTCTTCTTTTGCATCTGAAGATGAACTTAAATCAATATCCTTACCTATAGTTATAGTAAAAGAATGGGAAAGTAAGAAGGGCACATATAAAATCTTAGGAAATGAATTTGAAATAAAATTAGTTAATAGAATTCTTGAAAAACCTGAAGATGCTAATTATATATATTTACCAGAAATTCTTGAGCTTTTTAGAAAATTTCCTTCTCTATTTGTCTTAGGTTATAAGTTTTCACTAGAATAATAAAAATATTTATTTATACTTCCATTATTCTTTTTATATTTGATAGAAAAATGTATAAAACATTAGTCTCAGAAGTAGTTGATATATTAAATAAAGCAGGATTTAGTGTATATAAGGTTAATTCAAATTATTGTGTAGATGTAATAGCAAGTAGAGATGATAGAAAATTAATGTTAAGAATTGCTATAAATATAGATAATGAAAAGAAAGAAACTACTGAAGACTTAAAAACACTTGCATATACTTTTTCAGCAATACCTATTATAGTTGGACTTAAATATCAAGGTGGTATGATTGAAGATGAAACTCTTCATGAGAGATTTAATATTAATGCTATAAATTTGAATACATTTAGGAATATTTTACTTTATGAAAGATTTCCAATGGCATATGCAAAAAGAGGTGGTTTATACTTTAAAGTAGATGGTCAAAAATTAAGGAAATTAAGAACAGAAAGAAAAATGTCTCTTGGAAATCTTGCAGATAAATTAGGTGTAAGTAGAAAAGCTGTATATGAATATGAAAATTATAATATGGGTGCAACACTTAGAACTATATTAAAAATGATGGAAATTTTTAATGAAGATCTAACAATGAAAATTGATATATTTAAATGGAATTATTATAAGGAAGTAAAGGAAATACCTGATAGAAGTCCAACTGGCCGTATAGCAAGACAACTTCATAATAAACTTAAGAAAATAGGATGTAAGGCTATTGGTTTTAAATATGCTCCAATAGAAGTTCATGCAAAAGATTTAGAAATGAGTTTTCTTACAGATGAAGACTTAGATAAGGATGATTTAAGAATTAGAATTGAAGATGTTACTAATATTGGAAAGATATTGAAAATAACTCCAATACTTGTAACAAAGTCCTTAAGTGGTAAAGATTTTGATATTTATACCATTCCTATAGATACAATCAATAAAATTAAAAATTTAGAAGATTTAAAACAATTTATTAGTTCATAATTAATGATTATAGTAAGATAATAGATTAGTAAATGTCTTCCAACTTTTTCTTATAATATTGGGAATTTGATTTTTTCTAATAGAATTAATTATAAAATTTATAGTTTTCATATCAGAAGGATAGCCAGATCCAAAATCTCCATAATACTTCTTTAATTCTGTTATAATTCTATCTCTTGTGACTTTTGCTAATATAGAGGCTGCTGCAACTGTAGGAAAAATATCTTCAGCATTATGAACTGAAATTATTTCTATATTTTTTATTTTTCTAGTAATTTTTTCAATAAAACTTTTAGCATTATTTTGTGGACTTCCTATTTGTACAATATTTGGCTTAAGTTTTTCTATAATATTGATCATTGCTTCTACTTCTATATCATTTAAAGTTTCATACTTTCTTTTTCTATCAATAACTTCAGCATTAATAACTTCAATATGATATCCTTTTACATTTTCTATTATTCTATTGAATACTATTTCTCTTTTTCTTGGACTTAATTTTTTTGAATCTTTTATACTTATATTTAATAAAGTATTTACATCTTCAATTATAATACCTGCTATTACCATTGGACCTATAACAGAACCTCTTCCAGCTTCATCAATTCCTGCTATAATATTCATAAAAATAAATTATTAAATATATCTTATATATTCTTAAATGAAAAATATGAAAAAAGCATTTATAACAGGTCGTCCTGGAATAGGTAAATCTACTGTTTTAAGAGAAGTAGTTAATATACTTAAAAATAAAGGATGGAAAATTGGTGGAATAATTTGTCCTGAAGTACGTAGAAATGGAATAAGAATAGGTTTTAACATCATAGATATTCTCTCTAATACAAGTGGAATATTAGCATCTATAAATTTATATAATGGACCAAGAATTGGACGTTATTATGTTAATATTAATGATATTGAAAGAATTGCTATTCCTGCTATTAAAAAATCATTAGAAGAAGCAGATCTTACAGTAATAGATGAAATTGGTCCAATGGAATTATTATCTAAAAAATTCTATAATTTAATAATAGAGATTTTATCAATTGATAAATCTATATTATGTGTAATTCATAAATCTTTAGTAAAAGAATTTTCTTTAAAATTTCCAAATATTCCTATTTTTGAAATAACAGAAGAAAATCGTTCATTTATTGCAAATAAAATCTTGAATTATCTATTAAGGTGATGAAATTGAATCTTATACAAATAAAAGAAGGAAGGACTATTTTATTTGTACCAAATTTTAAAGAATATGAAGTAAAAGGAAGTTATGTTCCTTCTAAGGCTAAAGTCTTTTATAATCCAAAAATGGAATTTTGTAGAGATATAGGTGTATTATTTTTAAGAGAATTTTCAAAAATAACTAATCAAGATATTATTATTTGTGATCCTCTTGCAGGTGTTGGAAGTAGAGGAATAAGATATGCAAATGAAGTAAAAGGTATTAAAAAAAGTATAGTAAATGATATAAATAAAAATGCTATTCCAATTATAATTCAAAATATAAAAATTAATAATTTAGAAGATATTGTTGAAGTAGAATGTAAAGATGCTAATTTACTTTTAATAGAGTATGCAAAAAAAGAATCAAGATTTAATTTTATAGATATTGATCCATTTGGTACTCCAATTCCTTTTATTACTTCTGCTATTAAAGCCATAAAAAATCATGGAGTTATAGCAATTACTGCTACTGATGCTCCATCACTTTGTGGTATTTATCCAAAAACTTGTTTAAGAAAATATGGTGTTCTAAATATTAAAACTGATTTTTGTCATGAAGTAGGATTAAGAATATTACTTAGTAGCTTAGTATTTTCAGCTATCAAAGAAAATTTTGGTATTGAAGTATTATTATCATATAGTATAGATTATTATTTTAGAGCTTATGTACAATTTCATCTTGGTTCAAAAAAAGCAGATAAATCAATTTCTATGTTAGGTTATATTTCATATTGTAAAAATTGTTTATGGAGAGAAGTATTTTCTTTTTATGATAAACTTAAATATACATGTCCATTTTGTTCAAAAGATACTCATATAATAGGTCCAATTTGGTGTGGTCCTATAATTAAAAGAGAATTAGTAATATCATTAAAAAAAGAAGACCTTTCTGATTTCAATAATAAGAAAAGAATTGAAAAGTTATTAGGTTTATTACTTGAGGAATATGATATGCCCATCTCTTATTATTTACTAGATGATATTGCTAGTAGATTAAAAGTTTCAACTCCTTCAATTCAAATAGTAATTGAAAAATTAAAAGAATTAGGTTATAAAGCATCAAGAACTCATTTTAATACAAAAGGTATAAAAAGTGATGCTCCATATCATGTTATTCTTGATATAATTAAAAAACTTGGAAAATAGCAAAAAATTTTTATTTTAACTTTTATTAAATCAAACTGTGAATAATTATGCCATCACATGGTTCTCTTACTAAAGCAGGAAAAGTCAGATCTCAAACACCAAAAATACCTGCTAAAGAGAGAAAAGGATTAAGACCAATACATAGAAATAAGAAGAATTATATTAAAAGAATTTTGTATGCAAAAACAGAATCCTCAATAAATCAATAGTTAAGTTTATATACTACTAATATTTTTGGCAGAAATAGAACATCCTAAAATAGGAGGATCTTGAAACAAAAGTGGTAAATACATCTCAAGTAGTTGGAAAGCACATATATGGCAATTTATATGAGTGTAATCCAGCACTTCTTGATGACGAAAATTTCATTAAAAATATTGTCATTGATGCTGCAAAAATTGCAAAGATGAACATTTGGGACATAAAAATATGGAGATTTGGTGGAGAAAAAGGCGGTCTTTCAATAATTGCTCTTGTTTTAGAAAGTCATATAGCAATTCATACTTGGAAAGAATTTAACTATGCAACAGTAGATATTTTTACATGTGGAGAAAAAAGTGATCCTGAATTAGCTTTTAATTATATAGTTTCAAAGATGAATCCAAAGCGTATTACTAAGGGCTTCATTGATCGTTCTAATTTTTAATTTTTTTATTTTTTAATATGATCTTGCTATTCTTATCCAATTAATTGCAGGAAGACTACAATTAGCACATAAACCAGATGGTTTTTCATTTAATTCATAAGGTATACCAAGTATTCTTGCATCTATTTTATTCTCAATATCCTGACCACATATATCTCTACCACACCATGGAATTTCAATAATTCCTCCTCTTTCACTTAATAAATCTTTTACTTTATTAAGATCATATTCTCTTGATATATGTTTATTAAACCAATTTCTTGCTCTTTCTTTTAAGCTTATATCAATTTCTTCCAATAATTTCCTTATTTCTTCATTGATTAAATCTCTATTTATTGTGATTTTTTGTAAAGTATCTCTTCTTACTAAAACTATTGTTTTCTTTTCAACATCTTTTGGTCCTATTTCTACTCTTATAGGTACTCCTCTTAATTCCCATTTAAAATATTTACTTCCAGGAGTTTCTTCTTTTTCATCATCTAAATATACTCTTAAGTTAGCTTTTTCTAAAATTTCTTTAATTTCTTTACAAATATTTAATGCATCTTCTTTACCTTTATAAATTATTGGTATTATAACTACTTGAAAAGGTGCAATTATACTTGGTAATATAAGTCCATGATCATCTCCATGTATTGATATTAATGCTGCAATAACTCTTTCAGAAATACCATAACAAGTTTGCCATACATAATCATAATTTCCATCAATATTCATATATTTTATATCAAATGCTTTTGCAAAATTCTGTCCAAGGAAATGAATAGTTCCAATTTGTAATACTTTTCCATCTGGCATTATTGTATCAAATGCTATAGAGTATTCTGCTCCAGGAAATTTATCCCAAGAAGGTCTTATGGATATTACATAGGGAATTCCTAATTTTTCAAAAAATATCTTATAAATCTCTATACCTTCTTTTATTTGTTTTTCTGCTTCTTCTTTTGTAGCATGAGCTGTATGTGCTTCTTTAAATGTTGAAATCTCTCTTACTCTTATCATTGGTTTTGTTGCTTTTGTCTCATATCTAAATACATTAACAATTTGAAAGATTTTTAATGGAAGATCAGAATAACTTTTTATCCATAATTGAAACATTGGATAAATTGAAGTTTCACTAGTAGGTCTAAGAGCAAGCTTAACATCAAGTAAAGAAGCACCACCATAAGTTATCCAAAATACTTGATCTTCAAAACTTCTTATATGCTCTCCTTCTTTTCTTATCATATATTCTGGTATAAGTGTTGGAAATAATACTTCCTCATGTCCTCTTTTTATTAATTCTTCTCTTATAATTTCAATTGTTTTTTGTCTAATTTTAAATCCATATGGCATCCAAATACCAGTTCCTTTTACAGGATATCTAGTATCATAAATTGGAATTTCAAAAATTACTCTATGAAACCATTCACTAAAATTTTTTGACCATTGATCTCTTTCAGGCATTTTTAATCCTCCTTATTTAATATAATCTTCTAGACTTCTTCTTCTAATTAAAAAATTTACTTTAATTTCTCCATATTTTCCATCATATCCTGGAATAATCTTCATATCATTTCTTCTATTCATCATAATTAATTCTGTTAACTCTTTTCCACAAACTTTTTTTAAATTTTCTTCAGGTTCTTCTAAAAGTACTTTCAATTCATTACCAAGTTCATTAACTATTTCCCAATATTTTTTTTGTACTTCATTTGAAAAACTTTCTTTATTAAGTGCAACAGCAATTAAGTCTATAAGAGGAAGAATTCTCAAAAAATTTTGTTTATCTTTAGGTCCTTCTCCTTCTTCTCTATCTGCTAATTCTTCAACTCTTTCTGCAACACCTTTTGTCATTTTCTTTCCACATATTGGACAAATTCCTTTAAGTTTTTTTGCTTCTTTTGGTGGAAATGAAATACCACATTTTCTATGACCACTCCAATGATATTTTCCATATGCTGGATCAACTTCTATAGTTTCAACTTTATATTTATTAAACATTATTGTCTTAATAATTTCATTATAGCTCAATTCTTTTACTTCTATTATATTTGCTTCTCTTCCAATTTTTAATAAACTATGACTATCACTATTTGATACTAATGTATATGAATCTAAAGCACTTACTCTCCAATTCATTGGAGGGTCTGATGAAAGTCCTGTCTCTATTGCACAAATATGAGGTGTTTGATCTTCATAACATTCTTCAATACTATCAACTCCTCCTTTATCTCCAAAAAGAGAAAACCAAGGAGTCCATATATGAGCAGGAATTACCATACAATTTTCTCCAAATTCCATTACTTCTTCTACTAATTGTGCTCCAGTCATTGATAAATTTGGTCTTCCATCAGATTTAAGATCACCATAAATTGATAATCTATTTGAAAGCTCTTCAGCTATTTCAATAGAAGGTAATATAATTAAATGATGAATTCTTCTAGTTTTTCCCTTATATTTAAAAGTTGTACAAACTTCTCCACTAATTATAAATCTTGTTTTTCCTTTTTCTAATCTATAAAGTCCATTTTCTTCAATAAGTTTCTTCATTTCTTCTCTCCATTTTGGATGTGTAAAATCTCCTGTTCCTATAACATCTATTCCTTTTATTGAAGCTATACGATCTATATTCTCAAATTTCATATCTTCACTACTTGCTCTACTATAACAACTATGTATATGTAAATCAACTACTATTCTCATATATTCAAAAATTATTAATACTACCTGAATATATAAATTAGTAATTATGAGCTGAGCGGCCATGGCTCCTCCACTATTTGCACGATTTTACATTAATGGTCAAATACTTTATGAAAAAGTAAAAGAAATTGCAAAAAATCAAAATTATGAAATTATTTATGAAGATCCAGTAAATAAGATTCTTCATATTCATAAAAGAGTTTATGGCAGAACAATTCATTTAATTATTCATATTGGTGATGGAAAAGATAGAAGTTTAGCTATAGATGTAAAACCTGGTTATGAGGGATTTTCTATGGATTATGGAAGGAGATTTCTTGAAGAAATTAAAAAAGTAGCTAGGTGATATTATGAGTCTTTTCTGGGGTATTCGTTTTTGGTTAAGATTAATAAGAGAAATTTTAGCTTCTATTATAGATGTAAGTAAAAGATGTTTAAATGGTAATATTGATCCAGTAATTTCACCAATAGATTCAATATTAGCTAAACCAATTTCTCAAACAATGTTGGCTAATAGTATAACATATACACCTGGTACTGTTACTATAGATGTAAATGTACCAGAAAAACGTCTATATGTAGGTGTTATTAATCCAAGAAAAAGAGAAGAAATAATACCATTAGAACCACATATAGAGAGGTGGCTTGAAAAATGATTGATGCATTAATATTAGAAGAGATTGCAGATTTAACTTTCTTTTTTGGAGCATTTATATTTATGATAGCAACAGCTTTTGCTGGATTAGGTGCCTTAAGACTTGCTCTTAAAGGTGAAGCTGTTACATCACTTATGGGAGTAAGTGCTTTAACTACAGCTGCTGGAGTGAGTTTATACATAATACAAATTATATTTGAAGTAGAATTTGCTAGAGATACAGCAATAGCTTTACTAATTCTTGGATCAGTAGGTACTATAATATTTGCAAGATTATTTAGAATGGAGGAGGGAGAATGATATCTGAACTTTTTGTATTAATATATGCAATTATTATAATTGGATTTGTAGCATGGAATATAAAAAAGGGATCATTTGTTATAGAACCTAGTAAACTAATAATTATTATTATAATATTATCGATAATTACTACATTTATCTTAAGTTATAAGATTGATATTTATATTACTATTCGTTCTATTGCAAAAATTTTAGCTGGTGGAATAATGTTTGCAGGTGTTTTACCTATGATTTCTGCAGGAATTGGTTTATTTAGATTTGGTGATGAATATGGTCCAAATATCTTCTATGTTAGAAATCATATTACTGGTGTTATTGATACTACTGCTTCTCTTGTTATGATTTTTGCTGGTTTATTGATATTTAGATTAGATTTAGTTGCTGTAGGATTTTTCTTCTTTATATTAATACCATTTGTTGGTAATGCTTTAGCTAATGCTTATTATTATTCATATCAAAGGAGGTTAAGAGAATGATAGAATTATCTTCAAGTTTTATAATAACTGCATATATTATGTTAATTGCAATAACTATTGGTGCTATTGCTGCTTTACTTCAAAAAGATCTATTAAGAGCTGCTTTTATCTCTGGAGCAGAAAGTATTGCTCTTGCTTTCTTCTTCCAAGCCTTACTTGCACCAGATCTAGGATTAACACAAGCAATTGTTGGCACAGTTCTTTTACCAGGAATTATAATTCTTGGTGTATTTAAAACAAGGAGGACTGAGGAGGATTGACTGAAATTACCATACAGTTACTAGGATTTATTGCAGCAACAGTACTTATTGTAGTAGGCATGGGAGGAATGTTATTTTTAGATAATTTGATTAAAAAAGTAATTGCATTTACATTACTTTCAGATGGTGTTAATTTATTACTTGTTGCACTTGCATATATAGAAGGAGGAATTGTTCCAATTTTATTACCTGGCATGTCTATATCTGAATTTACTTCAAGAGCAGCTTTAGTATTTCCTGCAGGAATAGTTTTAACTAATATAGTAATAGGTGTAAGTACTACAGCTATACTTGTAGCCTTAGTTATAATGCTTTATAGAAGATATGGAACTTTAAAAGCTTCTGTTATTTTAAAAGGTGAAAGAAGATGATGGAAAGTATTTCAAATCTTTGGTCAATTCCATTATTAGTTATAATTCCTATGTTAACAGCTATAATAGTGAATTTCCTTTATGATAAAGCTATAAAACCTATCTCTATTTGTTCTGCTATAATAATATTAATAATTTCTATAATTTCACCTTATGGTTATCATTGGTTTACTGGACATCCTGCTTTTAATCCAGATACTTTATTATTTACATTTAATCCTAATATTTTTGGTTATAGACTTTCATTAGAATTTATTTTTGGTCCTTTACAACATATAATGATTGTTATATCATCTTTAATATTACTCTTTTGTGTTACATTATCAACAATAGGATTAACAAAACGTCAAGGTCCATATATGGCTTTATTATATCTTCTCTTCATGTCTTCTGTTATAGTAATAATGGTAAATGATCTTTATCATTTATGGATTGTTGTAGAAATAGGTAGTCTCATAGTAGTTGGTGTAGCTGCAGCTTCTGGTACAAGTATTAGTCATAAAGCTGCTTTAAAATATGCTTTCTTTTCTGCTATAAGTGGAGCTGGATTAGCTGTTTCATTAGCATTAATACTTGGATTAACAGGATTTGCAAATATTTCAGATGCTATAATATATTTAAGACAATTTGGTATTGGAGATATGGCTACTGTTTTATATATAGCCTTTGGATTTTTTGTACTTTCTTGGATGTATGCAGGAGGTTTGGCTCCTATTCATCCACTAAAATCTGAAGTTTATGGAGCTTCATATCCTCATGCTACTGTATTATTACAAGTTCAATCAAAACTTATGCTTGTAGCCATAGGTATTATAATGCTTCGTTTATTTAGTATGCTTCCTTTTGTAAAAGAAGTTATGATATTCCTCAGTGTTATAACAATGATGATTGGTGTAATAATGGCTTTAATACAAGTAGATTTTAGATGGATTATTGCTTATTTAATAATAAGTCATAGTGGTCTTGTAACTTTGGGTATAGGACTTGGTACTCAAGAAGGATTAGTTGGAGGAATATTTCAAGCAGTAAATGATATAATATATATGACTATATTATTACTTTGTTGTGAAGCATTATTTTATTTTGGAGGAAAAACTTCAACAAAAGAAGCTTATGGCATTGCAAAGAAATCACCTTTTATTACTACAGCAGTAATATTAGGTGCTATTGCAGCTGCAGGTATACCACCATTTAATGGTTTTCAAAGTGAAATAATATTAATTCAAGCATGTTTAAAAGAAGGTCTTCCAGAAATTGCTGTTTTAATACTTATGGTATCAGTAACTACATTTATTGCCTTATTAAGAGGAATCTATAGAATATTCTTAAAACCACCTGAATTACAAGATCAAGATGATTCTAATGTTGATTTACCAAAAGTTCTTATTATTGGTATTATTATATTTATTATTCTCTCAATTATAATAGGTATTTATCCTGATATTGTTTTAAGATTTATTATTCCAGTAGTAAAGGAGGTTCTTTTAATATGACTTCAACTGAGACTATTTATGAAAGATTAAAAAAATGGTTGGATAAGTTTGTAATTGGAAGTGGATATACTAGTATAACAACTGGATATATAACAGGAGAATTACAATTTTTAGTTTTCATAATAGTATTATCAGTATTCTTTAGAATATTTTCAATTCCATTAGCAATTATAATGCTTATTTTTATTACAACTTTTGCATTATATTTTGCACCAGTAATAAAAGATGTAGAAAAAGAAAATATGAATGATTTAAATAGAGTACTATTTTGGATGGTTATTTATTTTGCAATTATAATTGCTATAACCTTATGGGGTGGATAATATGGAAGAACTAAAAGGAAAAAGAGGAATAATTGCTGTAATAGCATTATTAATAATAACTATAGGACTTCTTTCTTCACTTGAAAAATTAACAGGAAGAGTTAATCCTGGCATTAGTATGATATATAATTCTTTAGCATATCTAATAGCTCCAAATAATTTAGCTACATGGGTTTATGATTGGCGTGGTTTTGATACATTACTTGAAACTGCAGTAATATATGTTGGTGGATTAGTTTCTGCTCTTGCTATAGGAAGAGGAGTAGTACAAATGAAAAAATGTAAACAAGAATCACCAGTTACTTCTAGACCTTTGGAATTTAGAATAGAATCTCTTACAGTAATATTAAAATTTCTTGGAATTCCTGCATCAATTCTCGTACTTTCATATGGTATAATGATAGTAACAGGTTCTTCTACTTGTGGTGGTGGAGGATTCCAATGTGGTGTAATAATGACATCTGCATACTTATTAGCTGCAATATTCTATGGAAGAGATAATCCAATAAAATTTGGAAAGAGATTCATAGTAGGAATTGGTGCAATTGGACTTGGAGGTTATACATTATTGGGCCTTCCTGGTTATTTAGCAACAGGATATTGGCAATATAATATTGGTACAGATGTATGGAATATAGCTCCTAGTATACTACATACAATATTTGGAGATCCGTTTAGATTATCTTTAATTTTAAAAGAAGGAGTATTTTATTCATCTCCTGGTATAATTCCATTAATAAATATTGCTGAAGCTTTTAATGTAATTGGTGCTATTGGTTTAATTTATTTTGCATTTCTTTATGGTTGGTCTGATGAAGGTGAGTAAAATGATGCTTGGAGAAATTGCTCCTTCTTTAATAGCTCTTATATTAGGTATAATCTTTGGTACACAATTAAATTATAAATTCACAGGAAGAATGGTTATATTACTAATTAGTTTTAGTATAGTAGCTAGTTTATTATTTGGAACTTTTACATTTATGTATTCTATATATGGAGGTTATATTGCTCCTGGTATAGGATTTTCTATGCCTTTAATAACTGCTACTATTGGTATTATTATAGGAAAATTATTGAAAGGGTGATAATTGTGTATCTTACAACTACTGATTGTGATAAATGTGGAAAATGTTGGGAAGCATGTCCTACTGATTGTATAATACATCCTGATGGCTATCCTTTTAGTTGTACTACTTGTGGTGAATGTCTAAAAGTATGTCCAGTTCATGCTATTAAAAGAAATAGATTTGGTGGATTATATGTAGATAGAAAAAGATGTACTCTTTGTGGTGAATGTGTTAAACATTGTCCATTTGGATTTGCTAAAATTATATTTGATGAGAATTTAGGAAGAGAAGTTGTAAAAGGAATATGTGTAAGATGTGGAAAATGTCTAAAAGTATGTCCAAGAAATGCAAGATTTGATATAGGAAGATATATTCCTCATCCTTTAGATTATTCATTTGTTCTTGAAATTACTACACCTGAAAAATTAAAAGAAATTCTTAAAGGAGTTGTTAATAAATGAAAGTTTCAAAAAGGAAAATCTATAGAGATCTTTCAAAATGTATATTATGTGGAAGATGTAGAAATGTATGTCCTACAAATGCTATTAAATTTGAAGTTAAATATTATGGATTATGTACACATTGTAATTTATGTGCAGAAATTTGTCCTGTAAAAGCTATAGATTCTTATGAAGGAAAAATAAGTCAAGAAGAATATGGTAAATTATATACAAATTTAAAGAGTTATAATGAAAGAAAAATAAAATTAAATTGTGTTATGTGTATGAAATGTTATGAAGAATGTCCAGTTGATGCTATAAAAATAGTTGATGGAAAATTAGAAATTAATAAAGGAAATGCTTTTCCATCTATTATAAATTGTAATTTATGTTCTTTATGTTCTATGGTATGTCCAAATAATGCTTTAAAATTTGAAATGAATAGAATAAAATTAAATCCTGAATTATGTACTCTTTGTGGTGAATGTGTTAAACATTGTGTAACAAATACTATGTATCTTAAAGATAGATATCCTGCAGGATATTGTGTTATGTGTGGTCGTTGTATAAAATCATGTCCTGTTTCTGCTCTTTCCATAAAGACTATTACTTGGGATGGTGAAATAACTACATGTATAAAATGTGGTACATGTGTAAAGATATGTCCAGTTAATGCTATAAGTCTTAATCCAATAATTGATGATAAACCATTAATTAATACAAGTAAATGTATTCTTTGTGAATTATGTGCTGCTTATTGTCCTGTTGATGGTATTCCTATATTAAATATACTTAAAAAGAAAAAGTTAGAACAATGGTCAATATCAATAGATAGAAATGTATGTATTGGTTGTGGACTTTGTGTAGATGCTTGTAAAATATCACTTAAAGGAGAAAGTGCAGTATATCTTAATAAAGGATTAGCTTATGTAAATAAAGATAAATGTATTGGATGTGGTGCATGTGCTATGACATGTCCAACTGATTGTATTAAATTAACTAAAATTTATGAAACAAAGGAGGTTGTTATAATACCATGATAACTTTATTAAGACTTATGCTTCAAGGAGCTTATAGAAATATTGCAAGAATATTAGCAAAAGCTGATAGAGCTACAAGTATTGAAATAAGAAATAAAGTTTTAACTCTATCTGTACCAGCTTGGGAAACTGTACTTGATGAAATGTGTATTGGATGTGGTGCATGTGAAAAAGTTTGTCCAACTAAGGCTATAACTATGATAAAATTAGAAAAACCAATTGAAATAATTGAAGGTTATAAAAGAGAAAAAGTTCCTAGAATAGATTTAATGAAATGTGTCTTCTGTTTAAATTGTCATGATTTTTGTCCTATTTTTGCATTATTTGGAGAAGCAGCACCAATTCATGCAAGAGATGTAGGTAGTCCTAGATTAACTCTTAGTGAAATACTTAAGAAACCAATAAAAGCACCACCAGAAAAAATTGAAGAGCTTAAGAAATTAATTCCATCTGAATTTTTTAAAAGTATAAGGAGGTAAGAATATGGGATTAAAAGCTATTGCAAGAAAAAATGCAATTCATGTCATGTTAATTTATACTGGAGGATGTAATGGTTGTGATATTGAAGTTGTTAATGCAGTTTTCTCTCCAAGATATGATGTAGAACAATATAGAGTTCTTTTAACATGGAATCCAAGAGAAGCAGATGTACTTATTGTTACAGGATGTGTTACTTGGCAAATGATAGAACCATTAAAGAAAATTTATTCATTAATACCTGAACCTAAAGCTGTTGTTGCTGTTGGTGCATGTGCTATAAATGGTAATGTGTATAAGAATATGGTAGGAGAAATTGAAGTAAATGAAGAAGTATTCGCTCCAATAGATAATATAGTTCCTGTAGATGCTAAAGTACCTGGATGTGCTCCAAGACCTGAAGATATACTAACAGGAGTTGTAAAAGTAGTACCAAAATTAATGGAGGCACCATAAATGTCTAAAAAAATAATAGAAAAAGAAATCTCCATAGGGCCAGTTCATCCTGCTTTAATTGAACCATATAGAATTAGATTTTTTGTAAATGATGAAATTGTTGAAGATTGTGAAATAAATATAAATATGGCATATAGAGGTGTAGAAAGATTATTAGAAGGTCTTCCTGTAGAAAAAGCATTATTAATTACAGAAAGAATTTGTGGAATTTGTTCAAATGTTCATGCATGGAATTCTATTCGTGTTATAGAATCAGGTCTTAAAATAGAAGTTCCTGAAAGAGCTAATTATATAAGAGTTTTAATTAATGAAATTCAACGTATAGCAAGTCACTTAATATTTTTTGGTCATGCCTTTGAAGTTGTAGGACATGAAACCTTTGCTTATAGATCTTTTCTACTCAGAGAAGTATTTATGGATCTAATGGCTTATATTGGTGGTAATAGAGTAATGCCTTCTGTTCCTGTAATTGGAGGTATAAGACCAAGAGCAGATTTAACTAATACTCTTAAAAAAGTAATATTAGAGAGAGCAAATGATTTTGAAAAGAAATATAAAGAATATGTTGATAGAATTCTTGCAGATACTATGGTAATGTCAAGATTAACTGGTGTAGGATTTTTATCAAAAGAAGAAGCTATAAAATATCGTGCTACAGGTCCAACAGGTAGAGCTTCTGGATGGAATTATGATGTAAGAACACTTATGCATGAATATAAACCATTTGATTTTGAAGTAATTGTACTTAAAGAAGGTGATAACAGAGCAAGAGTAGTTCAAAGAGCTCTTGAAGTTTTTGAATGTTTAAAGATAATTAGACAAGTAGTAAATAATTTACCAGAAGGACCTGTTGTAAATAGAAACTGGACTGTAAAAGAAATGCCATATACAACTGCATATTTTGAAGCATTTAGAGGAGAATTAATGCATTCATATGGATTAGATTCTCAAGGATTAATACGTAATTATAAAGTTAGAACACCAACACCTACTAATCTTGCTGCTATGGAAAAAGCATGTATTGGTGATCATATAACAGATGCTGTTGTAACTATAGCAAGTTGTGATCCTTGTCTTACTTGTTGTACAAGAATTGAAGTAGTAGAATCTGGAAAAACTAAGATTATGAGTGATATTGAAATTGTAAGAAAATATGGATGGAGGAGATAAATATGGAATTAATAAAAATATTATTAGCTTCTATATTAGCTATAATTATTTCAATTCCATATTCTTTAATTCTTCCAGGAATTGAAAGAAAAATTCAAGCAAGAATACAACAAAGAATTGGACCACCTATACTTACTCCAGGATTATGGGCAGTATTAAAATTCTGGTATAAAAAAGATGTAGAACCAGTTTCATACTTACCTACATTCTATAAATCATTAATAATATTTGGTATTATTATATGCATTATCTTATTCTTATTTTCTACACCATATTGGTGGCAAATACTAGGCTGGGGTAGTGTACTTGGTTTAATTGGAATGTTGAAATTAGAAGAATGTTTATATGTTCTAATGGGCTCACAATCACAATCCTTTTTATCTACAACAATGCCTGTACCAGATCTTGCTAAAGGAGCTAAAGGTGTTGGTATATTTAGAGAATTTTTAGAACAACATTCTGCTGAAAGATCAATAAAAATGATGGCAGTAGGCTCACTTCCATTATATATCGCTTTCACAGTTCCTTTTGCTATGGCAAAAAGTGGAATGCTTTCAGATGTAATAAGAATTCAAAATCCATTATACTTTAATTCTACATGGCTTTCTATTCCAATTCCATCCAATCCAATAATATTTACAATTCCAGGCTTTCTATCAGCTATTGTATACTTTATAGGATATGTTATATTATTAAATGAAAAGCCTTTTAATATATTAAAAGCTAAAGTTGATGTAATTGAAGGAGGAATTCTTGAATATGCTGCAAAACTTAGAGCAGGATATTATATAATAAGAAATCTTATGTTATTTATACTTTCAAGTATTTTTGTTACATTATTTATTGGAATACCATTTGATCCTTTTATGCCTTTATGTATGATTATGAATATAATATTAAGCTTAATAATGCCAATTGCTCTTTCTGTATTTGTAGCATTTTCTCCAATATTTACTTTCCGTCAAATTTATCCAACAGTTATAGGATTTTCTGCAATGGGAGCACTTGCCTTAATAATTTCTATAATCTGAGGTGATAATATGCCAAAAATTGTTTTAAGAGGAAAACATGTGATAAATCTTGGTGGATGGATTGTAGAAAATGTAGCTAATTTACCATATAGAGATTATATTGTTGGAAATCCATTTGATGAACCTGTTAAAATAGAAGCTCCTATATATTCTATTGATGGTATAAAAGCACTACAAGAACTTGGTTTAATTGTTGAACCTTTATTACCATATGAAAATCTTGTAGAAAAAATTAAAAAAGTAAAATCTATGATTAGGTAATAAAAATGAAAATTGTTTTTATTGGTAATCCAGGGCTAACATATGGATATAAACTATTTAATGTAGAGTGTATACCAGTTACTTCAAAAGAAGAATTCTTAAAAGCAATTGAAAAGGTATTGAAAATGAATGATGTGGGAATTATATTAATAGATAGTGATTTTTCTTCATTAGTAAAAGATTATATTTATAATTTAAAAATAAAAACAACAATTCCTTTTATAGTAGAAGTTCCCGGATTAAAATCTACTCCAGAATTAAATATAAAAGTTATTTCAATAAGATGATAAGGTGTTAAATATGAGTCAGAATATAGAAGCTTTTAAACAAATGGTTGATAAATTACTAAATGATACAAAAGAAAAAGCAATTTCTATTATCAATAGTACATTTGAAGATATCTTGAAAACATTTAATGAATCTGAAAAATATGCTACATCTTATTATAAAGAAATTTTATCTTCATATAAAGAAAGAGCAGAAATTGAATCAAAAAAAGAAATTTCAAAAGCAGAGATAGAATCTCGATTATATTTATTAAATTTAAAAGATACATATATTAATAAAGTTTTTGAAGAAGTAAAATCTAAATTTATAGAGTATTGTAAAAGTGATGAATATATAGAGATAATTTTAGAAAAATTAAAGAATATATCAAAGGAAATCCCTATAGAACAACTTCTTATGAAAGAAGAGGATATTAAACGTATAAAAATTAGTAGACTTAAAAAAATTTTAGGCTCTTCAGAAATAAAGCCTCATCCTATTGAAATAGGTGGATTTATTATTATATCTAAAGATGGAAAATTAACAATAAATAGAACATTTGATTATTTATTAGAAAAAGAAAAACAAATTCTAAGATCAAAAATTGCAGCAATTCTATTTAGGTGATAAAAATGAAAATTGGTAAAATAATGAGAATAAGTGGTCCTGTTGTACAAGCTGAAGGTGCACTAGGTTTTGAAATGCATGAATTAGTAATGGTTGGAAATGAGGAATTAGTAGGCGAAGTTGTCAGAATAGAAGGAGATATTATAACAGTACAAGTATATGAGGATACTGTTGGTTTAAAAATAGGAGAACATGTTAAAGGCTCTGGAATGCCTTTAGCTGTAGAACTAGGTCCTGGATTATTACAAAATATATTTGATGGAATCCAACGTCCACTTACTGTTATAAAAGAAATTACTGGTGATTTTGTAAGAAGAGGAGTTAAAACAACAGCATTATCAAGAGATAAAAAATGGCATTTTATTCCATTAAAAAAAGTAGGAGATTATGTAAAGCCTGGTGAAATTATTGGAAAAATCCAAGAAACACCATTAGTAGAACATAGAATTCTTGTCCCTCCAAATAGAGAAGGTAAAATAGAATATATAGTAGAAGAAGGTGATTACACAATAGAAGAAATAATAGCAAAACTTTCATTAAATAATGTAACATATGATTTAAAAATGTATCATAGATGGCCTGTAAGAAAACCAAGACCTTATGTAGAACGTCTTGAACCAACAGAACCTCTTATTACTGGTCAAAGAATTATTGATACTCTATTTCCAATTGCTAAAGGAGGAGCAGTTTGTATTCCTGGAGGATTTGGTACTGGCAAAACTGTAACTTCTCATCAACTTGCTGCATGGTCAGATGCTCATATAATTGTATACATTGGTTGTGGAGAAAGAGGAAATGAAATGACTGAAGTTCTAATAAACTTTCCAGAATGGAAGGATCCAAGAACTGGAAGACCATTAATGGAAAGAACAATATTAATTGCAAATACAAGTAATATGCCTGTAGCTGCAAGAGAAGCTAGTATATATACTGGTGTAACAATGGCTGAATACTTTAGAGATATGGGATATGATGTTGCAATAATGGCAGATTCTACAAGTAGATGGGCTGAAGCATTAAGAGAAATTGCTGGAAGACTTGAAGAAATGCCAGCTGAAGAAGGTTATCCTCCATATCTTGCATCTAGACTTGGAGAATTTTATGAACGTGCTGGAAGAGTTAAAACATTAAGTGGATTATACGGGTCTGTAACATTAATAGGTGCAGTTTCTCCACCAGGAGGAGATTTTTCAGAACCTGTAACCGTTCATACAAAAAGATTTGTAAGAGCATTTTGGGCATTAGATACTGCATTAGCAAGTATGCGTCATTATCCTGCAATAAATTGGTTAATATCATATTCTGAATATGTTGATTATGTTGAAAAATGGTGGAATGATAAAACCCATGGAAATTGGAAGAACTTAAGATTAAAAGCTCTTGAAATTTTGAAAAGAGAAGATGAATTAAAAGAAATTATAAGATTAGTTGGTATAGAATCTCTTCCTGAAAGTGAAAAATTAATTCTTGAAACTGCAAGACTCTTAAGAGAAGCTTTCCTTCAGCAAAATGCATATGATCCAATAGATACATATTCTTCACCAGAAAAACAATATATGCTTCTATATGCAATTCTTGAATTTCATGATATGGCACTTAAATCAATTTCAAAAGGTATACCAGTTTCAAAGATTATTTCATTAAAGTCTATTATTGATTTAGCAAAAGCAAGAATGAATATACCAAATGAGAAAATTAATGAAATAGATAATATTTTAAGACAAATAAAAGATGAAATCAATAGTATTATGGAGGAGAGATCTTCATGAGTATAGAATATAGAACTATACAAAAAATTAGTGGACCTTTAATATTTGTAGAGGGAGTATCTGGTGTAGGATATAATGAACTTGTAGAAATAAAAGATCCAGAAGGAAATTTAAGAAGAGGAAGAGTTCTTGAAATTAATAGAAATATTGCAGTAGTTGAGGTTTTTGAGGGAACAACAGGTCTATCCATTACATCTTCAACTGTAAGATTTCTTGGCAAACCTTTAACAATACCATTATCAACTGAAATGCTTGGTAGAATTTTCAATGGGCTTGGAGAACCAATAGATGGTGGCCCTTCTCCATTTACAGAGGAATATAGAGATGTAAATGGATTACCAATAAATCCATATGCAAGAGATTATCCTACAAAATTCATACAAACAGGCATTTCTGCTATTGATGGTATGAATACATTAGTAAGAGGACAGAAATTACCAATTTTCTCAGGTTCTGGTTTACCTCATAATTTACTTGCAACACAAATAGCAAGACAAGCTACAATAGTTGGTGAAGAAGAAGGATTTGCTGTTATATTTGTGGCTATGGGTATAAAACATGATGAAGCTGAATTCTTTAAGAAAAGTTTTGAAGAATCTGGTGTATTAAAAAATTCAGCTTTATTTTTAAATTTAGCAGATGATCCTCCTGTAGAAAGATTAGTAACACCAAGATGTGCTTTAACTTTAGCAGAATATTTAGCATTTGAACAAGATATGCATATATTAGTTATATTAACTGATATGACAAATTATGCAGAAGCATTACGTGAAATTAGTGCAGCAAGAGAAGAAGTTCCAAGTAGAAAAGGATATCCAGGTTATATGTATAGTGATCTTGCTTCTATTTATGAACGTGCTGGAAGAATAAAAGGAAAAAAAGGAAGTATAACTCAAATGCCTGTACTTACTATGCCAAATGATGATATTACTCATCCTATTCCTGATCTTACTGGATATATAACAGAAGGACAAATTGTACTTGATAGAGATTTACATAGACGTGGCATATATCCACCAATAAATGTTCTTCCAAGTCTTTCTAGATTAATGAAAGATGGAATAGGAAAAGGAAAAACAAGAGAAGATCATGGTCCAGTATCTAATCAGCTTTATGCTGCATATGCAAGAGCTCAGGAATTGAGAATGTTAAGTACTATAATTGGAGAAGAAGGATTAACTGATAGAGATAAATTATATTTAAAATTTGGAGAATTATTTGAAAGAAAATTCTTAAGTCAAGGAGTAAATGAAAATAGAACTCTAGAAACTACATTAAATATTGCATGGGAATTACTTTCTATATTTCCAGAAAGTGAACTTACAAGAATTCCAGATTACATAATAAAGAAATACTGTAAGAGGGCGCAACTCTTTGTCTCTTAGAGTTATTCCCTCTAAGATAAATTTAATTCGTTTTAAAAGAACTCTTAATTTTTTAATTAGAGTTCATGATCTTCTTGAAGATAAGAAAGAAATTTTACTTTTAGAAATAAGTAGAAGATTAAATGAAACAATAAAATTAAGAAAAGAAGTTAATGAAATGTTAAGATATGCTTATGAGCTTTTAAGTAAAGCTAATGTAATAGTGGGTAATAAAAAAATAGAAGCAATAAAACCAGTAAGTGAATATAAAATTGAAATTAAAAAGAGAAAGATTATGGGAATAACTATACCTGCTATTTCTTTTTCTAAAGAAAGAAAACCTATTTCTTATGGTATTTCTCAACCTACTATATTATTAGATAATTCTATTGAAGTTTTTGATAAAAGTATATTAATGCTATTGAAATTAGCAGAAATGGAAATGATTCTAATAAAATTATTAGAAGAAGTTAAAAATACTCAAAAAAGAATAAATGCACTAGAGTACATTTTAATTCCTCGATATCGAAATCTAATAGCATTTATATCTTCTGTTCTAGAAGAAAGTGAAAGAGAGGAATTCATAAGAATTAAAAAACTTAAAAGTATTTGGATGAGGCGAGCAAAACATGGATAGAGAGGAATTAAAAATAAAAGAAATTTATGAATTAAAGAAAACTGAAATAAGAAAACAAATAGAAGATATCATTAATGAATTATCAAAAGAAATTGAAAGAAAAAAAGAAGAAATATATAAGGAAGTTTTATAAAAGAGTTTTATAAAAACAGAGAGAGGCGAACATTATTGAGAATAAAGAGCTTACATAGAAGAGTCAAATTATTCTGGACTTTGGTTATCATAATGGGAGTATTTATGGCAGCATCTTCAGTGATTCTAGTAAAAGCAGCAACACCAACAACTCCATCTACTAGTATCATTGGGTCAAGTGATATTAGTACATTAGCAATAACTTCAGCTGTATCAGTTACAGTATGTGGAGTTGCTGCAGCATATGCATTAGCACGTAGTGGTACTGCTGCAATTTCTGCTCTAGTAGAAAAGCCTGAAACTTTTTTTAAGGCATTTCTTGTTGTTACACTCTGTGAAGCTATTGCTATCTATGGTCTAGTAATATCTGTACTATTATGGATTAGAATACCTGGATAATTAGGTGTATTCAATGTTTCGTCCGGAAAGAATGTCAAAAACTTCTTTAATTTTTTTTAAATCTGATACTGAAGAAGTACTTAATGTATTAAGTAAATATGAAGCTTTTCATATAATTACAAAAGAGAATGTTATAGAGTCTGAAAATGTAAATAAATTAAAATTATTAATTGGAAGAATAGATGACATAGTAAAGAAAATAAGAAATATTCCTATTGAAGTAAAAGTAGAATCTTATCATAGAATTTCTGAATTAAAAGATATAGCATCTTTAATTTCTAATATAGAAAATGAAATAAATGATTGTGAAAAAAAAGTAAAGGAATTTGAACAATTATCAAATTTAGAGAATTCACTTAGTTTTCTTATTTCTCTTTGGAAACCTCTTGCTATTAAACTAGAAGAATTATCTCCAATTAAGTTCTACTCAAAGTATTTTTCATTTATTGCTTTATACCAAAAAGAGTATTGTTCTATATCACCTAAT
>CAZTWF010000086.1:0-22895 GCA_964617245.1 uncultured Nitrososphaerota archaeon
TAATACTATATTTTCATCTTTTAATAAATATATATGAGTTGCTTCTCCTTTTCCTAGAGATTCTGGAAAAGGAATTGTAATAGTAGTAATCATATAATAGTAAATGTTATAACACTCTTATATTATTTCATATTTAATGATAGATGTACATACTCATCTTACTGATCCTTGTTTTAATGATATTGATGAAATAATAAAAAGAGCAAAAAATATAGGAGTAGAATATATAATTACTTCTATTATTGATCCATTAGAAATTAATCGAGCTAAAGAAATAATTTCTCTTTATCCTAATTATATTTATTTAACCATAGGATTTGATCCTACATTACTTTCAGAGGAAAAATTCTCTCAATTTGAAAAATTAGTAAGAGAAGAAAATATTATTGGAATAGGAGAAGTAGGACTTGATTTTTATTATATAAGAGATTCTTCACAAAGAGAATTACAAGAGAAATTCTTTAGACGTAGTATATATTTAGCTTTAGAGAGAGAACTTCCTATTATTATTCATTCAAGAAGTGCTGGACGTAAAGCTTTAGAAATATTATATTCTGAAAATGCTAAAAAAGTAATAATGCATGCTTTTGATGGTAAATCAAGTGATGCTAAAAAAGCAGTAGAAAAAGGATTTTATTTTTCTATTCCTACATCAATAGTTTATTCTCAACAAAAACAAAAACTTGTAAAAAATTTACCTACCGAATCTCTATTATTAGAAACAGATTCTCCTGTATTATCTCCAATAAGAGGTTTAAGAAATGAACCTGCTAATTTAATATATGCATTAAGAAAAATTTCAGAAATAAAAAGAATTTCTGAAAAAGAAGTAGATAGAATTACTACAGAAAATACTAAGAAAATATTCATTTTTTAAACATTTATATCAATTTTATTCAAATAATAGTAAATTTTTTAAATATATTTGTATAAAATAGTAATTAGTGAGATTAATGAAGACTACTACATTATTATCAATAATAATATTGGCTGTTATTGTAATTGGTATAGGTGCATATGCATATACTTCAATAATTGCTCCTCCAAAAAAATTTAAAGTAGCTGCAATATATGTAACACCACTTGAAGAACCCTGGAATAGAGCATTACATAATGCTCTATTAAAAGCTAAGGCAGAACTTGATATAGAGTATGCTTATACAGAAAGAGTACCAGAAGCAGATGTAGAACGTGTTATTCGTGAATATATAACAGCAGGTTATAATCTAATAATACCACATAGCTGGGGCTTTTGGGAAGTAACAGATAGAATTGCTCCTCAATTTCCAAATGTATATTTTGCTCAAGGTTCTGGACTTTGTAAAAACTTTGGTAAAAATTTAGTTTTATATGATTATTATATACAAGAAGCTGCCTTTGTTGCTGGAGCTATTGCAGCAAAAATAACAAATACAAGTAAAATAGGAATTGTAACTGCTTTTCCTGGTATAGGCGATGTAAATAATCTATTGAATGGTTTTATAGCTGGTGCAAAATATGTTAATCCAGATATAAGTGTAACCATATCCTATATTAATTCATGGTATGATCCTGCAAAGGCAAAATTAGCTGCAAGTGCATTAATTGCCTCAGGTATAGATGTAATATATAGTGAAAGATATGGAGTTTTTGAAGCATGTAAAGATCCAACAACAGGAAAAATTTTAGCATATGCATTTGGAAATATTGAAGATCAGAATTCATTAGCTCCTGATGTAGTAATTGGTAGTGTAGTTTGGGACTTATATCCTATGATAAAGACATTAATTGATGGTGCTAAAACTGGAAAATATCCTGCAGGAATATATAATAATACTATGAAAGCTGGTGATGCTAAATTTGTATGGAATCCCACATTAGCACAAAGATTCCCAGAAGTAAAAAGTTTTGCTGATAATTTAGTAAATGAAATAGTTAATGGAAATATTAAATGGATTGTTGATGGAAAATTAGTTCCTCTTTCAGTACCTAATTTTGCAAATCCAGAGGTATCCTAATGTCTTCTTTAATTTCTTCTTTTTTTTCTAATAATGATATTATTTTACATGTAGAAGGTATAAGAAAAGTATATCCTAATGGTATAGTTGCTAACGATAATGTTACTTTATCTATACTTAAAGGAGAAATTCATGCAATATTAGGTGAAAATGGTGCTGGTAAAACTACTTTAGTTAATATAATTGCTGGATGTATTAAACCTGATGCTGGAGAAATTTATGTAAATGGAAAAAAAGTAAATATTGATAATCCACGTACAGCTACTAAACTTGGAATTGGTGTTGTTCATCAACATTTTATTTTAATTCCTGCACTTACAGTTATAGAAAATATAGCTCTTTCTTTAAATTCTGGATTTAAGTTAGATTTAGATAAAGTAAGAGAAAAGATAGTACAAATTTCAGATTTATTAAATTTAAAAATAGATCTCAATGCAAAAATAGAAGAATTACCTGTTGGATTAAGACAAAGAGTAGAAATTTTAAGAGTACTTTGTCAAAATGCTAATATATTAATACTTGATGAGCCAACTTCTGTACTTACTCCTATAGAAGTTGAAGAATTCTTTAAAATTTTAAAAAATCTAAAAGAAAAAGGTTGTTCCATAATATTAATAACACATAAAGTTAAAGAAGCATTATCTATAAGTGATAGAATTACTATAATGAGAAAAGGAAAAGTAATTAAAACATTAAATACAAAAGAAACTAATGAAGAAGAATTAACATCATTAATTATTGGAGAAAAACAAGATTTTGAATCTATTAGTTTTATTGAAGGAAATAATAAAAATAGAGAGCTTCTTCTTTTAGTTAATAATCTAAATGTAAGAGGAGATAGAGGAGAGCTTTCAGTAAAAAATGTAAATTTTTCTTTATATTCAGGTGAAATATTGGGAATTGCTGGTGTAGCAGGAAATGGTCAAAAAGAACTTATAGAAGCTTTAACTGGATTAAGAAAACCTGAATCTGGAATGATAATTATTAAAGGTGAAAATGTAACAAATAAAAAACCAAAATTCCTTATTGAGAAAGGTATGGCTTATATTCCTGAAGATAGAATTAGAAGAGGAGTAATTTTAACTATGAGCTTAGCAGAAAATACTATATTAAAAAGATTTGAAGAAAATCCATTTAGTAATGGAATAATAATGAATAGAAATAATATTATAGATTATGCTCAAAAATTAATAAAGAAATTTGGAATTATTGCTCCAAATCCAGAAATTGAAGTAAGAGCTTTATCTGGTGGTAATATACAGAGATTAATTATAGCTAGAGAACTTTCACATAATGCTAAAATATTAATTGCAGAAAATCCAACAGCAGGTCTTGATGTAAGAGCAACAGATTTCACTCATAAAATGATTTTAGATTTAAAATCAAAAGGAATGGGAATATTACTAGTATCTGCAGATTTAGATGAATTACTTAAATTAAGTGATAGAATTTTAGTAATGTATAATGGTAGAATTATGAGAGAATTTAATCGTAATGAGTATGATATTTATAGAATAGCAAAACTTATGTTAGGCATTGAGGTCTAATTAAATGATTTCATTAAAATTAATAGGATTATATAGAGCACTACTTGCTATAATATTGACCTTTTTAATAACATCTATCTTTTTTATCATGAATAATACTAATCCTATATTAGCATATTATTATATATTTATTGGAGCTTTTGGAAATATTAATTTAATAGTTGAAACTTTTGTTAGAGCAACTCCTATATTAATTATATCTCTTGGTCTTGCAATATCTTTTAAATGTAAAGTATGGAATATAGGAGCTGAAGGTCAGCTTTATATGGGTGCAATGTTAGGTACTATTACTGCTATAACATTAGGAGAATTTTATTTAACTTTTCCTATTGCTTTAATTATTTCATTAATAGGTGGAGCATTATGGGCATCTATTCCTGCATTTATGAAATCAAAATTAGGTATAAATGAGGTTATTACAACATTTTTAATGAATTTTGTTTCTATAAATTTTATTCAATGGCTTTTAGCTTTTCCATTTAAAAGTCCAGAGACTTTATTTCCTGAATCAGATAGAATTCCAAATTCAGCAATTCTTCCTATATTAATTCCATATACAAGAATGCATTTAGGAATTGTAATTGCATTTTTATTAATTCTTCCTTTAATTCACTTTATAATAACAAAGACTACTTTTGGATTTAAACTAAAAGCTGTAGGTGAAAATCCAGAAGCAGCAAGATATGCTGGAATAGATATTGAAAAAATCTTATTTTTAGCTTTAGTAACAAGTGGAGCATTAGCTGGTATGGCAGGTTTTATTGAAGTTTCTGGAATTCAATTTAGAATGAGGCCTACTATATCACCAGGATATGGATATACTGGAATTGTTATTGCTCTTCTTGGTCAAAATAATCCTATAGGAATTGCCATAGCATCAATATTTATTGCAGCTATAATTAATGGATCTTCTACAATGTCTCGTATGTTAAATCAACCACAAGGTATTGTAGATTTTATTCAAGGTCTTTTGATAATATTTGTTCTTGCTTCTGATTATATATTAAAGTATATGAGTAGAAGAGGATTGATAAAATTATGATAGAGCTTATTATAAGTTTAATTGCTATAACTCTACAAACATCTACACCTTTATTATTAGCTTCTATAGGTGAATGTATTGTAGAACGTGGAGGTATATTAAATCTAGGTATTGAAGGAGCTATGCTAATAGGTGCTTTTACAGGATTTATAGGTGCATATTTTACTAAAAATCTCTTCATAGGTTTATTAACATCAATAATTGGTGGAATTATTATTGTTCTAATTTTTGGATTTTTAGTAATAAAAATGAACTTAGATCAAGTTATATCTGCATTAGCAATAAATCTATTATCTTATGGTATATGTATATACTTTTTTAGAATTATTTTCTCTCAAGGAGGCTTTCCTTATTTAAGTGAACTTTTTAGTCCAATTTCAATTCCAATTCTAAGTGAAATACCAATTATTGGAGTTATATTATTTAATCAAACAATATTTGTGTATATTGCCTTAATAATAATTCCTATTATTTATTATTTAATATTTAAAACAAGATATGGATTAAGTCTAAGAGCTATTGGTGAAAATCCATCTATTGCCTATCGTCTTGGGATTAATGTATCTAAAATAAGATATATTGCATTGATTATTGAGGGTGCTCTTGTTGGAATGGCAGGAGGAGCAATTTGTCTTTCAATGTTCAATGTATTTGATACAAGAATTACTGCAGCTAAAGGATTTATAGCAGTCTCTATAGTAATTCTTGGAAGATGGAATCCTATTGGAGTACTTGGAGGAGCTTTATTATTTGGATTTGCAGAAGCATTTTCATTATGGATTGGAACATTAATTATTGGACCAATATCTGCTTCTATTAGTCAACTTTTAAGTATATTACCATATGTAGTAACAATTATTGCTCTATTAATAGGAGGAAGAAAAGCTAAAGGTCCTGCTTCTCTTGGAGCTCCATTTTCAAGAGAATGAAAAACCAAGATCTTCTAATTCCTTTTTAATTTTTTCATAAATTATTAACCATTCTTTCTTTGGTCTTGCATTTCCCAAATCATAAAGTTCTTGAAATGTCTTTCCTTTTGGTGCTTTTGTAATATCAAGCCAATCCTCATATAATGGTATCCATTTTCTTAAAAATTCATTTACATCTTCTCTTTTCATATTTGTAGAAACTAAGCCCATTTCTTTTAAGAATTTTGCCTCAAGACCAGTTGCATGATCTATAAGTTTACCACCACATGATCCACATCCCATTAAATGTAATCCACTCACAGTAGCTACTACTCCACCTGCAGCAACTTCTCTTAATAAGATCTCTGTACCAGGTCCTGCAGCACAATAACAATCAAATACACTTAGAATTTTTGAATTTCTTGATAATGATTGTCCAACAATACTTATTGTCCAAAGTCCTTTTCTATCAGTACCATTTAGATTTCTTACATTTGTTAAACTTAAATAATGATAATCTGCATTATAGCAAAGAACTCCTGCTAAATGTTCTGCTATAGATACTATGGCTGTTCCTTCAGGTCCTCCAGCATATCCACCAAGTATAGGAGTCAATAGATTTCCTATAAAACATCCATAACTTATTAAATGTTCAGCAAGAGATAAATGAGATAAACTAGTCTTCAATTCTACCATTTGTGAAACTATTAATCCATCTGTTCTTCTAATACCATTATTTTCATCTAAAGCACAAATTTTTGCCTCAGGCGTTACAATAGCAATATCATTTATATGCATTCCAGGTCTTCCTGCATCAGTAATTGCTTGTCTAGCCCATCTTGCTAATATTCTAGCAGCTCTAAATTCTTGTGGTGTTCCTTTTCTTATTTTAAATCCATCTATAGTAGCTAGTGTTCCAGCACCAATAGAATCTATTATAGGCTCTTGAGCATAACTTCTTAAAGTTTTTACATAAATATCTCCTTCACTACATAGAGTTCCTGTAGGTCCACTATGAATTATTGGAGGTTCTCTATCTTCTATTTTTCTAATTTTCATTACAACAGAATCCTTTCCTTGACCTATTATAATTCTTTCAGGAAGAATTTTAAGTTCATCTTTTATTTCTTCTTCACTAAATTTTATACATCTTTTTGTATTTATACAATAAAATCCTAAATCAATAAATAATCTCAATCCTGCTTCAAATAAATCATCAGCTATTGAACTATCAGTTGTTACTATTTCCTCAGGATTATATTTTATATCATATTCTTTTACAAGTTCTCTTATATAATTCATTAATTTTATATCAAAATCTTTTTCTTCCATATAAGGACCTTCAAAAGCTCTTCTTGTAATTTCATCCATTTTATATTTCAATAATACCACCAATTATATCATTAATTTTCTTCTTCATAGATTTGTATAATGCTTCCCAATCACTCTTTGGTACAACTTTTTTCATATCATATAATTCAGGAAAAGGTTTACCAATATCTGGTTTTCCCATTTTATCTTTATATTCATTTAATAGCCTTAATACAATTTCATTTGCCTCATTTCTTTTAAGTTTTATAGAAGCTAATGCTACTTCAGCCATAAATCTTGTCTCTAATCCTGAGGCATGTGGATATTTTCCATTAGTTGCAGAAACACCTAATGGATGTGTTCCAGTTACTACATTAGTAATAGTATTTGCTGTAATTTCATAAAAAATCATTTCACTACCAGCACCAGCAGAAGTCCATACATCTCCCATAATGATAAATCTTGTATTTCTTGCCATTGCTTGTCCTACTATATTCAAATTCCACATACATTCTGGAGCACTTGTACTCACATAACGAAAATGTATAGGATGACAAACATGATATTCAGATCTGTATAATAATCTTCCAAGTAAAAATGATGCTATAAAAGTAATAGCTACTCCTTCAGGTCCTCCAGCATATCCACCAATAATAGGATCAACTAATGTTACATTATATGCTCCATATTCTGTAAAATTAACTGCTTTAGCAAGTCTATCATAATCTGTCTTCAATTCATTAAGAAGAGCTACTAAATGAGAATCTGAAGTTCTCATATAATTTTCAGAAGCAATAGCTAAATCTCCAAGTGCAGATACACTACTTTCTCCAGCTATTAAGCCTATTCCTGGCCTACCAGCTCTTGCTGCAGCTTCTCTTAACATTGCTAATTCTCTTCTTGTTGCTTGTATTTCAAGTGGACTATTTGTTCTTACTTTCCTTCCTTCTACAATAGCTAATCCACCATGATTGATCATATCAATTAGATGTTCCTTCATATATGACATTGCCATGGGAACATACCATTCTTCAGGTATAGTAGCACCTGCTTGTCCACCACAAATTATTGGTCTTCTTTTATCTTCAATATCTCTAGCATAAAGAATTCTTGAATCTCTTCCTTGACCAACTATAATTTCACTAGGTGCAGATTTTATTCCTTCTTTTATTTCCTCTTCACTAAATTTTACAATTCTCTTAGTATTTATACAATATATGCCTGCTTCTAAAGCAAGTCTTAATCCTGCTTCAAATAAATCATCAGCCATTGAACTATCAGTTGTTACTATTTCCTCAGGATTATATTTTATATCATATTCTTTTACAAGTTCTCTACACTTATTAGCTACAATTTTTATATCAAAATCTTTTTCTTCCATATAAGGACCTGTTTCAATTCTATCTAGAACTTCCCAAATTGTTATCATTTCTTTTTCACCTTTATTAATTCCTTTGCTACTTTAACAGCTTCTTCTCCATCTTCTCCATAACCATCAGCTCCTATTGACACAGCCCATTCTCTAGTTACAGGTCCTCCTCCAACCATTACAATATATTTATCTCTTAATCCTCTTTCCTTAAGTAAGTTAATTAGATCTTCCATATATGGCATAGATGTAGAAAGTAATGTAGATGCTGCTATAATATCTGCATTAACTTCTTCAGCTTTATTTATAAAATCATCAACTGGCACATCTCTTCCAAGATCATGAACTTCAAATCCATTTGCTTTTAAGAGAAGTGCTACAATATTTTTTCCAATATCATGAATATCTCCTTGTATTGTTCCAATTACTACTTTTTTCTTTTCTTCTTTTATTTTCTTTTCTAAAATCTTTGGTTCAAGAATAGATAATGCTGCTTTCATTGCCTCAGCTGCCATCATAACTTCTGGTAGATAGATAATAAGTTTATTAAAATCTTCACTTACTTTTTGCATTCCTTTCATAAGGCCTTCATTTATAGCAATTAATGGATCTATATTTGCTTCAATTGCTTTCTTTGCCATTTCTTTTGCTTTTTCTTCATCACCTTTTATAATAGCTTCAGCTAAACCATTTAATATTTCTTCACTCATTGTTTTTACCTCAAGTAAATTTTCTTCTACTAAATATAAATATTATTATTTATCAATGAAAAAATTTTAATAAAAAAATAAAAAATTGGCCTTATGGCCTTATTTCTTCATAGCTAATTTAATTTCTATTGTAGAGACGTTTCTTGGGGGATCTCCAATAGTTTGTGTTCCTATAGAAATGTCTTTTACCTCAACTTCTCCACTTAGAAATCTCTTTGATAGTATTTGAGCTACATCAACAGCAACAGAAATAGCCTTGCCTCTTGCTTTTATTGTAATTTCTCCTAATTCACGAAGTTGCATTAATGCTACCATGGCATAACTCATTACTGGTTTTTTACCCACCAAGATAACGCCTCTAGGTAGAGCTTGTTTTGTTTCTTTTTCAGCCATGTTTTCACCCTTTATAGTATATTATAAAATATGCAATTAACATACTTTTAAATATTCCCACTAATTAATAATCATTTATAAAGTTTTTATATTTCTATAATGAAAAACATTTTATGAAAAAATCAATAATATTTGGAATATGTGCTATTCTAGTATTATATTTATCAATAATAGCTTCAATTTTTATTTCTCCATGGTTTGATTTTACAAAAAATGCTTTAAGTGATTTAGGAAATTTAGCTCATAATTCTTGTATAATTTTCAATTTTGGTTTATTATTATCTGGATTATTACTTATATTATATTCAATAACAGTAGTAAGAATTCAAGCACCAAAGACTTCTTATTTTCTCATATTAGTAGGATTTTCTATGCAATTAGTAGGTTTATTTTGTGAAAATTATGGTATTATTCATTTTTATGTATCAGTTCTTTTATTTTTCTTATTAATTCCAGCTTCTATTACTTATTTTTTTGAAAAAAGATGTTATATTGCTTTATTAATCTTAATTGAAATTCCTTTATGGCTTCTATATTTTCAAGGTTTTTTATTTAAAGGAGCAGCTATTCCTGAAATTATATCATCAATATTAGTAATTCCATGGCTATTAAGAACAATTTTTGAATCATTTAATAGCACATAATTTACATACATGTCTTTTAAATATTCCAAATCTCTTTTTCTCTATTATACAATTAGGACAAACATTCCTATTGCAATCTGGACATATTATTTCATGAAGACTACATATACTAGCACCACAGATCTGACATAATCTTACACATAAATTACATAATGGTTTTCCACATATAATACATTCATTTCTATTTTCTTCAATACATAGAACTTTTCCACATGCAGAACATTGCCATGAATGTAATCGACATACATATTTTCTACATTCTGAACATTTAATTGAATCATCCTTACAAAATATTTCTCCACATATACTACATTCTATTTGTTCTAATGTACATAGCTTTTTTCCACATTTTTTACATTCTTTTAAATGTTCATTATAATGTATGGTACAAAAAGTATTATTACATATCTCACATTTTATAATATGATCTTTACAATATACATTTTCTTTACATTTAATACATTTCAATATACAATCATTACAAAGTTTTTTACCACATATTGAACATAAATAAGATTTTTCTTCAATACAGTATAAATTTCCACAATCTTGACAATTCCAAATATGTTCATTACATATACCTCTTTGACATGTCTTACAAGTAAATAAGTGTTCTTGACAATAAATTTCTCCACATATATAACATAATAAAGGTTTATTTAGAGAATCAATTAATATACCACAATTAGAACAAATACCAAAATTTCCTTTTCCATTTAAACCATTCCATTCAAATCTTAAATCTTTAGTAATTCCATTAAAGTATACTCTATATATAGCTTCAAATATAGGTATCCATAATACATGCATAGCATCAATATTTATTTCTTCAGATTTTGGTTGAAATATTATTGTTTGTAATGGAGAATCATATAGAGAATTAATTTCATTTTCTATGTTTTTTATATCTTCCTTAATTTTCTGTTCTAAAATCTCTTTTTCTTTTTTAATTTTTATTAATTCATTATTCAATTCAGATATTCTTTTTTCAAGTCTTAATTTTCTTATTTCTCTTGTTCTAATTTGATCTGATATTTTAAGAGTTGATCTTCCTTCTTTTTCAAGTCTATATTTTTCTTTATTTAATTCTTCTATTTCTTTTTCTATTTCCTTTATTAATTTATTTATACTTTCAAATTCTTCTTTTAATGAATTCATAGAGATATTTAATTCTTTTATTTTTGAATTATATGAAGAAGAAATTTCTGATATTTTATTTCTTTTTATTTCATCTAATTTTTCTTTTATTCTTTTCTTAAAATCTTCAATAGATTCTCCAGGCTGGGAATATTCTCCTAACTCTTTATGATAATAAATATTTTGTGTGAGTTTTGCTATCACAAAGGTTTTCAATGTTCCTTTTAAATTTTCAATTCCATAACTTTCTTGTAATATAGGAGAACATGGTGTATGTTTTCCTTCTCTCATAGGATTATGTAAGAAATTCATATCAATAATATCATTTACAACTAGATTATATGCAGATTCCATTCTCCAATCTAATACTGATATTGAATAATCTGCTGGTATTAATCTTCTAATTCTATCTTGTAATGAAGCAATTTTTCTTACTGTATTTACAGAAGCTTCTGCAAAAAGAGCAGGCATATATTTTAGATTACTCTTTATTATTTCAACATGATCTAATGAAATATCTTCCTTAAGAATATTCAATAAATTATTTTCATCAATTTTAATTGGTAAATATAATGAAGGTAAAGATAGTGTAGGAGTATTTTCTTGTATTGTAGATATTTTTGCTAATTTACTTTTAAGTAAACTTAATCTTTTCTTCATTGATTCTCTTTCCTTTGGAGAAACAAAATCTAATGGATTAAAACCAGGTGCACCATGTTTAGTTTCTCTTTTTCTTATTTTTACATATAATGGAATTTTTTCAATAACATCTCCAGTTATTATAGCTTCACCTGGCTCAAGCCAATTTATTTCTTCACTCCATTCTTTTTCTAATCCTCCACTTTCAATTGCTATTCTTATATCATTTGGATCTGTAAGCTTATGTATTATCCATGTAGCTGAAAGACTTCTTACAGTTATATCTAATAATTGAGGACGTTGAGTTAATACTATTAAATTAGCACCAAATTTTCTTCCTTCTTGTGCAAATCTTCTTACAATTTCTATTGTTTCTTTTACTACAGGATCCTTCATTTTACTTCTTCCTGCAAAAATATGTGCCTCATCTAATACAAGATAGAAAGGAGGAATTTGCATTATCATTATAGCTTCTAATAATCTTTTCAATAATTTTCCTACAATAGAGTATTGTTCATATGTAGGTAATCCTCTTAAATTTATTATTGTACATTGCATTTGAGAAACTATATCTTCTACTTTCATATTATCTAATGAAGAAATATCTATATCAGCACCAGGATTAAATGTTAAATCTGCAAATTCAATTATATTATTAGCATAAGATTTAGGCTCTATTTTAAATTCTTCTGATGGTGTTTCTGCTGGAATTTTTAAACTAGAATATTCACCATGAGCATCAATTATAACAAGAGGAATTCCTTTTTTAATAAGTTCTTCAGCAATTACACCCATAGTATAAGATTTACCTGCTCCTGGCTTTCCTACAATAAATACTCTTGTAAGCTTCTTTATTGGTAGCCATATCATTATATCCTTGGATTTAAGTTTTCCAATATATAGTCCTTCTTCTTCAGTTGTAACTAAACCTAAGCCTTTTCTTATAGTATCAGAAGAAGCTAAATATACATCAGAACCAGGACTAAAAGGAATTTTTGGTGTTTGTCCAATTACTATACATTCTCCTAATAATTTATTACCACATCTTTTAACATCTTTTATTATTAAAAGATACTTTTTTCCTTCATGTTCAACTTCAATATAATCATTTCTACCTACATTCATATCAGTTATGGAAATAGTAAAGGACTCTGTACTTGTTATTCCTTCTATTTTTCCTATACTCATGTTATTCCCTTCTAATTATGGATTTCTAGGTTTAAAAAACTACTATATTACTAAAAAGTTTAAAAAATTAATTTTTTATAATTTTTAGTAATAGTTTTTTATATAATAAGTACGATTTTAGTAAATTAAAATACGAAAACATTTATATTTAAGTTCGATATTTAAAAATAAGGTGTTTTTATGAAAAAAGTACTAATACTTGATACAACATTAAGAGAAGGAGAACAAACACCAGGTGTATGCTTTAGTATTGAAGATAAATTACAAATTGCAAGAAAGCTTGATGAAATTGGTATTAATATGATAGAAGCAGGTCATCCTGTAGTATCAAGAGATGTTTTTGAAGCAGTAAAAAGAATAGCAGCAGAAAGACTTTCTGCAGAAATATTAGCTCATAGTAGAGCATTAATATCTGATGTAGATGAAGCAATTAAATGTGATGTAGATAGAGTAGCAATTTTTCTAGGAGTTACAAAAGAAAAATTAAGAGCTATAAATATAAATGAAGATAAAGCTATAGAAATGGCTGTTAATTCTATACAATATGCAAGAGATCATGGACTTAAAGTAAGATTTACTGCTGAAGATGCAACAAGAGCAGATTATAATTTTGTTGTAAGAATATGTAAGGCTGCTATAGAAGCTGGAGCTGATAGAATTAGTATACCTGATACTGTTGGTTGTATGACTCCATTTAAAATTAAAGAATTATTCTCAAGACTTTCTTTTGAATTAAATGCAGAATTAGATGCTCATTGTCATAATGATCTTGGAATGGCAGTAGCAAATGCTTTAGCAGCATTAGAAGGTGGTGCTACTGCTGTACATACAACAGTTAATGGTCTTGGTGAAAGAGCAGGTATTACTCCACTTGAACCATTTGCTGTAGCTCTTAAGGTCATATATAATATTGATACTGTAAAATTAGATAAATTACCAGAATTATCAGCTATGATAGAAAAATTAAGTGGTATTCCTGTATCGCCATTACAACCAATTGTAGGTGATAATGTTTTCTCTCATAAAGGTGGTGTTCATTCAGCAGCAGTAATATTTGATCCAAGAACATATGAAGCTTTTCCTCCTGAGCTTGTTGGAAGACAAAGAGAAATTGTAATTAGTAAATATACAGGAAAAATAGCAGTAAGTGAAAAATTAAAAAGACTTGGTATTTCATTAACAGAAGAAGAACTTTCAAAATTATTACAAATAATTAAAGATAGACCTGATATTAGAAGTTATAGAGATGTAGATCTAATAGAACTTGCTGAAAAAGTAACAGGAAGAAAATTAGAAATACAAATACCAAAGAAGATAGAAGCTCTTGTACTTATAAAATGTGAATCAAATATTTATACATCAGCAGTTGCTAGAAGACTTCTTTGGATTAAAGGTATTGTAAAAGTATTTGAAATAAGTGGAGATTTTGATATAGAAATTTATATTCATGCAGATTCTATAACACAATTAAATGAAATCTTAGAAAGTATAAGAGCAATTAAAGGTGTAATGAGTACAAATACAAAATTAATATTAAAAAAATTTGATAATTTAAATCAAAGCACCTTCTGAAGCTTTTTCACATTGACATTTTCTTTCTTTTGGTATCCTTGGTATTAATTCCATTAATAATTTCTTTACTTTTTCTACATTTTGATTTAATGTATTTACAACTTCTTCTGCTGTAACAGGTTTTTCTGCCCAAACATCATAATCAGTTACAGTTGCAATTGTAGTATAACATATACCACATTCTCTAGCAAGAATAACTTCTGGTACTAGAGTCATTCCTATTATATCTGCTCCCCAACTTCTGAAAAGTCTAGATTCTGCTCTAGTAGAAAATCTTGGTCCTTCTATACAAATATATGTAGCTGGATGATGATATCTTAATTCTAATTTTTTCATAACTTCTATACATATTTTATTTAATTCTGGACAAAATGGATCTGCAAGTGAAAAATGTCCAACTATAGCACCATTATAAAATGAATAATCTCTTCTTTTTGTAAAATCTATGAATTGATCTGGAATTACAATATCTCCTGGTTTTATTTCTTCTTTTAGACTTCCAACTGCAGATGGAGCAATTATTCTTTTTACACCTAAATCCATCATTGCCCATATATTTGCTTTATAATTTATTAAATGTGGTGGAAAAGAATGTCTTCTTCCATGACGTGGAATAAAGGCAATTTTTATTCCTTTAAATTCTCCTAAAGTTATAACATCTGATGGAGCTCCATATGGTGTATGTACTTTTATTTCTTTTCTATTTTCAAACATTTCAGGATCGTAAAAACCACTTCCTCCAATTATACCAATTTCTGCATAATAAGACATATTCTTCACCTTATGTATTTACTTTCTTCTTTTCTAAGAAATCCTTTTTCAGTTAAATAATTTAATGCTTTTTCATAATACCATTTATCAAATTCAACACCATAATATTCAATAATTTTTTGTGATATTATATCTATATCCCATGATTTTATTTCTTTTTCCTCTTCTATGATTTTTCTTATGAATCCTATTATATCTTCAAGACGAGTCCATGGATATTGATACCAGATCCATTCTTTAACTTCTTCAACATAATAATCTGGTTTAATTTTACTAACCTTAGAGATCCATTGTAATGTTGCAACTTTAAGTTCTTTTGGTCTACAATATGTCCATATATGATCCTTAGCTATTATGATAGAATCTCCTGTATCTGCAATATCATCTACAATTAATGCTTTTTTTGTAGATAAATCACATTGAAGAGGATGTTTTACTCCTGCTTCTTTTGCCATTTGAGCTGCTGAAGGCCAATGTGTTATTTGAATAGATACAAGTTCTCCTACAACTAAAAGATCACATATAAGACGTGCTGGGACATATCCTCCTCTTGATATAGCAATGATAATATCTGGTATCCATTTAGATTCTAAAATTATTTCACTTAATTTTTTACACCAATTTTCAATTTCTTCCCATGTTACTTTTTTTGTATTTATTTTAGGCAATTTTTTCACCAAATTTTAAATAAAATAATTATTATATAAGAGGTTTTTGAAATTTTTAATATTTTTATTATATGTACAAAATTGTACGCAAAAGCTTTAAATTATACCTAGCTAACTATTTCTATTCAGTGATGTATGTTATGGATCTGATAATACTAAGTGGCTATATAATTACTATAATTACATTGATACTAGGAGTACTATATGGTATTCATAAATACATTAAGAGCAAAAGGAGTGAATAATATGATAGATGCAATTATAATAATAGCAATAATTGCTATTGTTGTCATAGTAGGCATTAAAGGCCATAAAATAAAAGAAACACTTGATAGCTTTTTCTTAGCAGAAAAAGGACTTGGTCCATGGGTTTTAGCATTTTCTATTATGGCAACATACTTTAGTGCAGCATCTTTCTTAGGAGGAGGAGGGGCTACATATTTATATAACTTAGGCTTTGGCTCTTGGCTTACAGCATGGCATATTATTGGTGTTGTATTAATGTGGATTCTTGTAGGAGAGAGATTATTCAAATTTGCTCGTAGTACTGGTGTAGTAAGTATATCTGAATTCATTGAAAAAAGATATGAAAGTAAAGTAGCAAGAATTATTTCAGCAATTGTAATAATATTCCTATTTACATTATATTTAACAAGTGTTTATAAAGGTGGTGCTATTATTCTTGCTACAATTTTGAATACAAGCTTTGAAATTGGATTATTATTACTTGCAATTCCTGTTCTATTATATATTACAATAGGTGGTCTCAGAGCTGCAGCAATTACAAATCTCATTCTTGGCTCTTTAATGATATTTGCAGCATTTCTTACTTTTGGATTAATTATGTATACAATTGGAGGACCAATAAATGGCTTAAATACATTAAGTCAAATGAAAATTGCAAATTCAATTCCTGGAACACTTTGGTTGAAATTTGATGGTATGGGCCCACCTCCAGCTATGAGTGTAGGAATGGTTCCATTACTTATAATGAGTATTACCTTTTCTATAAGTATACCACAAATAGCTCTTCCAAATCTATTAATGCAATTTTATGCTGCAAAAAATGAAAAAGTAATAATTAAAGGAAGAATAATAGGACCAATATTAGTAGCATTATATGCATCTCTTATGTTTTCTTTAGGTGCTTTCTGTCATTTAATATTAGATGATAAAATAGGTAGTACTGGAGTAATGGCATTACTAAAGGATACTGATTGGGTAATTCCAAGAACTATAGAAATGATAGCTCCTTCAGGAATTAAAGGTATTATACTTGCAGCACCTATAGCTGCTTCTATGTCTACATTATCTGTTACTTTATTAGTTTTAGCTGCTGCTTTAACAAATGATATAATAAAGCCTATTAAATCAAATATTAATGAAAAATCACTTATTTTAATTGCTAGAATTGCTTCTATTGTATTTGCAATTATTTCATTATCACTTACGTTAATAAGAACAGGAATAATAGTTGAAATTGTTGGTGCAGCATTTGGAACAATATTTGCTTGTTTCTTTGGTCCAATTACCATAGGATTATATTGGAAAAAAGCAACTAAGGAAGGAGCAATTGCCTCTATGATATCTGGATTAACTATAGGTTTATTATGGTTCTTATTTATATATAAATCTACATTAGTACCTCCTACTATTGCATGGATATATCCAGTAATACCTGCTTTAGCAATTTCCATACCAATATTCTTTATAGTTAGCTTAATTACAAGAAAAGAAGTCTTAGAGGTGAAGAGATGAACTTTACTTCTTTTCTTGATAATAATTCTATTCTTTTTTCTAATAAAAAAGCAATAATAGATCCAAAAACAGGAGATTTCATAACATATTCTTTACTTTTAAAGAAAGTAAACTCCTTAGCTTATGAATTAAAGAAAATTGGAATTGAAAAAGGAGATAGAATTCTTGTTATTACTGGTAATAGGCCTGAAACAATAATATCATATTTTGCTATATGGAGAATTGGTGCAATTTGTATACCAGTTAATCCTAATTATAAAAAAGAAGAATTATCAAAAATAATAGAAAATTCAGAACCTAAATTAGCTATTACTTATGATGATTTCAATATCTCATTGAAAAGTATTTCAGTAAAAAATATTTCAATAAATGATGTATATATTCCACCTGAAGATGTATTAATTGATGATATATGTCAAATACAATATACTTCAGGTACTACAGGAAAGCCTAAAGGTGTAATGATATCTCATGGTAATTGGATGGCTTCTGTAGAAGCTGAAAGATGGGCATTAGATTTGAATGAAAATGATATATATCTTGGATTTTATCCTCATTTTCATTCAGGTGTAACTTGGGGTATTACTTCATTAAGATATGGAGCAACATTTATTGTAATGGAAAGATATAATCTAATGGATTATCTGAAATATACAAAGGATTATAAAGCTACAATATTATCAGGAATGCCTCCTGTTTTTTATGATTTATTAAATATTAATGCTGAAGATTATTTTGATAGTGTACGTTGTATAATAACTGGTGGAGCACCTTTATCTGAAGAAATTTGGAGAAAATTTTCAGAAAAATATCCAAAAATTAGAGTAGTAAATGCATATGGACTTACAGAAACATTAGTCTTAGGCTCTGGAACTGTTGTTCCTTATAATTATCAATATTTATCAAAAGGATATAAAAGTGTTGGAATTCCTGTAGCATATACAAGAATAAAAATAGTTGATCCTGAAAATTCCGATAAAGAACTTTCAAAAGGTGAAATTGGTGAAATTGCTATAAGTGGTCCAGGTATTGCAAAAGGATATTGGAAAAATAAAGAAGAAACAGAGAAAACATTTAGAAATGGATGGCTTCTTACTGGAGATTTAGGTTATTTAGATGAAGATGGTGTATTATATATAACCTCAAGAAAAAAAGATGTAATAATAATGTCTGGATGGAAAATATATCCATCAGAAGTAGAAGAAGTTTTAATGAAACATCCAAAAATTGCAGAAGTAGCAGTTTTTGCAATGTATGATGAAAAAAGAGGTGAAATACCTGTAGCTGCTATAGTTTTAAAACCTAATACAAATGCAAATAGTGAAGAAATTATTGAATTCTGTAAAGATAAAATAGCAAGTTATAAAATTCCAAAAAATGTAATCTTTCTAGAAGAACTTCCAAAAATGAATAATTGGAAAATACTTCGTAGAGTATTAAGAGAAAAATATGGTGGTTTTCCATCATAATTATTTTAATTATTAATTTGAATCAATAGATAATTTATTTATGAATTTATTTAATTAAATTATATAATTTTTAATTACAAAATTATTAATTGGTGATAACTTGGAGATAAAAGTTGGTACTTGTGGTTGGAGTTTAAAAAGAAGTGATTATTTTAATAATTTTTCTTGTATAGAAATTCAAGAAACCTTTTATAAAATACCAAAATTTGAAACTTTAAAAAATTGGAAAAATGAAAGTCCAAAAGATTTTGAATTTATTATTAAAGCATGGCAAGCTATTACTCATCCATTTAATAGTCCTACTTGGAGAAAAGGAGAATTTCCAAAATATGGAAAACCTGAAAATTTTGGTCTATTAAAACCAACTGATGAAAATATTAAAGCATGGAATGAAATAATTAAAGTATGTGAAATACTTAATACAAAAATTTTAATAATACAAACACCACCAAGTTTTATTCCATCTAATGAGAATATAAATAATATTTATGAATTCTTTTCAAATATTGATAGAAAAGATCTAATTATAGGATGGGAGCCAAGAGGAGAATGGAATAATGAAACTATAGCTAAAATCTGTAAAGAGTTATCATTAATTCATGTAGTTGATCCTTTTAGAAGATTACCTTCAATAATAGATAATATTACATATTTTAGACTTCATGGAATAGGAGGAAAAGAAACTAATTATAGATATGTTTATACTGATGAAGATTTACATAAACTTTATAATATTATAAAAGAATTAAAAAGTGAAAAAATTTATGTTATGTTTAATAATATAAAAATGGCTCAAGATGCTATAAGATTTATTAAACTCCTAAAATCTCAATAATTATTCTTCTTCCAATTCTTGGTCCATCTAATTCTAAGAAAAATATATCTTGCCATGTTCCTAAGCATAATTTTCCATCTTTAATTGGAATAGTAACAGATGGTCCTATAAATGTACTAGCAAGATGAGCATCTGCATTATCATCAATTCTATTATGAAGCCATTCTTTTTCAATAGGATAATCTTCATTTATTTTTCTTATTATATCCTCTAAAAGTCCTGATTCATTTTCATTTATTATTATAGCTGATGTAGCATGTGTAGAATAAACTAAACATATTCCATTATTTATTTTACTTTCATTTACAAATTTTTGAACTTCTTCAGTAATATTTACAATTTCCCTTCTTCTTTTTGTACTTATTCTAATTTCTTTAAATTTTATATTCATATATTTTTAATTAATTTTAGAATTAAAAAATCTTTCATAAAAATTAAAAAAGAAATTAATTTACTAAATAACTTACTTTACATTCTCCTTCATGAATTTTTAGTAAAATACTTTTCTCCCATTCTTCTTTCATTTCTGGAAAATCTATTCTATAATGTGCTCCTCTACTTTCTTCTCTTAATAAAGCAGAAAAAGCAATTATTTCTGCACAATCTAACATCATAGGTATTAAAAGACCATCTATAGAATTTAATGATATACTATATTTTCTTAATGAATTAAAAGTTGCTAAAGCTTCTTCTAATTCTTCTTTATTTCTAATTATTCCAACATTATTCCACATTTTATTTTGTATAATAGATTTTATTTCAGAGGCATTTTTATCTCCTTTAGTATTAATTTTTTCTACTAATTCTGAAGCTTTTTCTTTTAAAATTCTTTCATCAGTATAATCTACAGTACTACTGAAAAGAGATGCAGAAATTCCTGCTCTAAATCCAAATACAATACATGCTGTTAAAGCATTTCCTCCAATTCTATTAGCACCATGAACTCCTCCCATTGCCTCTCCTGCTACAAATAATCCATTTATATTTGTTTCACCATCAGGATTAGCTCTTAATCCTCCCATAAAGAAATGAGCATATGGTGATATTCCTACTTTTTTAGTTCTAATAGGAACTCCTTTTGATTCTAAATCATTTATAGCTGATATTAATTGAGGATCATCAGATTTTATAGAAGTACAATCTAAATATAATTTTCCACTTTTCATTTCCTTCATCATTAATATAGAAAGTGTATCTCTTGTTAATTTATATGGTTCATCAATTTTATTTTTCTTAAATATAGAATTTCCTTCTTCATCTAATATATCTGCACCAAATTTAAGTAAAGTAACATAATCAACAAAGAGTTTAGGTAATCCTTCTTGTAGAATCATTGTAGGATAGAATTGAACAAATTCCATATCAATAACTTCAGCACCAATTCTAAATCCTAAACTTGTTCCATATCCAGAAGAACCTATGGGCATAAGTGTATATGGATATAATTCACCAGGACCTCCTGTTGCTAATATAATTGATTTTGCTAATATTCCAAAAACTTCCATATTATCAGTTTTTACTCCTATAGCACCAATAACTCTATCTTCATTTTTTATTAATGAAGTAATAAGTGCTCTTTCTATAGACTTTACACCTAATTCTTCACATGTTTTTCTTAATTTCTTTTGTAATTCAATACATTTTCCTTTAATTTTATAACATCTTGGTCTTGAATGACCTGGCATAAATATTGGTCCTAATTCTATATCAATTTCCTTTAATTTTTTAACATATTTTGGTATATCATTAACCATTGTCTTTACAAGTTTTTTATCATTTATTTTTTGACCTGCTTTTATAGTATCTATATAAAAAGAATTTGGATCATCAAAATCACAAGAGAATATTCCAGCAGCAACAGAAGTTGTATTAGCACCACCTACAAGTGTTTTAGTAACAATCATAGTATTTGAAAAATTTGAAGCTGAAGATATAGCTGCAGTAAGACCTGCTAATCCTCCTCCAATAATTAAAACATCTGTTTTATATAACATTTTTATCCTCCAAATGGAGGTATTCCAATTATAATTTCTGAATTATTTGGAATTTCTTTTTCTAAATCAGAAATGATTTCTCCATTAAGAGTTATTAAAATTTCTTGTTCAATAAAAGGCCTCAGACCTTCATATTTTTTTAGTAAAAAAGCAATAATATCTCTAATTTTAGTATTTTCTGGAACTTCAATTTCTTCTTCTTTTACTTGTGTTATATCTCTTATCAATGATAAATAAGAAATTTTCACTTTCATTTCTTCACCTTTAATTTTTCTAATACTTTTGGTAATGTTGTATATTCCATTTCCTCAGGACCTAATCTTTCTGGCATAAATGGACCATGTCTTCTCATATAATCTGCAATTTCTTGTGCTTTCATTCTTGTCATATCAAATGCAGGATCATCAAATAGATCTGCAGGACCAATAAGTTTTGAATCTTTTATTTGAAAACCAAAAGCAATTATTCTTGGAGGACCATCAAATCTTGTACATTTTGCATATTTTTGTGATACTGGCATTAAAGGACCATAATGAGAACCTCTCATCCAACCAGCAACTAAATGTGGAAAACTAAATGGCTCAAGAACTTCTCCAATAGCAGGTAATCCATGTTGTGCTCTTACAATTGCTACAGGATCATCTTTTCCTACATATCTACCAGCAATAAGTGATAATTTTGTAACACTTACAGCTGCAGAAACAAGATTATCTATTTTTCTAAATATTCTTTTTATTATATATCGACCAGTTGTTCCAATTAATGCAAGTAAATCATAAGATTCTTCAGGTGTTTTAAGTTCATATACATTATCTTCAATTACATCTAATACTTGAAACTTAAATCCTTCATGCATATTAGGATCTATTACAAGTCCTGCTGTAGAAAATGGATCTGCAAATATTCTATATAATGGTAAATTAAAAGCACCAGGTTCAGTTTT
>CAZTWF010000087.1:0-6390 GCA_964617245.1 uncultured Nitrososphaerota archaeon
GTATTGAGAAGTTTACAATAACTAATAAAAATCTTTAGCTATGGAGAGAATTAAGATATGTGGTCATTATTTGAAGTTCTACTTGATCCTGATGAAGGTAGTGATTCAATAAATAGAAAAATAAATAGTATAATCTCAGGAAAAAGACCAAAAAATCCTATTGAAATGATTTTAAAATTAAAAGAAATTCAAGGAATTGATATTAAAAATTATGGAGAATTACCTATAGAAAGTTGGTTGTCTATATATCCAGATGAAGAAGATTTAATAATGCTTACACCAATAAATTTTGAAGTATTTTTAGATTCTGATGGTTGCAGAGAATATAGAAATAAAGTAAGAGATTTTGTTAAAAAAATGGAAAAACCGCTCATGATTGGAATTGATCATTCAATGAGTGGTGGAGTAATTGATGAACTATCTAATAGATTTAATAACATAACATTAATAGTACTTGATTCTCATTTTGATGGAATTCCATCACCAATTAGAAATAATCTTATAAGCTATATGATAGAAAATGAGCCAAATTATGAAGCATATGGATATAAAGCAAAGGATTATGTATTTAGTCCAATAGGTAGGAAAAATAGCTATAATAGTGGATCTTTTCTATATCATTTATTTCATGAAGGAGTAATTGAAAAAATAATTGTATTTGGTCCTACAGATTATCCTTCTGAAAAAATGGAAAAAATAAAAGATCCAAGAGTAAGAGAATTTGTTGAACAATATAAAACACTAGAAAAAGAAGGAATAAAAATCATTCATAGAGGAATTATAGATTCATTAGGAGTAGAAGAAGCTATTAAAAATATTCTTTCAGATTTAAGTAATAATGTTTATATATCAATTGATATAGATATTGGTGCAAGAAAAGCATTATCTGGAAGTAGATTTTTAAATGTAGAAGGATTAAAGGAAGTAGAAATTTATAAAGTATTATTATTAATCTTTGAAAAAAATGTAAATATTATTGGTCTTGATATAATGGAAATAGATACTTGGAATGCTGAAAATGATAGAACATATAACATATGTGGAAATATAATAAGAATTTTAACAAATGGTACAATTTACTTAGATGAAAAATACAAGAAATGTCTAGAAAATATAGATAATATAAAGGATAAAGAAATATTAAAAGAATTAATAAATATGGGTTTTATTGAACTTTCAGGAAAACATTTTAAATTATCTTATAAAGGTAAAATAGTTTAAAAAAGAAAAAAATTATGCATATGGAGCAATAAATGTTTTAAAGTTCTTTGAAGGAAGTAATTTTACATTATGTGAGCCACACTTTGGACATTTTATAGATGATGTAATTTTATTAGAAGACCATGTATTACGACAATCTCTACATTTCATATTATATTCAAGTGTCAAAATAATCACCTCAATGATTTTTCTAATAATTGTAATATATCTCCAATTTCTATGCCTAATTTTGCTACATCTTCAGCTCTTTTAAGATTTAATTCACAGAATGGACATGTGCTTGATATATAATTTGCACCTATTCCTTTTGCTTCTTTTAATCTTTCTGTTGCTGCAAATCTTGCTAATTCTGGAAATCCTGACATTACACCTGCTCCAGCACCACAACACCATGCATTATGAGCAGTTCTTTCAAATTCTATAAATTTCAATCCTGGAATATTAGCAAGTACTTCTCTTGGTTCATCAAATACACCAACATGTCTTCCTAAATGACATGGATCATGATATGTAACTACTTTATCAGTTGGAGTTGATTTTGGTTTTAATTTACCTGAATTTAAATATTCTGCAAATAGTTGAGATGAATGTAATACTTCAAAGGATGGTTTTGAAATTCCTAATTTCTTATATCCTTCATGGAATTGTCTAAAGCAACCAGCACAAGATGTAATTAATCTTGAAACACCTAAGCTTTCAATTACTGATATATTATGTTCTAATGTTTCTTTTGCTTCTTCCCATAATCCAACCATAAATAATGGAGAGCCGCAACACCATTCATCTCCATTTAATATTGTAAAATCTGTATTTGCTAATTCTAATAAATTAACTGTTGCTTCACATACTTCAGGAGTTCTATATGGTGCTGTACATCCTGCAAAATATACAATATCTGCTTTTTTCTTTTCAATTTTCTTTTTCATCCATGCAAATCTATTTTCATGAGGTTCTCCATAAGGATTATGATAATTCTTAATATATTCTGCAAAACGTTTTTGAGCAGGAGGTGGACCAAGTCCAAGTTTAACAAATGTTCGTCTTAAAGCCATTACTGAAACAACAGGATCACTTCCAATACCCATACTACATTGAAGTGTACAATTTCCACATAGATTACAGAAGTAAGCAACATGAACAAGTTCAGGTGATGGTTCTATAAATCCTTGTAATAAACCTAAAACAGTCATGTGTTTTCCTTGACCTCTATATGCTGCTTGTCTATAATATGCTGGAAAAGCAGCAGTTGGACAATTCATAGCAAAATTTGCCATATAAGAAAGTTCACATTGTCCACAGGCCCAACATCTTATTGCTTCAAATTTTGCTACTGCTAAATCTGGATATTTATCTTCATTTGGAAATTTTATACTTACCCATTCTCTTGGAGTTTTATCAAAACTTGCATGACTAATAAATGGTACACTATCTATATTCTTATGAATTGTAAATGGAATTTTTCTTTCAACTCCTCCCATATTCATCACCTACTCATATTCAAATGGTACATTAAAACCTAACCAAGGAGCCATTATATTATTTGGATCCAATGCCTTCTTTATTCTACGATACAATTCATAGAAACCAGGATCCATGTGTTGTGAAACAACTTTCGCTCCTAAACCAAAGCATCTTGCAGGTACAAATCCTCCTTCACGAATAACTTTTGGAATTACTTCTCCAAAGAAAGCTGTATATCTTCGTACACCCTCCTCATCACCACGTTCTATTGGTACCATATATCTTACATGTGATACTCTTCCTTCATTTATACCTATAGTATGTAAAGCAGGAACTAATCCATGTTTTCTTCCTGTATTCCAAGTTATTTCATGAAGTTTTGGAAGAGCATTATTTCCAACACTACCATAAAAGCTCCATATATGTCCAGGAATCCAACCACAATATCTTATACGTTGATTTCCTGGTTCTCCTTCACCAATTCCTCCATACATTTTGATAGAAGCTTCTATTTCTCCAAATCTTAAACCAGGACAATTATCTTCTGTAAGTTCTATTACTTCAGGATTTGATAATAAATAATTTGACCATAGTTTTTCCCATAGTTTTGCTTCATCTTCAGACTGATAATGAGGTGTACATGCAAGAACATAGAAGTATTGTGTACCATCTCCGGGGAATCCATAATATTCTCTCATTTTTACAATATCTTCATCAGTTATTTGATATATTTTCTTATTTTGTTCAAATCCCCAATATGGAGCTAAGTTTGTAGCATGTAAAACAAGTAATAACCAATGACCACCTGAAGTACTTGGAGCAAGTTTTATATATTGTAGTTTATTCATATGTTTTGCAAGTTCTTCACATTTCTTCATTCCTAAGAACTTAACAGTTACAGCTTTTGGTTTTGGCCAAAGTTTTATTGCTATTTTTGTAACAATACCTAATGTTCCTAAAGCACCTACAAATATTCTTGATAATTGAGGACCAAATCCTAAATCAAATGTATATTTACATGAAGCAGTTTGAAGAGCCCATGATCCTGTATGTACTATTTCACCAGTAGGTAATACAGCTTCTAAAGCCATTATTGCTTCTTGATTTCCATCACTTATTGATGTCATATTCATTCCAATTCCTTTAAATAAGAAATTAGCAACAATTGAAGTATTTGGAGGAGCTGTTGTTGTAGGAATACAAAGATCTATATTTCTTGATCTCAAATATCTATAAAATTGATTAAAAGTAACACCAGCATCTATTACAGCATATCCTTCATCAACATTTACTTCATGTATTCTATTCATTCTTACTGTTTGAAGTAATATTCCACCATAACATGGAAGTTTATAGCTATAATTACTTGCAACTTGTATTGGTATTTTATATCTATTTGCCATTAATACAATATCTTGTACTTCAAATTCATTTGCTGGTCTAACGATATACTTTGGCATTTTTGGAGGTTTTCCTGGAAATATTTGAAGCCATGCATCATAGATTTCAGCAAAGATTCTTCCTGGATCTGATATAACGTTATCAGGACCTACAATTGCTTCTAGTTCTTTTAGAACTGGATCACTCATTATTTTCCCCTTAATATTATTAAGAAGGAAAAAGATTTTTATAGTTAACGTTTTTTAATTAAAAAAATTAAAATATAAAAATCTATAAATCTTTAGTCTTAAAAGGTGGGAAAGAATGAAAGAATCATTAGTTTATATAAATGGTAATTTTATTGAAAAATCAAAGGCTTGTATATCTGTTTTTGATCATGGATTTCTCTATGGTGATGGTGTATTTGAGGGAATAAGAGCATATAATGGATATGTATTTAAACTAAGAGAACATATAGATAGACTTTATGCATCTGCTCATAGTATAATGCTAAAAATACCAATAAATAAGGAAGATATGATAAAAGCAGTTATAGAAACATTAAGAATAAACTCATTAAGAGATGCTTATATTAGAGTTGTTGTTACAAGAGGAGAAGGAGACCTAGGATTAGATCCAAGAAAATGTAAAAAACCAAATATAATTATAATTACTGAAAAAATTGAAGTATTACCAAAAGAAGCATATGAGAAAGGAGCAAGAGTAATTATTAGTTGGGTAAGAAGAGATAGAATAGATGCTACATCACATGAAATTAAATCTCTTAATTATTTGAATAGTATATTAGCAAAAATTGAGGCAAATGTTTTTAATGTTGATGAGGCAATTATATTAACTACTGATGGATATGTATGTGAAGGACCTGGAGAAAATATATTTTTAGTAAGTAATGAAGAACTTCTAACACCTCCAACATATAGTGGAGCACTTCCTGGAATTACTAGACAAGTTGTTATGGAAATTGCTAAAAATAATAATATAAACGTAAGAGAAAAGTTAATTACAGTACATGAATTATTTAATGCTAATGAAGTATTCTTCACAGGTACAGGAGCAGAAATAGTCCCAATAGTAGAAATAAGTGGTAGAAAAATAGGAGATGGAAAACCTGGAAAAATTACTAAATTTATTATTGAAGAATTTAAAAAATATGTTGCAGATCCAAAAAATGGTATTCCAATTTATTAAGCTTTCCACCAATCAAACATAAAATATACTACTTTTTTATGAATTTCATCTAATGTAGCTAATATGAATTTCTTTCTTACTGTATGTGAAAGACGTCCTGCTCTAATTATTTCTATAGGATCTATTTCAGCAGAATTTGGAATTACATGAACTATAAAAGGAGCATGATCTATGCCAGGACCATACTTGTATACTGCAAAATTAGCTCCAAATTTTAGACCTGATCTTACAATATAGCCTTTCTCTCTTAAATCTTTATAAACTTCATATAATTCTTTAAAAAGACGATAATGTTTTTTTGAAAATTCGAATAATTCTTCTCTTGTTAGTACTCTATTATTATCTTTTACAATTATTATACCTTTTTCAACAAGATAATTTGCTTCTAAAAGTGAAAGTTCAAGATATGTATTTATTTCAGAAATATTTTTTGGTTTATCAATATTTACTGGTTTTCCATAATATCCCATACTATAAAGTTTTATACTATTTTCTTTAGACCATACAATTACTCTAGAACCACATAAATTTGCTTCTATCAATTTTTCACCCAAAAAAAATAAAAGATACTTACTAAGAAATAAAAATATTTACTAAAAAGTGAAACGAATTGAAATCTCCAATAAGTTTTACTAATATCATGCTAATAGTTGGAGTAATAATATTTGTCATATATTTACAATTTATAGGAGTGGAGAGTTTAATTAATGAAATTCTTACTGTTAATAAAACAATTCTATTTTTATTAATATTAATCGATGTTATGTGTATTGGATTATTTACACTTAGTTGGTATGTATTTTTAAGAAATCCTGGTTTAAAATTTAAAGATTGTTTTGAAATTGTTTTAATGAGTATTTTTTGTGATTTGATGATTCCTACAGCTTCTATTTCTGGAGAGGTTGTAAGAATTAACCTTACAGTAAAAAAAGCTAATTTGAAGATGAATGAAGCAATTACATCTGTTATTTTACATAGAATTATGTTAACTTTGACCTTTGGAATTATAATAATAGTATGTGGATTACAAATAATTAATTACAATATATTATTAACATCATTTTTAATTATGATTTCAATTATAATTATTTTGACATTAATATTATTTCAATATGCAAT
>CAZTWF010000088.1:0-5972 GCA_964617245.1 uncultured Nitrososphaerota archaeon
AATTTTGAATAATAAAAATATAATAAAATTATGTACAAACTAATTCTATTTTATTATTGAAATCAATAATATGAGAATTTATTATTTTCATTAATTGATTATTATCAATTTTTCTATTGATGATTTCTTTTATGTCATTAATAATTTTCTTTTCTATTTCTATTGGAATTTTATATTCATCTATAGTTCTAAAGATTTTTCTAATAATATCTTTATTTATTTTTAAACTACTCATCCATTTTTTTAATTTCTTCATTGTTACTCCAATTTTCTTATAATCTTCTTCTTTCAAAGTATTATTATAATCTACTATAGTAATTGCTAAAATTGCTTCTTTTAAATTTCTTGGTTTTTCAATTAATAAAGAAGCTCTTCTTACTAAATATTTTGGAAATATTGTTGATAATCTTTCCCAATACCATTTTCCTCTATCTGGAAGTCTTCCATAATATTTATAAATATAATTAAAAACTTGCATTAATTTTATTGGTCTATGATCACCATTAGTACTATTTCTTCCAGGTTTTCTTAAATCAATTTTCTTTAAAATTTCATCCCATTCTTCAGGTAATCTTGAATGAGGAGGCCCCATATGTGTACTAGAATATATTATAGCTGCAAAAACATGAAGAAAACTATTTAAATATGATTGATCATTAGTTCTCCATGTTTTTAAAGCTCTTCTAATAGCATCTTCTAAAACTATATTTGAAATTCTTGCTATTTGACATATAGTATAGCCTATGTTATAGAATTTTGTTTTAATTTTTTCTTTATTATTTGTTATATGAATTAATGGTAAATTCATAGAAATTTCAGAATTAAATGATATACTATAATTATTACATAAATTAGTAGAAAAAGATGGCATTAATATAGGACCATGTTCAAGACCACATTTTTTACATACATATAATCCATTATGAACTATACATTCTCCTTTACATTCATCACATAAAAAATAATTATTCAAATATATCACTTAATTTTACCTCCTCAGCAATAATTCCATGACATTTCTTCAAATGAATAGCAAGACCACTCCAAGATTTACAATGTTTTCTACATCCACGATATAAGCATTTTACTGAGCCATTAGATAATTCTCTTCCTATATCTTTAATTTGAACCATTATTTCACCAAAAGATAATTTTGTAAGAGTAGTTAAAAGAATAATCCAAAAGTTATTACATAGAGAGAGAAGAGCGAAAATATTTATAATAAAATTTTTTAAGTTTTAATAAATATTATCAAATAAGGGCCGGTAGTCTAGCATGGTTAGGACGCTGCCTTGACGCGGCAGAGGTCTCCGGTTCAAGTCCGGACCGGCCCATTAATTTTTATATTTATTCATCTCCAATCCATATTGTTTCAGATTCTTCTTTGAAATGCTTATCATTAGTTATAATATTAGCATTTAGAATTTTGTTATAGCTAATATCATTGCATTAGCAAGACTTAGTTCTTCTAAATTAGTTTTTTAGCTTTTTCTCTTAGCTCATAATTTATTTTTGCAGCTCTAATTGCTAATTCTTATCTATTGGAATTATTTTTGATATTTCAGAAATCTTAGAAAGTCTTTCCTCTATGATATTTAATTCAATCTATAATATTTTCTAGAGGTTCTGCTAGAAATATATCTGAAGTATATATTTCTTCAGCTAAAGTCAATTTTTCTTTAACTATTTCACCTTTCTTACTTCCAGTAAAAAGCTCAATCCAAACATAAGTATCAACTACAATCTTCATAACGATCTTCTTCTCTAAAAGGTTTTATTCTTTCTCTATCTATTCCAAAGATATCTTCAATATTTTTTTCTTCTTTCTTTTAAAAATCTTTTTATTGTACTCATACTTTACACCTTATACTTCTTATAAAGTTTATTAATAATTTATATCTTAATTCATGATCATATTCTAATGATTATAGTACATAATATAATTTTTGTGAGAGAGAAAATTTGAAAACAAAAAGAAAATTCAATAACTATTACTAACTTTATAGTATTGGCTTTATAGTAAGACTACTAAGTATACTTCTAGAAGATTAAAGAATTGACATAAAATAAATAAAAAGATGATAATAATGAAAAGAATTCTGGGAAAATAGTGTCTATATAATCTTCTTTTTTCTTTCTTTATTTATGAAATATTTATTCAATAAAATTAATTCTTCATATTTATGAAGTTCTTTTGCTTAATAGTTTTCTTATCTCTCTGAGTTCCTCAAGTATTTCTCGACTTATATTTTCAGATGAAATAGTTGTACTAAATAATGGTCTACCTTTAACAATATTTAATAGAAATTCTCTTATTTCTAAGAAATTAGGAACATACATAATAGATGCTTCTGCTTTTCTATGTATAAATCCACCTCCACCTCCAGCTGCTCCAGTATAACCAGCTGTATATATGTCCACAGTTCCAATACCAAAATATCTAGATAATGGTCCTTGAATTGCATCAATACTCATAATTCTAGAATATGGAACAGTATGACGCATTTTCCACCATACACCTCTTTCAACTCTTACTTCATTTTCATTTAAAATATACTTTATGGATTTATAATATTTGGGAATCCAATAGCTAATAAATAGCATAATGATAATAATTGGTATAAAATAAAATATTATAAAATATGTTAGAATAACTACTTCATCTATAATGAAAAGATATGAAGAAATTCCAATACCTAATATTAATAGAGGCATTATAGCTAAGGTCAAATAAGTAAAGAAAAGTTTTTTCATTTTTGGATCTGGATAAAATTCCTTTCCAATTTCTATTTTCTCATTTTTCATATTCTTATTAATTTATATATTAATAACATATATATTTTTATTAAGAAATTCTTTTATATTTGATCTCAATATAAAAACTATGACTTTAGAAACAAATAAAAGATTATGTGGAATTGGTTCATTATTTATTGCTATTGGTTTCTTAATACCATTTATTGGATTAGTTGGCATAATTCTTTTATTAGTAGGCTTAAAGGGATTATCAGATGATTATAATTCACCAAAAATATTTCAAAATGCATTATATGGATTTATTTTTGGATTAATAGGTATTGTTATTTTAAGTATTACTTTTATTACAATAGCCTTTAGAATAATACTTTATTCAAGAATCATGGATAGAATAATAATAGAATCAAGTAGAATTTTTAATACTAATTTAATTCTTTTAATATTATTATTTATTGTTATTTTTGTATTATTTTTATTAAAAGCAATTTTCTATAAAAAATCATTTGATATTATTGCAGAAAAATCAGGAGAAAGGATATTTAATACAATTGGAATTTTATTGATTATAGGTTCAATATTATCTCCTATATTAATAGGTTATATTGTATTAATAGCAGCATGGATAATTGCAACAATAGGATTTTTCTCAATTAAAACATAATAATTTTTTATTTCTTATGAAACATAAAGAATAAATTAAGAAAATTATTTAAAAACCTTAGTCTTAAGTGATATAAAATGAAGAAGAAAATTGGAGTTATTTTAGTAGGACATGGAAGTAGTGAAAAATACAATAAAGAACTTATAGAATATTGTACAGAAAAACTAAGAAATTATTATGATTATGTTACATATGCTTTTATTCAAATCAATGAACCATTACTTAATAATGTATTATCAGAAGTATTAAAAGAAGATCTTAATGAAATTATAATACAACCAGTTTTTCTTGCTAGAGGTGCTCATGTAGATTATGATATACCAAAGATATTAGGACTTTCAAAAGGAGAAAAAATAAAAATTATTAATTCTGAAAATAAGAAAATTAAAATAATATATAGTAATCCTATAGGAAAAGATGATCGTATAGTAGATATTCTTCGTGATAGAGTAGAGGAGAGCTTAAAAATTGAAGATTCTAGTAATTGATGCAACACATGGTGGATTAATACTATCAGAAGCATTTAGTAAAAAAGGAAATAATGTTACTTGTATTGATGTATATAAAACTTTAAAAAAAGAAGATATTGAAAAATATTCAAAAGATTTTCAAATTAAACAAGAATTACCAAATTCTTTTAATGAATATGATTTAATTGTAGTACCAATTCATTTTCCTTTTAATAAAGATTTTAAAGGTAAAATAATAACTCATCATGAAGCTGTTAAAATGCTTATTGAAAATAATATTGATTTTCCTATTGTAGAAATAACAGGAAGTTTTGGAAAAACTACTAGTATTAAATGTGCAATTTCTATTTTAAGAAAAAATTATTCTATTCTTAGTTTAATGAGTAATGAGATTTTATTTATAGATAAAAATAATGAAAATATTTTATTAAAAAATAATAGCACAACTCCTGCAAATATAATTAAAGCAATAGAATTATGTCCAAAAAAACCAGATATTGCTATATTTGAAGTTTCTCTTGGTGGAACAGGATTAGCAGATTTAGGTATAATAAAAAATGTCTATGATAATTATCCAATAGCAAAAGGAACATCTTCTGCATTAATAGCAAAATTATCTATGATAAGAAATAAAAAACCAGAAGGAAAAATTCTTTTAAATGCTGATGACCCTTTATTAAGAAATATTTCAATTAATAATTGTCAATATTTTTCTACAAATTCTATTTGTGATATTTATGCTAAAGATATTAATATTAATTCAAATGGTATAAAATTTATAACTAAATTTAATGGCTTTATTACAATTAATGGTCCTTTATATTCAGAAATATTAGTAGAAGCTTATAATAAGCCTATAGGTAGACAACATATAGAAAATATAATTGTTGGAGTTTCTATAGCAAAATTTTTTGATAATATTGAAGAAAAAATAGAAATTCCTAATTATGTATTTGATAATAAAATGGTAATAGAAGATCCAAATTATCCTATAATATTAAATAAAAGTCCTGCTATAAATGAAAAAGTTATAGAAAGATCTATTAAAGATTTTTTAGAATTATTTCCTCCAATAAGATTAGAAATTGGTGGAAAATTAAAAACAACATGTGGATTTATAAATATTGAAAAATTAGCTCAAATTATTAATAATAGTCCATTTGAAGAAGTTTTTCTTTTTGATGAAATTGGTGAATTTTTAAAGCCATTATTAAGAAAAAAATTAGCAAGTTCTAATAGAAGAAAAATTCCTATACTTCATATTGAGAGGATATAATATGTCGATAATATTACATCCTAGACCTAGTCCAATTGCTGCTGCAATGTATATGCTTAGAGATTTAGATGTAGATGTAATTATTTTACATGGACCATCTGGTTGTTGTTTTGGTCCAGCTAGATTATTAGAAAAAGATGGAGTTAAAGTTTTTACTACTGCACTTTCAGATAATGAATTAATATTTGGTGGAGAAGAAAGATTAACAAAAGTACTTAAAAGAATTAATGAATTATTTAAACCAAAATTAATTGGTGTTATTGGTACATGTGCTAGTATGATTATAGGTGAAAATTTAAAAAAAGCAGTAGAAGAAGCAAATTTGATTAATAAAGTTATATGTTGTAATGTACATAGTGGTCTAGGCGATAATACTATAGGTGCAATAGAAGTTCTTAAAGAAGCTATGAATATGGGAATTATAAGTAGAGAAGAATTTGAAAGACAAAAGTATATGTTAGAAATGGCTACATTATTAGAAAAAACAAGAGGTACTGCTAGATCAGAATATATACCTAATAGTCCTAGTGATGATCCAAAAAAAGTAGCATATGAAATTATTAAAAATATAAAAAATAATAAAGAAATTATTTGTATTCTTAATGCAAAAAAAGAAACAGTATTTCTCTTTGCAGATATAATAATTGCTTTAAAAGAATTACAAAAAAAGATAGGTGGAAGAATTAAATTTATAGCAAATTTAGATCCTAATATTGGTCTTCCTAGAATAAGAAATTATTCTAAAATTATATTAGAAGAATTAAATAATAAAGGAATTCATATTGATTTTATTACAGGAGGATTAGAT
>CAZTWF010000089.1:0-5138 GCA_964617245.1 uncultured Nitrososphaerota archaeon
ACCGCTCTTCCGATCTAGTGTATTAAATACAACACTAGAAGAAAATCTTAATATGATTTTTGATTCAATTTACTATTTAAAAGAACATGGATTAAAAGTATTTTTTGATGCTGAACATTTCTATGATGGCTTTAAGAATAATAAGAATTATGCTATAAATGTTTTGAAAACAGCAATTGAAGCTAAAGCTGATGTAATAGTATTATGTGATACAAATGGAGGTACATTACCTTATGAGTTTTTAGAAATAACAAAAGAAGTAAAATCTCTTGTAAATATACCAATAGGTGTACATTGTCATAATGATTCTGGTGTAGCAGTAGCAAATTCCTTACTTGGTGTAATAGCTGGAGCTACACAAATACAAGGAACAATAAATGGAATTGGTGAAAGATGTGGTAATGCTGATATATGTCAAATAATACCTGCTTTAGAATTAAAAATGGGCATTCATGCATTAAAAACATCAAAAGAGAAATTAAAATCTTTAAAACAACTTTCTCTTTATTTATATGAAATTCTTCATATGAAACCTAATCCATATCAACCTTATGTTGGAGAAAATGCTTTTGCACATAAAGGAGGAGTACATGTAGATGCTGTATTAAAGAATAAAATTGCTTATGAACATATTCCTCCTGAAGAAGTAGGAAATATTAGATTATTTTCTATATCTGAATTATCAGGAAAAGCAAATATTATTGCAAAAGCAAAAGAATTTGGATTTGATATTAAAAAAGATGATATTATTGTAACAAATATTTTAAATAAAATAAAAGAATTAGAATATAAAGGATATCATTTAGAAGGAGCTAATGGAACTTTATATTTATTAATAGCAAAAGAACTTGGATTATATAAGAAATTATTTCATGTAATAAAATGGCGTACAATAAGTGAATCACATAATGGTTATACAATTGCAGAAAGTTCTATTAAAATTAGAGTAGGTGATAAAGAGATATTTGTTATATCAGAAGGAAATGGACCAGTAAATGCACAAGATAGAGCTATAAGAAAAGCTATGATAGAATTCTTTCCTGAAATTGAAAAAGTCCAATTAATAAATTATAAAGTATCAATTGCAGATACTGCTCAAGGTACAGCATCATCTGTTAGAACATTTATAGAATTTACAGATGGAAAAAATAATTGGATTACTGTAGGAGTTTCTACAAATATATTAGAAGCAAGTAAAGATGCTCTTATTGATGGATATGATTATTATCTACAAAGATTAAAAAGAGAATAGTAACTTTTATAGTTTTTATTCACCAGATAACTTTGTGAATTAAAATGAATGATCTAAAACAGTATATAGAGGAAACAATATATAAAATATTACTAGAAAATTTAAAAAAAGGAAAATTTTGTGCAAATCTAAAAATAGAAATAGATATGCCAATAGAAATAAAAGGAATAAAAGGAAGAATAGTAGGTGAAATTACAATTGGAGATACATTAAATATTTCAAAGGAAATAAAAACAAATAAAACTGAAGAGATAAGCTTAAAAGAAATTGAAAATATATTAAAATCTCTTGGAGTATAAAATAAAGACAAGTTTTTAAGATAGTTTTCTTCTATATTATCATGGGGAAAAATAATTCACAATGAAAACTAATATTTTATTATTAATATTATTATCAGTTTCCATATTAGCTTATCCTATATTAGCTCAACCTGATAATATGTTTATAAAACTTCAAAAATTTACAATTTATGATATTAATCGTGACTTTATATATATGGAATATTTAGGAGAAAAAGATATTATAGTTTTAATAATAAAATCAGATCCTAATTTAAATATAATAAAACAAAGTAGTGGTATAGGTTCTGGTGAAATTATAATACATCTTACTAATACCTCATATAAATCAGGATCATGTATAATTGCTTTATCTTCTAGTTCGCCTTTTTTATTAAATATAACATTGAGAATGGGAAATATACCTTTGCAAACTCAAACAATATCTATACCAGCTAATGTTACATTACAAATGGAAATACCAATAGATTATGGTGGTTATCAACAACCAGTATATACTATTACTGAAGTTTTATATGCTCCATATTTCCCAATATGGATGCTTTTACCATATATCATTATTGTACCAATGTTTCTTATAACAAGTTATTTAGATAAAAATTCATTAAAAATTATAAGAAGACGCTGGTCTCAATTAGATACATTTGCTCTTATGATAAGATATCCTTTTTATGCATTTTTAATAATATTTATTATAATAACTATTGAAATAATAATAGAATATATTCTCTTTAGACTTAATATTTATGTAACAACTTTACATATAGGAGATTGGTTAATTTCATGTGCTTTACTTTCTTTATTTACTATAATGTATGGAATAGGAAAATGGAGGGGGTTATTTGAAAATGTCGATGGAGAAGAGTGAAGTTTTTTGGTGGATCAGAAGACCAATTTTAAGAAAATTATTATCTCTACCATTATACTTAGCTAATAAAGAATATAAGAAATGGAAAAATGCTAAATTAAATTCAAGAATAATTAAAAAGAGATTAGCAGAAATTGATAGAAAATTTCCAAAGAAAAGAGAAGATCTTGTTGGAAGAGATAAGGAATATCAATTAATAATGAGTGCTATTGGTTATCATGTTATAAAAGATCCTTCATTATTAGATATATTTAAAGGAGCTCCTCCACCAAAATTCTTTATACTTAAAGGTACAACAGGTTCTGGAAAGACATTATTAGCAGAAGTTTGTATAAGAGATGCTATAGAATATGGAATAGATAAAGGAGTTAATGTACAGCCAATAGTTGTTATGGGAAGTGATATATTTAATCCATTATATGGTCAATCAGTTATTAATTTATCATATATATTTAGAAAAGCAAAAGATACTCCAAGTGTAATATTCTTTGATGAATTTCAAAGCATAGGTATACGTGTAGAAAGACCAATGTATGGTGCAGATAGAGAAGATATGAGAGTACAAGATACTTTTATTGAACATATTAATAAAATATTGAATACATCTCAGAGAACTGTTGTTATTGCAGCTACAAATAAATTTGAAAGTATTAGAGAAGATATTAGAAGAAGAGCTTACGTTATGGATTTAGATCAAAATATTACAAGAGAAATGCTTCTTGCTATTCTTAAAGCTGAATTAGAAAAATATGGATGGACACATTTATCACCTAATGAAGTTTTAACAGTATTAGAAAAAGCTGTAAGTACATATAGACAAACACAACTTACACCTTTTGATATAATTGATGCATTTAATAGAATTAGAAGTAGAAAAATAGAACCTTTAAGAGAAAAATTCTTCAGAAGAGTAATTGCTGGTAGAAAATCTATTCCTGAAGAATTAAAAGTATCAGTAACAATAGATGATTTCAAATTAGTTGCAAGAGAATTAAGAGGATATACAGAACAAGAAAAAAGCGATGAAGTTATGAGTTCAGTATTAAGAATAAAACCAGCTGTTAGTTATAAGGATATTGGAGGACTTTTTGGTATAAAGGAAAAATTATTCAAAATAATATCATTAAGTCTTTCTCCTGAATTAGCAAGTAAATTAAATTGGGTTCCACCAAAAGGCTTTTTATTATGGGGAGAACCTGGTTGTGGAAAAACATATCTTTCAAAAGCAATTGCAAAAGAAAATGATGCATCATTCTTTTATGTTCCTGCAGCTCAACTTTTAATAAATGCAAAATGGGTTGGAGAACCTGAGAAAAATATAAGAGATTTATTTGCACTTGCAAGAAGACATGCACCAAGTATAATATTCTTTGATGAATTTGATGTTATTGCTGGAAAAAGAAGAGGAGATCCTGTAAGTGATAGATTAACAGCACAAATATTAACAGAATTAGATGGTTTACAACCATTAGAAAATGTAATAGTAATAGCAGCAACAAATAGATTAGAAATGATTGATGAAGCAATAATCAATAGATTTGAACCATATGTAATAGAAATTCCTTTACCAAGAAATGATGCAGAACGTTTAGATATTATAAAAGTTCATTTAAGACATTATATTGCTCATCTTCATTCTGAAGTAACACCTGAAAAAATCCTAAGTGTATTGAAAAAACATAAAGTAGTTTCTCCAAGAGTAGTCAGTGAAATAATAAGAGAAGCAAATAGATTAAGATCACAAGAAGTTAATGCAGCTTTAGAGCTTGTCAGAGGACAAGATAGATTAACAGAAATTTATAATTTATATAAAGAAGAAATTGAAAGATTAAGAGAAGTCTTAGGCACATTAGATTATGAAGTATTAAAAGAAATTAGACCAGAAAACTATAAAATAAAACTTTATCATTTTGAAAAAGCTGCTGAAGAGCTTGAAAATGAAATTGAAAAAGAAATAGTAGATGCTCAAGAAAGTATGGTTTATGAAAGACTTGATCCTGGTGTAGCATTAGGTCTTGCTACAGATCCTCAAGGTAGAAAGGGAATAATATTAATAGTTGAATGTTCTTCAAAACCAAATGGTGATGGTAAAATTACAGTAACAGGAGCAGCTAAGACAGCAGTTGTAGGTCCTGGCACAACAGTTGAAGATGTAAGCGTAATTGAAAGTGCTACAAATGTTATAGAATTTATTAAAAGATATATCTATGAAAAATTAGGAATAGATATTTCAAATTATGATTTTACATTTCAAGTTATAAGTCCACTTGAAGGAGCACCAGGAATGGGAGTAAGTGGTCCAAGTCTTGGTCTTGCTCTGAGTGTAGCTGCTATATCTGAACTTGCTGGAATAGAAGGAAGACCAGATGTAGTTATGAGTGGAAAAGGTGATATAAAAGGAAATGTTGGTCCTGTAGGAGGAATGGGCTGGCGTGGATCAGGAAAAATTATAGCTGCAATTCAAACAAAGAGAATAAGAATTAGAAAATTTGTAGTTCCAAAATGGAATTATGAACATTCTCCTGATGAAATGAATATACTTAAAGAAGAAGGTATTGAAGTCATACCTGTTGAAAAGCAATTAGAAGCTTGGCTTAATATATTTTCATTAAGTGAAGAAGAATTATTATATAGAATTGCTAAAAATATTGAATTAAAATCTAATACTAAAGCAATATTAAGATAAATTTTATTAATTATTTTTATTAATTAAATAAAA
>CAZTWF010000090.1:0-11821 GCA_964617245.1 uncultured Nitrososphaerota archaeon
GCATTAGCATAAGTATTAACATATTTTATTTCATATATTTTATTATCTTTTTCTAATAATAATTTTCTATTACTCAAATCAATATCATTATCTTTTATACTTAATACTAAATTTCCAAATCTATCTATAAATATTATTTCACATTCTATAAAATCTTTATGAATTAATTTAAAGAATTCTAAATCATTAAATTTATTAATTTTTTCTCCTATTTTTTCAAAATTTTTTTCTTTTGCAAGAAAAGCTGCTGTTGGTGCAAATATATCTCTTCCATGAAATGTTGATGATATATAGGGCAAGGATATTTTTGTTTCTCTTATTTCTATTATACCATCTTCTTTTGCAGCTGGAATTAATATACCATTATCTGGACCTATAAAATAATAATTTTTTGTTTTTATAGCAATAGCTTTTCTTTCAGAACCAACACCAGGATCAACTATTGCCATATGAATAGTTTCTTTTGGAAAGAATTTATATGATGAATATAAAACAAAAGCTCCACTTTTTATATCAAATGGAGGAATATCTGAGCTTATTTCAATAATATCTACATTTGGAGCTATTGTTTTTATCACTCCTTTAATAATTCCATTATATGGACTTCCAAAATCTGTTATTAATGTTATAATCATAATATTTCTTAACGAGAAGTTTATATATAAAATTTAATTAAAATATAGAATTCAATTAAAAGAGGTGTAATAATTAATGATACATGATCTCTTAATGATACCTGGTCCAACAAATGTTTCAGAAAGAGTTTATGCAGCAATGTCTAAACCATTAATAAATCATAGAGGAGAAGAATTCAGAAGATTATATATTCCATTATTGGAAAATCTGAAAAAGATATTTCAAACAGAAAATGATGTATTTATACTTACGTCTTCTGGTACTGGAGGAGTAGAATGTGCTGCAAGTAATATTCTTTTACCAAATGAAAAAATAATAGTTCCTGTATTTGGAACTTTTAGTGAAAGATTTTCTGAAGCTTTTAAAACACATGGTTGTAATGTTATTGAAATTAAAATTAATCTAGGAGATGCTCCATTATTAGAACATATAGAAGATGCAATAAAGAAAAATCCAGATACAAAAGCTATAGGTATTGTATATAATGAAACAGCTACAGGTGTTACTGTAAGAGATTTACCAAAAATATGTGAAATTGCTAAAGATAATGGTATGATAACTATTGTTGATGCAATATCAATTCTTGCAGGAGATGATCTTCCAGTAGATAAATGGAATATAGATGTATGTATAGGAGCATCTCAAAAATGTCTTGCAGCTCCTCCAGGATTAGCTTTTATTTCTATAAGTAAAGATGCATGGAAAATGATAGAAAGAGCAACACCAAGAAGTGATTACTTTAATTTAATAAAATATAGAGAATATAGAGATAAACAAAGAGAAACTCCATTTACTCCTGCTATTAATTTATTTTATGCTTTAGATGAAGCAATTAAAATGATTCTTGAATATGGATTAGAAAAATGGATAGAAAGACATAAAATTTCTTCAAAAGCATATTATTCAGCATTTTCTTCTATGAGACTTCCACTTTTTGCTAAGGAATATTGTAGATCTAATACAGTAATAACTATTAGTATGCCAAATGGAATATCAGGAAGAAAACTTAGAGAATTATTATTAAGTAAATATGGAATATCAGTTGCTTCAGGTTTTGGAGAATTAAAAGATAAAATAATTAGAATAGGAAATATTGGAATTATAAATGCAAGAAATGTACTTGCTACAATATCTTCTATAGAATCTTCATTATATGAACTTGGTTATAATATAGATCCTGGTATTGGAGTAAGTAAAGCCATACCTATAATTAAAGAACTTGAATAATATTTTTTATTTATATTTTATATTTATAAGCAATAGAACATGCTCCTTCAAAACTTACCATACATGGACCTATGGGATGATTTGGATTACATATTTTTCCAAATAAAGGACAATCATATGGACTTATAATTCCTTTGAGAACATCTCCACATCTACAACCTTCTGGCATATAATCTACTGGTGTTATATTCATATTAAATATTTCAATTGCATCATATTCTTCATATTCTTTTTTTAATTTTAATCCAGAATTTTCAATTAAACCTATTCCTCTCCACCATGAATTCTTTATTTCAAATACTTTATTTAATGTATTTAATGCAATTATATTTCCTTCTTCTTTTACTGCTCTACTATATTCATTATAAACATAATATGTTTCTTCTTTTATTTGTTCTATAATATTTAATATTCCAATAATAACATCTAAAGGCTCAAATCCTGCTATACACATAGGTTTTTTATACTTTTCAGCAATTTTTCTATAAGGTTTTACTCCTATAATTGTTGAAACATGACCAGGACAAATAAATCCATCTATTTTATGTCCTGTTTTTAATAAAAATTCCATTGCTGGTGGTATAAGCTTATGAGTTATAAATACACTAAAATTCTTTGGAGGTTCTTTTAATATTTCTATAGCAGTTGTAGGAGCTGTTGTTTCAAAACCAATAGAAAAATGTACTACTTTTTTATTTTCTCTTTTTGCTATTTCTATACTTTCTAAAATACTATAAACAATTCTTATATCTCCTCCCATGGATTTTGCTTCTATTAATGATGTTTTTACTCCTGGTACTCTAAAAATATCACCAAAAGTTGTTATTATTATATTTTCCTTTAATGATAATTCTGCTAGAGCATCTATTTCACTTGCTGGTGTTACACAAACTGGACATCCAGGTCCTGATATAACTTCAATATTTTCAGGTAATAAACTTCTAATTCCAAAATGAGTTATTGTCCATTCATGAGTTCCACATACATGCATTATTTTTATTTTTCCTAAATTTTTTGATTCTTCTTTTATTTTTCTTATAACTTTTCTAATTATTTCTTTATTTCTAAATTGAATTAATAGCTCATCATTTTCCATAGTTCTATCAGCTCTTTTGCTTCTTCTTCATTTATTTTTGCTATAGCATATCCAGTATGTATTAAAACATAATCTCCTTCTTTTACATCTTTTACTAAAGCAATAGATGTTTCTTTTCTTATTCCACCTATTTCTACTTCAGCTATTTCTCCTTTTATTTTAATAATTTTAGCAGGAATTGCAAGACACAATTTTGAGCACCTTATAAGATTAAATTTAAAAGCTAATAAATAATTATAACTAATATGAAAATTTTAGCTTTATCTGATATACATGGAAATGAATATAATTTAAGAAAAATATTATTAGAAAATAAAAATAATATTGATGCTATAACAATTTCAGGAGATATAACAAATTTTGGAAATTATAATGATTTAAAAAATATATTAGATATTATTGATGAAATAAGAATTCCATATTTTTATATATTAGGGAATTGTGATCCTAAGGAATTTAAAAATGGAATAGAATCAAAAGGTATTTGTGTAGAATCAAAATGTGAAAAAATAGATAATATAACTATACTAGGTGCGGGGGGTTCTACTTTTACACCTTTTAATACATTATTTGAAATAAGTGAAGATGAATTAATTAATAATTTAAAAAAAGCAATTTGTGAAGAAATTACTATTTTATTAACTCATAATCCACCATATGCATCTATTGTAGATCTTACAAAATATAAAATTCATGTTGGAAGTAAAAAATTAAGAGAATTTATATTACAATATTCTCCTAAAATTTATCAATGTGGACATATACATGAAGCTAGAGGAAAAGAAATTATTGGAAATACTTTAGTTTTTAATCCAGGTCCTGTAATAAGAGGTTATTATGCTATTATAGATTTAAAAAATCTTAATATTGAATTAAAATCTATTTCATTATAAGTTCAAGATATGTTTTTTCTGTATATTCTTTTATACCAAGTATTTTCATTATATTGAAAATTTCTTCTTCATTTCCTTCTATTTCTATAAATTTTCCAAGATTTTCTACATCATCAATAAAAATTTTTAAATTTCCTAAGGAAAATTCTTTTCTTTTCTTTCTTATTATACATACTTTTTTAAATCCAAGTCTTTCTAATATTTCAATTATTGATTCTTCAACTTTTGTTTCAATTTCTTCTCTTTTCTTTATTTTTCCTTCTTCTCTTCTTCCTTTAAAAGTTAATATAAAATTATTTTCTTCTCTTCTTAATCTTAAAGCTTCATCAGTTTCTTTAAAATCTCTACATGGATGATTAAAATAAATATCTTCTTGAAATACTTCTCTTAAAAAAATTCCATTATTTTCAATAATTTTATTACTTAAATCTTCTTCTATTTTTGCTTTTATTTCTATTTCTTTCATAGCAAAAAAATTTTATAGCTCATATTTAGTTTTTCCTCTATTGGTGTATTTAAATGAGTATAAAAAATGGAGATTTTGTACTAGTAGATTATATACTTAAAGTAAAAGATACTGGAGAAGTATTTGATGTAACAATAGAAGAAGAAGCTAAAGCTACTAATGTATATAATCCAGAGATTATCTATGAACCAAGACTTATAATTGTAGGTGAGGGATGGGTAATAAAAGGATTAGAAGAAGCTCTAATTGATATGCAAGAAGGATCAGAAAAAACCATAGAAATACCTCCTGAAAAAGCCTTTGGTGAAAGAGATCCTTCAAAAGTAAAAACTATTTCTGCTAGAGAATTAACAAAACAAGGAATAACTCCAAGACCAGGAATGAGAATTAATATAAATGGAGCCATGGCTATAATTAGAAGTGTTGGAAGTGGAAGAGTTATAGTTGATTTCAATCATCCTCTATCTGGAAAAGTCATAATTTCAAAAATAATAGTGAGAAAAATAATTACAGATACTATAGAAAAAATAAGAGAATTAATACATATGAGAATTAGAAATATACCAAAAGAAAAATTCATAATTTCAAAAATTGATAGTATTCTTACTATAGAAATGCCTGAAGAAACTTTCTTAATGGATGATATAAAATATATTAAAAGAGGAATTGTAAGAGATATTGGAAAATACTTTAAAGATTTCACATCAGTACAATTCATAGAAACTTATAATATAAAGCCTAGAGAACAGCCTAAAGAACAACCAAAGGAAGAAGCTAAAGAACAATCTGAAAAATTATCTGAAAAACCATCTGAAGAACAATCTACTAAAGAATAATTACTTTAGCTTTTACAATTTCTTTTCCACAAAAAGCCATTTCAGAAATATCTTCTAATATTTTAATAATTTTTATTCTATCTCCTATATTCAATCCTAATGGTTTACATAAATCTCTTAATTTACATTTAAATTCATTACATTCACTCCATGAAAATTTTATAATAGCTCCCTCTATAGCAATTTGTTTTCTTAAAGCAATTTCTATTGGTTCTTCTATTACTTTTACTATATTTATTTTTTCATTAGATAATTGACAATAATGTTGTTTATCTCTTACTTCTATTACTTCATATTTTCTTCCTGGTACTAATTTTTCTAAACATATACTAAATAATTTACATGATCTACATATATCTGGTGGATCAATAGCAATAAATTTCATTCCTTTTTTTGCATTTCCTAATAATGTTATTATTTCTTTTCTTTCCATAAGAAACCCTAATTATTCAATTACACCAGTAACTTCTGCAACTTTTTTTGCAGCTTCTCTTGTAATTCCTTTTTCTCCTAATATTGTATATCTTTCAGGTCTTATTGTATGAGCAATTGTTAATGCTTCAATTATATCTTCATTATTAACTCCTAATTCTTTTGCTGTTACAGGAGCTCCAACTTTTTTTAAAACTCCTTTTATTTTCTTCCAATTTCCACCATGTAAATACATCATCATTATTGTTCCTATTCCACATCTTTCTCCATGAAATGTTTTATTTTTTGTAATTTTTTCTAAAGCATGAGCAAATAAATGTTCAGAACCACTACAAGGTCTACTACTTCCAGCAATACACATAGCATAACCACAACTTATTAATGCTTCTAATAATACTCTTAAACCTGCTTCTGAATTTTTTGCAATAAGCTCTGAATTTTTTGCAACTAATCTTGCAGACATTAATGCTAAAGAAGCTGAATATTCTCCATAATATTCTCCTTTAAGTCTATGTGCTAATCTCCAATCTCTTACAGCTGTAAATTTAGCAATAATATCTCCTACACCACTTACTAAATGTCTTTTTGAAATTTTTATTATTATATCTGTATCTGCTATAAGTGCAATTGGAGGATGAGCCATAATAGAAGTAGATCCATTATCTTTTTTTATTGAAGCAATTGGTGATGAAATTCCATCATGAGATGGAGATGTAGGAACACTTATAAATGATATACCTTTATTAAAAGAAGAAAGTTTAGCAACATCAATTGTTTTTCCTCCACCTACTCCTATTACAATTTTTGCTTTTGTTTTTTCTATTATTTCTTCAACTTTTTTTACTTCTTCAAATGTAGATTCTTTTACACAAAATAAATCAAATGAAAATTCCTTTAGATTTTCTGTTACTCTATCTGCTATGGTTTTTGTAAATCCTTCACCACATAGTATTAATAATTTACTTTCACTATTTATCTTCTTAATTATATCATTAATTTTTGTTAATACTCCAGAACCAATTATTACAAATCTTGGTAAATTAATTTCATGAATTTTCTCTCCCCCGAATTTTATACGTCATCCTTAAATATATGAATATTGTCATTAATTGATAGACTTCTGTTTTTGGAGGATATAAAAATTGTTTAAAGGAACTACAACTATTGGAGTAGTATGTAGAAATGGTATAATATTAGCTACAGATAGAAGAGTAACCTCAGGAATATATGTAGCACATAAAAAAGGAAGAAAAATATATATACTTGATGATAATAAAGCTGCAACTATTGCTGGACTTGTAGCAGATGCACAAATGATAATGGATTATTTAAAATATCAAATTAATCTTATGAAATTAACAAATAGAGCACCAATATCTACAAAAGCAGTCGCTACATTAGCTTCTAATATATTATTTAGTTCAAGATATTATCCATATATTGTTCAATTTATTATTGCAGGAATGGATGGAGATGAACCAAAAATGTATGTATTAGATTGGTTTGGTACATTAACTGAAGAAAAATTTGTAGCTACAGGATCAGGAACTCCATATGCTATTGGAGTATTAGAAGCAATTTTAAAAACAAATCCAACAATAGAAGAAGCCCTTCCAGTAATTGCTAAAGCTGTAAAATCAGCTATGGAAAGAGATCCAGGAAGTGGAGAAGGAATAGATATATTAATATTAAGAAAAGAAGGAATAAAAGAACTTAGTGATGAAGAAATTTCTAATCTTTTGAAATCTTAAGGTGTAATTTAATTGATAAATACATTATCTGAAATAAAAAAAGTAATAACAAAAGAAATTCCACAAGAAGCAAATATTACAAAAATAGAATATGAAGGACCTTTTGTAGTTGTTTATGTAAAGAATTTAAGTATTTTAATTGAAAAAAATGAATTAATAAAGAAAATTGCTCATGAAATAAAGAAAAGAATTATAGTAAGAGTAGATCCAAGCTCAAGAAAAACAAAAGAAGAAGCAAAAGCTATTATAGAAAATCTAATACCAAAAGAAGCAGAATTAGTAGATATAAAATTTGATGAAGAAACTGGAGAAGTAATGATTCTTGCAAAAAATCTTGGATTAGTTATTGGAAAAAGTGGTTCTACATTAAAAGAAATTGCTAGTAGTACAGGATGGAGGCCTAATATTATAAGAGCTCCTCCTCTTAAATCAAAAATTATTGATCAAACTATATACTTTTTAGATAAAGAAAGTGAATATAGACTAAAATTTTTGAGAAATATTGGTATGAGAATTCATCGTCCAATGTTATATAAAAATGGAATTGTTACTATATCTGCTTTAGGAGGATTTAGAGAAGTTGGAAGACAAGCTATATTAGTAGAAACATCAAATAGTAAAGTATTAATTGATTGTGGTATTAAACCTACAAGTACATTTGATGAATTTCCTTTACTTGAAGAATTAGATGTAGAAGAACTTGATGCTATTATAGTTACACATGCTCATTTAGATCATTGTGGTTTTGTTCCTTTTCTATTTAAATATGGATATAATGGTCCAGTATATTGTACAAAACCAACAAGAAATTTAATGACATTACTTCAATTAGATTATCTTGATGTAGCAACAAAAGAAGGAAAACCTACACCATATGGATTAAAAGAAGTTAAAAAAACTCTTTTATCTACAATTCCATTAGATTATGGAGAAGTAACAGATATTGCTCCAGATATTAGATTAACATTTCATAATGCTGGACATATACTTGGCTCAACTATAGTTCATTTACATATAGGAGAAGGTCTTCATAATATTGTTTATACTGGTGATTTTAAATATGCTAAAACAAGACTTTTAGAACCTGCTTCTTCATCATTTCCAAGAGTTGAAACATTAATAATGGAAAGTACATATGGAGCTCCTACTGATATAATGCCATCAAGAGAAGAAACAGAAAGATTATTCTTAGAATATATAAAAACTACAATAGAAAGAGGAGGAAAAGTTCTAATACCTGTACTTGCTGTTGGAAGAGCTCAAGAAATAATGCTTGTAATTGATGAAGCTATGAAACTTGGAATAATTCCAAAAGTTCCAGTTTATATTGAGGGAATGCTTCAAGAAGTTACTGCAATTCATACTGCTTATCCTGAAAATTTAGCTCGTGATTTAAGAAATAGAATATTTCATAAAGGAGAAAATCCATTCTTATCTGAACAATTTATAAGTGTTGATGATAAAAATGCTCGACCTGAAATAGCTGAAGGAGGACCTTGTATTATAATGGCAACTTCAGGAATGCTTACAGGAGGTCCTGCTTTAGAATATTTCAGATTATTAGCTTCAGATAATAAAAATACTATGATATTTGTAAGTTATCAAATTGAAGGTACTTTAGGCAGATCAATACTTCGTGGTGTAAAAGAAGTAACATTAACAGATTCCTCTGGAAAAATTAATGTTATTGAAGTAAAAATGGATGTAAAAGCATTAGATGGATTTTCTGGTCATAGTGATAGAAAACAACTTTTAAGATTTATAAATAATTTATCAGTTAAACCAAAACAAATAGTAATAGTTCATGGAGAAGAATCTAAGTGTTTAAATATAGCAGAAACTATATACAAATTATTTAGAATAAATACTATTGTACCAAATATTGGAGAAAAAATAAGAGTTGTTTAATTATAGTATATTTATTATTAATTTCATTACCAAAGATATGTTAAATCTCTTTTCCATTCTTTTTCTCTTTCTTCTTTTATTGTTGTTTCTTCAGCTTCTTTAAATTTTCTTAATGCAATTTCAAATCCTTTTGCTTTTTCTTCTATATCTGTCATATCAATTTTTATTCCTGTTATTGATGTAATTACTTCTACTAAGGCTTTTGCAGCTTTTACATCAGCATAATATCCATATGTATATGGTAAAGTTTCACTTAATAAACATACAGCAGGAATTCCCATTTCCTTAGCATATGTTAATATTATTCCATTAGCTCCTGATATACTTCCTCCACTCATAGGAGAAATTCCATATTTCTTTAAAAATTCTATTAATAATGGATCTGTTACTACTCCATAAACTTTTGGTTCTTCAACTCTTCCTTCTACAACATATGCTGCCATAGCATATATCATTGATATTTTATATTTTTTCATTAATTCACTTATTATAAAATCTGATAATTCATGTTGTCCTTCTGGTGTTATTGGTTGAGCATTTCCAGTAATAAATATAAAATTATTTGAATAATATAATTCAGTTCTTATAGGTTCAGCTAAACCATTACTTTTTACAATTATAAATGATGGAAATGAATAAGAATATATTTCAGCAAATTTTTCAGCTTTTATTTTTTCTACAATATAATCAAGTGCAAATTTAGCTACATAACCTATTCCTGGAAATCCTACAATTAAATATGGATTTTCTATTCTTACATCTTTTAAGAATTTTATTCTAATTGACATAATTAAAATTATTAAAAAAGTACTATAATAACTTATTGTAAATTTCCTTTATAAATAATTGATGAATTCTAGGATCATCAGTAAGTTCTGGATGAAAAGCAGTACCAATAATACTTCCTTGTTTAACAGCTACAATAAGATTTCCTAATCTTGATAATACTTCTACATTTGGACCTATTTCTTTTATAATAGGTGCTCTTATGAATACTCCTTTGAATTTTTTCTCACCTATAATTGGAATTTCTAAATCAACTTCAAAGGATTCTCTTTGTCTTCCAAAAGCATTTCTTTCAATAGTAATATCCATAACTCCAATTAATGATTGTTTTACTTCACCAATAACTCTATCATATACTTTTTTTGCTAATAATATTAATCCTGCACATGTTCCTAAAACTGGCATTCCTTCATAAATTCTTTGTTTTATTAATTGAATTGTTTGATTTAAAGTTGAAATTTTTCCTATAGTTGTACTTTCTCCACCAGGTATTATAAGTCCATCAATTTCTTTAATTTCATCATATTTTTTTACTAATTTTACTTCACCATTAATTTTCATACTTTCAAGTGCTATTTTTGTCATTTTTAAATGTTCTTCTATTGCTCCTTGATATGCTAATATACCTATTATCAAGATGTACCACGTTCTTGCATTCTTAGTTCTAATGTTTTTATATCTAAACCCATCATAGATTTACCTTCACTTATCATTTCTTGTGCTTCTGCAACTTTTTCAGGATCATCATAGAATGTTGTTGCTATAACAATAGCTTGTGCTCTTTCTAAAGGATCTTCTGATTTAAATATTCCTGAGCCAACAAATATTCCATCACAACCTAATGTCATCATTAATGCAGCATCTGCTGGTGTAGCAATTCCTCCAGCAGCAAAATTTACTACAGGAAGTCTTCCTAATCTTCCAACTTCTTCTACAAGCTCATAAGAAACTTTTAATTCTCTAGCTATTTTTACTAATTCTTGTTGATCTCCACTTTCATAAATTGCTTTTATTCTTCTTATTTCATTATTTACTATTCTTATATGTTTAATTGCTTCTGCTACATTTCCAGTTCCAGGTTCTCCTTTTGTTCTAATCATAGATGCTCCTTCTTCAATTCTTCTTAAAGCTTCTCCTAAATCTCTTGCACCACATACAAATGGAGTTGTAAAATCCCATTTCCATATATGTCTTTCTTCATCTGCTGGTGTTAATACTTCAGATTCATCTATCATATCTACACCTATAGCTTCAAGAACTCTAGCTTCATAAGTATGACCTATTCTACATTTTGCCATAACTGGTATAGTTATATGATCCATTATTTCTTCTATAATTTTAAGACTTGCAGTTCTTGCAACTCCTCCTGCTTTTCTTACATCATATGGTAATTTATCTAATACCATTACTGCAACAGCACCAGCTTCTTCTGCTATTTGAGCTTGTTCTATATTAGTTACATCCATTATAACTCCATGTTTTTGCATATGAGCAAATCCACGTTTTACTAAAGCACTACCTCTTTTTACTCCTATTCCTTCTACTATATCATATTTTAATCCTTTTGAATTCTTAACTTCAGAAATTAAGGAAATCATTTTTATCATAGAAATAGAAGTAGTAAGTAAAATAAATACTTTCTTATATTTCTTATATTATATTGTGAAGAAAATAGATATAATTATAGTTCCAAATTTAAGATCTTCTTATGAAAAATTATCAGAATTTATATTAAGATCTAATTATGATGTTTTATTTTTAAATTTTCCAAAATTTTTAAATTCATTAAG
>CAZTWF010000091.1:0-12557 GCA_964617245.1 uncultured Nitrososphaerota archaeon
TAAATTTCATTTAAATCATTAATATTTGCTTTTCTTATTTTTATCATATTTAAATTTAAGTAGAAGAAGTTAATTTCTTTTATAATAATGCGTATAATAGAAAAAGATCTTAAGAATAAAACAATTGAAATTGAAGTAGAAGATACTGAAGATATGTGGCATTTATATAATCTAATAGATATAGGAGATAATATTTGTGGATATACTACAAGAGAAATAAGAATAGCTAAAGGTAATGGAACTGAAGAACGTTGTGGAAGAAGAAGAATTTACTTATGTATTGAAGTAGAAGATATCTATTTTCAAAGTTTTACTGAAAATTTAAGAATTCATGGAAAAATAATTTCATGTCCTGATGATATTTTTATTAAAGGTTTATATCATACTTTTTCAGTAAAAATAGGAGATAGATTAAAAATAATAAAGAAGACTTGGCTTTCTTTTCATGAAGAAAGATTATCTCTTGCCGAGAAAAAAGAAAGAAAAAATGCAATTATTATTACTATTGATGAAGAAAATGCTGAAATATTCTTAGTAAAAGATTATTATTTAAATCATTATATGAGTATTTCTTCTCATATATCTGGAAAATATTTAGAAAATAATAAAAGATCTTCTGAAAGATTAAAGTATTTAAATAATATTACAAAAGAAATAATGAGATTATTAGAAAAAGAAGAATATTATGTTATAATAGGAGGTCCTGGATTTACAAAAAATGATTTATTTTCAATTTTAAAAGATAAAAATATAAAAGTAATTATTGAAGAAGCTTCTTCAGTTGGTCCATCTGGTGCAAGAGAAATATTAAAACGTGGTATACTTTTAAAAATTTTTAAAGAATCTAGATTATTAAGAGATATAAAACTTATAGATGAATTACTTTTTAGATTAGCAAAAAAACCAAATTTAGTCACGTATGGTATAGAAGAAGTAAAAAGAGCAGTAGAACAAGGAGCAATAGATTCTCTTTTGATTTCTGATAAATTATTCAAAAATCTAAATATAAATGAAAAACTTATCATAGAGGAAATTTGTAAAAAAGTAGAAAATTATGGAGGAAAAGTTTACTTTATAGGTAGTGAACATGAAAAAGGAATTCAATTTTTTAATTTAGGTGGAATTGCTGCATTTTTAAGATTTCCTATAAGTTAATTTCAGCAATTTTTTCTCTATTCACTGTTGGCAATTCCTTTACATATATCAATCTATAATTTGGTATCCTCTCTAAAATTTTTTCTAAATATTTTCTAGATATCTCTAAATATTTTCCATCATTAGAAATTCCTATCATTATTGGTGGTATATTTAATTCTTTTAATAATTTTCTTCTTAATTCATTTGCATTATTACATTCTATCATAAATTTTCCAATTAATCCTTCTTCAATTTTCTCTTCATAAGCTCTTATAATATTTTCTCTTCTTCTTAATATTCTCATTTTAAATTGAAATCTATCTTTTTTAATAATAGAACAATAATGAATATTTAGTTCTATACCTTGGTTTTTTGCCCATTCTATAATTCTTAATGCAAGTTCTTCACTTTCCTTTATAGATTTATCATATTCAAATCCTCTTTCTTTTAATTGTAAAGCATTAGTTGGAGTAAATTCAAGTTGATTTATATTCAAAAAATCAACTTTTATTTTTTCTAAAAGAAGAATTAATTTCTTTATTTCTTCTTCATTATTAGGTATAGCTGGAATTTCTACTCCTGTAGAAATTCCAATATTTATTGCATTTTCTATTCCTTTTATTATTTTAAATGAATGAAATCTTAATTCATCTAATCCTTTATTTTTTAATTCTTTTAAATTATCTATACTTGCATACATTCCATTTGTATATAAATGAATATGATGATTTTTTCCAAAATAATCTTTTAATAATTTTATATATTTTAATGTTCTATTTAATTTTAATAAAGGATCTCCTCCTGTTATACCAGTTCCTTCTGCATTAATTGCTTTTGCTTCTAATAATACTTCTAATTCTTTTTTTACTAAAATTTCATCTGCATAAATAACATCTTTTCCTTTTCTATTATTACTTAAAGGACAATAATAACATTTTCCTTCACATAATCCTGTTATGAATAATACAAGTTTTCCTCCTCTAAGACAAATTTCACATCCTTTTGGCAATTCTCCATAAATATCATTATACAAGTGTACTACCTCTTTTTGAAATTAATCTTTTTAAATTTGGATCTCTTTCTATTCTTTCTTTTAATACTTCTTCAAAAGTTTCATTATCATTTAATTCTTTTTTAAAGTATATTCCACTTCTTCCAATTTCATCTCTTCTTTTTAAGACTCTTATTCTTTCCATTATAGTCTCTAAACTAATATCTAAAATTTTTGAAGCTTCTAAAGCATTATAAATTACAGAATATTCATAATGACCATAATTTGTAGGTATTATTAACATTAATCTCTTATCAATACCAGGTACTCTTTTTTTCAATTTCAATTCTTCAAATCCTATTTTTCCTCCAAATTTATAAAATTCTAATTCTCTTTGTCTTAAAGGAATAAGAGGAAATGTTATTTTTGTTTTTTCATCAATATATATGATTGCTTTTACTGTATGATTTGGTGTAGCTTGTGTTATTTCTCTTTTTATTATTTGATATTTTCCATCTAATATTGCTCTTTCTATAATATAAGAAGGCATTACTTCAGGAATAAATATATCAATATCACTTTTTTTATTTACATCTCCACGAGCAATACTTCCATGAACTATTGATTCTATTCCTACTTTTTCTAATAAAGTCATTATTTCTATTGCTTTACTTCTCAAATCATCAAGTAATTTCCATCTTTCTTGACTATAAACAACTTCTCTTACTGAATATATTGGCTCTATTTTCTTTGCCATATTATCTCAAAACTTCATATAACCAATTAAGATAATCCTCAGATCCTCCACTTAAATTTATCCATATAATCTCTGGCACTTGATAGCTATGAATTTCTTTTACTCTTTTTATAATATCATTAATTTTATTTGTAATAGTTTTAATAATTAATAAACATTCTTCAGCTTTATCAATTTCTCCTTTCCACCAAAAATATGATTTTATATCTTTTATTATATTTACACACGCAACAAGTTTTTCTTCTAATAATTTCTTTGCAATTCTTTTAGCCTCATCTTCATTTCCTACAGTTATAAAAACTATTGAATACATTTTGATTCAAATTTTTATTATAGGTAGTAATTAAAATATTTTGCTTTTTTTGAAAATAAAATATAAAAATAGAAAAAATTAAATTATATCAAAAAATAATGGGATACTAATGAATGAGTGGATTATTTTCCTTATGCTAGTAATATCATTTTGGTCTATTATGATTATGGCTAAGAATTTTCTTCCAAAGAGTATAGAAGTTAAACCTTTTTATATAATGTGGAAAACAACTAGATTTAATAAATTTATAGATAATATGGCAAGTAAATGGAAATTCTTTTGGAAAGTAATTTTCAATATAGGTATTGCTATGAGTATAGGAGGCTCAATTTATATTACCTATATATTAGCTAAAAATTTATTTTTATTATTTTTTAAAGCAGAAGAAGCTTCTCCAGTTTCTCTTCTCATACCAGGTATTACTCTTTCTCCAACTCTAAATACTCTATTCTTCTTTAGTATTGCTATTATCATAATAATAGTTTCTCATGAATTATCTCATGGAATTATTGCTAGAATAGAAGGAATAAAGATAAAAAGTACAGGTTTGATATTATTAGCAATAATTCCAGGTGCTTTTGTTGAGCCTGATGAAAATGATTTAAATAATGCTAGAAAATTATCTCAAGCAAGAATTTATGCTGCTGGCTCTACTACTAATATAATTATTGCATTATTTGCTTTATTATTATTATCTAATTTTCCATTAATTATTTCTCCATTATATGAAACTACATCCTCTGGTGTAATGATAACTGGAATTGTTCCTAATTCTCCTGCAGATGGAAATTTAAATAATTGGGATGTAATAATTAAGATCAATAATAAAGAAATAAATAATATTAATGATTTAGAAAAAATTTTAAAGACAATTCCACCAAATTCTATGGCAAATATAACCATAATTAGAGGAAATGAAATTAAAGATTTATCAATTATTCTTGGAAAATCTCCTACTTCAACTTCATCTTATATTGGAGTTTATATATATCCTTATTTTAAACCTAAGTTTTTCTTTATTCCATCATTTATTCCATTTTATTTATCTAATTCTCTTAATTGGATATACTTTTTATCTCTTAATATTGGTTTAATAAATTTAATGCCCATACCTGGTTTAGATGGTGATAAATTAGCTAATACTATTTTGAAATTCTTATTTAAAAATGGTTTTGGCTTAAAAATTTCTCAAATAATAAGATTTATATGTTTGATGATATTAATACTTAATATCTCTATGAGTTTTATAATATTTCCATCATTTAAATTTGGATAATAATTTATGAGGTGATATAATTGTATTGTAGATGTGGAAAAGAAGGTTTTTATTATAGAAGACATTCAGGAGAAATATTATGTAAAAAATGTTTTATAAGAAGTATTGAACGTACAGTATTTAAAACTATTAAAAGAGAAAAATTATTTGAACCTAATGATAGAATAATGATAGCATTATCAGGAGGAAAAGATAGTCTTACTCTTTTATATATATTAAATAAAATAGAGAGAAAATATGGTTGTAAATTATTTGCTATTACAATTGATGAAGGTGTATCAGGATATAGAGAAGAAGGAATTAATATTTCAAAAAGAATAACTCAATCTCTAGGCATAGAACATCATATTTTAACATTTAAAGAATATTATGGATATACTCTTGAAGAAATCTGTAATATAGCATCATCAAAAGGAATAAAATTACTTGGTTGTACTTTTTGTGGTATATTAAGAAGAAGATTAATAAATAAAGCAGCTATAATCTTTAAAGCAACAAAAGTTGCTACAGGTCATAATCTTGATGATGAAGCACAAACTATTTTAATAAATCTTATTAGAGGAGATATTTCTAAAATGATAAGACTTGGAATAAAACCAATTAAACAAAGAGAAGGCTTTATTCCAAGAGTTAAACCCTTAAGATATATACCTGAAAAAGAAATTGCTATATATGCATATTTAATTGGATTTCCATTATATGAAAAAGAATGTCCATATGTACATACATCATTAAGAGATGAAATAAGAAATATATTAAATGATATAGAAAATAGACATCCTGGAACAAAATTCTCTATTGTTAGAGCTACTGATAAATTATCAATATTATTAAAGGATTATATTGGAGAAGTAAAATATTGTATTAAATGTGGAAATCCTTCTGGTAAGGATATTTGTAGAACTTGTGAAATATTATCTATGATAGGAATAAGTTATTAAGTTTCTTTTTCCTTATTATCAATTGGTGCGGCAGGGAGGGTCGGGGGGCTCGGCCTCCCCTGTAACTACAAACGGTCGTCATGGTAGGACCAGTAACCCCAAGGGCGGTGGTTCCATCCTCTTGAGTTAGTATAACTGACGTAGAAGTCTCGCCCCACGGGAGTGTCGGAGCAGGGCAATTCCATTCGGAGGAATGGAATCCCTGTATACTGGACGAACCGGGTTAGGCCCGGAAGGGAGCGGCCCTAAGTCCAGACGGCACTGTTCGTGGGATAACGGGATGGATGTCAGTTATACTAAACTCAAGAGGATAAGGGCCATCCACCTTGGGGAGCTGCCGCACCGTAATTTTTTAAATTTAAATATTCTAATTAAAATATTTGGTGTGAAATTTGAATTTTAAAAATAAGTATGATCAAGTAAAAATTCAAATTGAAGCTGTAGAGCTTTTAAGATTAGCAAAAGAAAAATATAGTTATCAGGAATTAATGAATTTAACAGGTATTCCCATAACTGTTTTGAATAGATATATTAAAGGACATATACTTCCCAATCCAGAGAGAGCAATATCTATATTAAATTCTATTGAAAAAGCATTTGATATTTCTAATTATATAAAAGAAAAAATAGAATTTAATGAAGATGGTCTTTTAGATAATACTAAGATTATTGGAGATACTATTCTTCTAAGATATATTGCTAATCATATTGTTAGAAGATTAGCAGGAAAAAGAATTAGTAAAGTTCTTACAATAGCTGTAGATGGAATACCTTTAGCAACACATATTGCAAATACTTTTGGTGTTCCATTAGTATATGCAAAAAAAGAAAAAGAAGTTGGTGTTTCTAGTTTTATTGAAGAAACATATACATTAACTGGTTTTGGTATTCAGGTATCTCTTTACTTACCAAAAGGTCTTATAGAAAGAAAAGATAGTATTTTAATTACTGATGATATCATAAGATCTGGAGAACAAATAAAAGCAATTATAAATATGATTAAAAAAATAGGAGCTAATATAGCTGCTATATTTGTTTTAATAACAGTTGGAGATAAATGGAAAAAAGAACTTGAAGATTATCAAGTATATTCTTTAGTAAACTTATCTGAAAAATCATAAGGTGGCCATACTATACCTTTATCTGTAATTATTGCACTTACAAATTTTCCTGGTGTTAAATCAAATGCAGGATTTAATGCTTTTGTCTCACTAGGAGCTATTGGTATATTATTTATATAAAGAACTTCTTTTTCATTTCTTTCTTCTATTATAACATCTTCTGGTGATGTATTAATATCAATTGTAGATAAAGGAGCAGCTACATAAAATGGTATTTTATGAATATATGCAGAAATTGCAACTAAATATGTTCCTATTTTATTAAAAACATCTCCATATCTTGTTATTCTATCTGCACCAACAATTACTTTATCTACTAAACCTTTTTGCATTATATATCCAATCATATTATCAGTAATTAGCTTATATGGAATTCCTTCTATTTTTAATTCAAAAGCTGTAAGTCTTGCACCTTGAAGTAAAGGTCTTGTTTCAGGAACATATACTTCTATTTTTTTTCCTTTTCTAAAAGCTGTTTTTATTATTCCTAAAGCAGTTCCAAGTTCTACACACGCAAGTCCTCCTGCATTACAATATGTTAATATTCTATCTCCATCATTTATAAGACTAGAACCATATTCACCTATTGCTTTACATGAATCAATATCTTCTTGAGCAATTTTTAATGCTTCTTTTATTATATTTTCAATAATTTCTTCAGAAGAATTTACATTTTCCCATACTTTTTCCATTCTTTCTAATGCCCAAAAAAGATTTTTTGCAGTAGGTCTTGTTAATGCTAATCTTTTTTTAGCTTTTTTGAGTTCTTCTTTTATTTCTTCTAAGGATTTTCCTTTAGAATTTTTAGCAGCTAAAGCAATTCCCATTGCTGCTGCTACACCAATTGCAGGAGCTCCTCTTATTTCCATTCTTTCAATTGCTAAAGCAATTCTTTCATAATCTTTACATAATATAAAATTAATTTCATGAGGAAGTTTTGTTTGATCTATTATATAAACTCCATCATCTTTCCATTCAATTGTTCGCATTTTATCACCTCAATTATTTCTTCTATTAATGAATTAATTCCTTTATTAATAGATCTACTTAATCCTCTTCCAAATTCTATATTTTTTGGTTGAATTCCTATTATTAATATTTTCACATTAGGAATTTCTCTTCTCAATATTTTAAATAAAATCTTAATAGATAATTTATGTGTAGAAATTATTCTTTCACAAAGTTCATTTTCACTTATTATTTTATAAGTACCTGGTTTCTCTCTCATATCTATCGCATCAAAAAATATAATATGTGTAGGATTAATCTTTATAATCTTTCCAATAAAATTCTCAGGAACAATCCCACAATCTAATACATTTTTTATTCCTTTTCTTTTTAATCTTGAAATAATAATTGATCCAGCACCATCATCTTTTCTTAACTTATTTCCAATACCAATAAAAATAAGTCTTTCAACATCTTTCAGAAATGCTAATAAGTCTTCTCTAATTGCCATATTTTTATATAAAAATTTTAAAATATTAAAAGGTGTATCCTATGCCAGAAAAAGCTATACTTATGGGAAATAAAATAATATTAACTGGAAGTGGAGCAGAAAGAATTCATGAACAAGGATATTATGGAGAATGGGAAGATAATAAGCTTATATTATTTGATATTGAAGCTTTATATCTATTAGATAATAATAAAATTATTTTGGTAGATGAATCAAATAAAGTTTTAACATTTCAAGAATTAATTAACTTATTATCAAAAAATGATCCAAATATTTGGCTTAGATATTTACTATATTCTGATTTAAGACGTAGAGGATATATTGTAAAAGAAGGCTATGGAAAAGGATTAGAATTTAGAGTATATCGAAGAGGAGCAATTATAGGAAAAGAACCTGCAAAATATTTAGTATATGGATTAATAGAAGGAAAGACTATAAGTATTTCTGAACTTAAAAATATTTCAAATAAAGCAAAATTATCTAATAAAGATCTCATAATTGCAGTTATTGATAGACAAGGAGAGATTACATATTATGAAGCCATGGAGATTACTCTTTGATTATCTATTATTAATAAGACCATTAAATTCTATAATGATGGGATTAGCAGTTATTATTGGAGAAGTAACTATATTAAATGGAATTCCTAAAATAGAAGAAATAATATTTGGTTTTTTTATTGGATTTTTCTTAACGGCATTTTCTATGGTTTTAAATGATATTATAGATATAGAGATAGATAGAATAAATACACCTAATCGTCCATTACCTTCAGGAAGAATATCTATAAATAATGCAAAAATTTATGCAATTATTTTAGCAATAATTGGAATTTTATTTACAATTTATTTTTCTATATATGCTATAATTATAGCAATTTCAACATTAATTATATCTATTTTATATAATACAAAAGGAAAGAGAACAGGTCTTATTGGAAATATAATGGTTGCATACTGTGTAGCTATTCCATTTCTTTTTGGTGCTATTATTATTTCAAATTCAATTAATATAAAAATTTTAACATTTTTTATGTTAGCATTTCTTTCAACAATTGGAAGAGAAATTATTAAAGGAATTGCAGATATAAAAGGCGATAAAATAAAGAATATTAGAACTTTAGCTTTATCATATGGAGTAAAAAAAGCTGCTATAATTGCTTCATTATTTTATTTAAGTGCTATAATATTATCAATATTACCAATAATAGTAAGAGAAGTTGGATTATTTTATTTAATTACAATAATATTTGTTGATTTAGGATTAATTCTTTGTTCTATAAAGATTTTAAGAAATCAAGAAAAAATAATAGCTATTGATGTAAAAAATAAAACTCTAATATTTATGCTACTTGCACTTTTAGCTTTTTTAATTGATAGTTTATATAAATTTTAATTTTTAAAGGAAATTATTTTAAAATATTTATTAACGAAAATTTTATATTTTTAAAAATTTAAAAGAATTAATTTATCTAAGAATTTATCTAAGGAGGTATATTAATGGAAATAAAAATTACTGAAAACTATGGAAAACTAAAACATTTCATTGATAATAAATTCATTGAACCAGAAACAGATAAATATTATCCAGTATACGATCCTGGAAAAGGAAAGCCTATAGCTGAAGTTCCTGCAATATCAAAAAATGATATAGAAAAAGCTATTCGTTCAGCTGCAAGTACATTTGATAAATGGTCAAATATACCTATTTTTGATCGCTTACAATATCTTGTAAGACTTAAAATATTAGTAGAACAAAGAGCTGAGGAATTAGCAAAAATAATTTCTCAAAATGTAGGAAAAACAGTAAGAGAGGGAAGAGCTGAAATTAGAAGAGCACTTGAAGCAATTGATGCTGCCCTAGGAGCTCCTCATTTATTTATGAATGTAAGAAAAGTAATGAATTTAGCAAGAACTGAACCAGAAATTGATATGGAGCTTGTTAAAGAACCATTAGGTGTATTTGCAATAATATCTCCATTTAACTTTCCAATAATGATACCTATGTGGGTAATTCCTTGGGCTTTAACTTTAGGTGATACTGTAGTAGTAAAACCAAGTTCTCTTGATCCTATACCAATAACATTATTTATGAATTTATTTGCAGAAGCAGGATATCCACCAGGTGTTATAAATTTAGTTAATGGAACTGGTCCAGCATCAGAAGAATTATTAAAACATCCAGAAATTCAAGGAGTTTATTTTGTTGGTTCTACACCTGTTGGAGAAAGAATATATTCAGTAGCTTGTTCTCATGGAAAAAGAGCTATTTGTCAATGTGGAGCTAAAAATCCTGTAGTAGTAATGCCAGATGCTATTTTAGAGCCTACTATTGAAAATGTAGTAGCTGGCTTCTTTGATATGGCTGGACAACGTTGTTTAGCACCAGGAGTTCTTATAACTGTAGGAGAAGCTTATGAAAAATTTATAAATCCAATAATTGAAAGAGTAAAAAGAATAAGAGTAGGATATCAAATGCTTGATAATACAGATATGGGGCCATTAATTTCAGCAAAAGAACGTGAAAGAATTATTGGAATGATAGAAAGAGCTATTAATGAAGGTGCAAAACCTATAATTGATGGAAGAAAAATAAATATTGAAGATGAATATAAAGAAGGATTTTATCTAGGTCCTACTGTTTTAGATGATGTAAAGCCAGGAATGGAAATTGAACAAGAAGAAATATTTGGCCCAGTAATGCCAATTGTTAAAGTTTCAAATTTTGATGAAGCTATAGAAATTGCTAATAATAGACAATATGGAAATACTGGAACAATTTATACTTCAAGTGGAAAATGGTTTAGAGAATTTGCAAAACGTGTTAAAGCAGGAAATATAGCAGCAAATATGGCAGTTGCTCAACCACAACAATTCTTCCCATTCCCTGCAAGAAAGAAAAGTCATTATGGTACACTAACTGGACAGGTTGCTATTGTTGATTTCTTAACAGATGCAAAAGTAATAATGCAAAGATGGTGGTAATTTCTTATTTCTTTTTTCTTTTTTTATAATTTCATTATGGGGCTGCCCGGATTTGAACCGGGGTCACGAGGGCCCAAGCCTCGCAGTCTAGACCAAGCTAGCCTACAGCCCCTTTTTTACAAATAAAAGTTTAGAATTAAATATTTTACGTAATAATAAAAAGTAAAAAAACTTTTAAAGTTCTATTACTAAATAAAACTTGAGATATTTAATTGATGAGATCTTATTTTAAGCCGGGATACCCTAGTCTGGTAAGGGGCAGGCTTGCTAAGCCTGTGCCCATTATGGGCTCGGGGGTTCAAATCCCCCTCCCGGCGCTAATTATGTAGCAAAATCTGCATTTACAATATTCAATGTAAGAAATGCCTTTCCAGTCCATCTACTATAAAGTACTGTTATTGTATAAATTTCATTTTGTATAACATCTAATTCTAAATAACCTGTACCTTGCCAATCAGTATCAATTCCAAGTTCTTCTATTATTATTCTACATTCTTCACCTACATGCCAATTTATATATATTTTAGAACTAAGTGCTATTATACGTGTAGTAGCATTAAATCCAACTTTTGTATAAGGTCCACATATTGGAGTAACTGCATCTGGTGCCCAATCAAAAGAAAAACATAAATCATACCAATAATTTTCACCAATTTTTTTATCAAAAATTCTTCTAGCAGATAAATTATACCATTGAACATACCATTTTTCTTTTTCTATTATTATTCCTTCTTCTGATTTAGGCATTCCAGAAAAAATATTTCCTTTACTTGTAACGATTTTACTTATATTTACATAATCAAGTGTTGTATTTATATATACTAAGCTATTTGCAGGAATTACCCATTCTCCTATTTGAAAAGAATGATTAGCCCATATTTGTCTTATAATTATAGTTTGAGATGTTGGATTATTTATAACTAAAGTAAGTTTTCCCGATGAATTAATAGAATTTACTATTAAATTTTCTCTAGATTTTTCTATTATAAATTCTAATTCTTCTCTTATATTTTCAGCATAATTAACATAATTTTGAGTCCATATTATAATTGCTGTTATACTTAATATAAATAATGAAAGAAATATCATACTACCTATTATTGTACTTACACCTTTATTAGAATATAATAGATTCATAATAATTCCCCAAGGAGCTTACAATTCTTAAATTAATAGTTGCATTATTCGGTATTAAGATATTTATAGTCCCATTAAACCATTGAAATTCTCCAGGAAATATTTCTATTTCATTTGTTATTGCCTTAGTGCCATTAATAAACATTGATTTTAATATGATATTTGTTTTTCCATAATTATAAACTGCTGTACAAATCTCTGTATTATTAATTGATCTATTAATAATAACATCAACAATTACAAATTTTTCTCTTATTGTATTTATATCCATTTTACTTCTCTCACTAATTGCTGAAGTCATTAAAGAAAAATATCCTGTAGTATATGCATAAATAATTACACCAATACTTGAAACTATAAGTAACATTATTAAAGTTGCTACTATTTCACTTATACCTTTTTTCATTGTTAAATCTTTATTTAATTTTTTATAAAAATATT
>CAZTWF010000092.1:0-4157 GCA_964617245.1 uncultured Nitrososphaerota archaeon
TGCTACAGATAATGATCCTGAAGGAGAATTAATAGGCTATGAAGTTTTATTAACTTCTAAAAATTTAAGAGGTAATATTGATTTTAGAAGAATGAGATTTAATAGTGTTACATCATCTGAACTTATAAATGCTTGGAAGAAATTAGAATATGATTTAAAATGGAATTGGGTTTGGAAAGCATTATTTAGACATAAATTTGATCTTATTACAGGTGCAGCTTATACAAGATTATTAACATTATCAAGAAAATTTAATAGTAAATTAGTTTCTTGGGGCTCATGTCAAGCACCAACATTATGGTTTGTATATAAAAGAGAATTAGAAATAAGAAATTTTAAACCAGAAAGATATTGGATTATTTCTGTTATTGTTAATATAAATGAAGAAAAATTAACATTATCTACTGATATTATAAAAGATAAATCAAAAGCATTAGAAATATATTCTAATATTAAAAATATTAAATATTTAATTGTAAAAAAATTTGAATTAACTGAAGAAATAATTCATAAGCCTTTACCTACTGATACTGATTCTATGCTTCAAGAAGTAAGTAAAATATTTGATATTAGTGGTGCAAAAATAATGAAAATTGCAGAAGAACTTTATGCTAATGGTTTTATAAGTTATCCAAGAACTGAAACAAATATGTGGATTGGAATAGATCATAGAGAAATAATTGGAATTTTATCAAAAACTCCTCTTAGTAAATATATTGATATGAAAAATTATAATCCAATTAGTGGTAAGAAAAATGATGGTGCTCATCCACCTATTCATCCAACTGAATATTATTATTCAAATGATATAAAAGGAAAAATATGGGAATATATAGCTAGAAGATATTTAGCTAATGTCTTAGGAAAAAATGCAAAATTAAATAAATGGAGAATTATTACTGATATAGAAGGAGTAATATTAAGTGCTACAGGAAAATATTTTATTGATAAAGGATTCTTTAATATTTTTCCATATTTTGAACCAAAAAAATTATTATATATACCACAATTATATCCAGGCTATAAATTATCAGTAATTAATGTAAAAATTGAAGAAAAAGAAACTAAACCTCCATCTAGACTTACAGAATCTGAATTATTAAAATTATTAGAAGAAAATTCCATAGGAACAGATGCAACAAGAGCAGATTATCCAAATTTAATAGTTGATAGAGGATATAGTTTTAAAAAAGGTAAAAGATTTTATTTAAGTGAAATAGGAGAACAATTAATTAATTTATTGAGTAGTGTAGATAATCGACTTGTAACACCTGAGACTAGACGTTATATTGAAAAATTAATGAATGATGTTGAATCTAATATTTTAAATATAGATGAAGCTTTATCTCAAGGATTAAAAATTTATGAAGAACTTTATGAGAAATTATTAGAAAAATTAAAATTATTTAGTTAATTTGAATAATTAAATTAAGTAACTAATTTAAGTAATTAATCTTCCATAGGCAAATCTATAAACTTCATCAGCTATTTTTATTAAATTAGGATCATGAGTAGATATAATAATTGTTTTTCCTCTATCTCTTAAATCTTCTAATATATCATGAATTATATGAGAAGTCTCTTCATCAACGAATACTGTAGGCTCATCAGCAAATATATATTTTGGATCTTTAATTAAAGCTCTTACGAATGCAATTCTTTGTTGTTCTCCACCTGATAATTGTTCTATTTTATGTCTTGCTCTTTCTAAAACTTTTAATCTTGATAATAATTCCATTGCTTTATCTATATAATCCATGGGATTTAGATCCATAGAATATAATGGAAGTAATATATTTTCTAAAGCAGTATATCCTGGCAATAAATTTATATGTTGAAATATAAATCCAATATTTTCTCTTCTGAATTTTGTTTTCCAATAATCAGAAAATTTTGTAATATTTTCTCCATTATATATTACATCACCATATGTTGGAGTTAATATTAATCCTACAATACTTAAAAGTGTAGTCTTTCCACATCCAGATGGTCCAGTAATAACAGTAATTTTTCCTTCTTTTATTTTCATATTTATATCTTTTAAAGCAATAACCTCATTTGGCTTTCCTTTATTATATATTTTAGTTATATTTATTAATTCAATCATGCTATACCTCTCCTCATGGCAATATCAGGATCTGTTATTGCATTAATCCATGCAGGTACAACTGTTGCTATTAATAAAGGAAATATTGTAACAGAATATATAGAGAAAATTGTTGTCCAATTCATAAATATAGGTATTTTAAATTCTTTTGGTAAGAAATACCATCCTAATAATATATCCATTAATCCTGGTGCACCAAGATATAATGAATAAATATATCCTAATATCATTCCTAATGAAGATGCAAAAAATCCAATTACAAGACTTTCTATTAATCTAACTTCAATTATATCTAATGTTGAAAATCCAAAAGCTTTAAGTAATCCTACTTCAAATCTTGATTGTTGTCCAACAATTATCATTTGACTTAATGATATTAATGCAACTGCAACTAAAACTATTGACCATAAAGTTACAAATATTCCTCCTCTACTTGCATAAGCTACTTTATAACCTCTTAATAATAGATCTTTATCTAATACTCTGAGATTTGGAATTGTTGACATTTTTACTGCAATATCTGAAGGTCTATATCTAGGATTTATATAAACACAAAGATCACTTACATATCCATCAGGTATATTAAAGAAATCTTTTGCATCTTCAATTGACATAATAATCATATCTGCAGTATATATTGATGATTGATCAGAAAAAATTCCTATTACTTGATATTTTTTTGCTTCTATTGTTTCAGTTAAAAATATTACATTATCTCCAACTCTTAAATTCAATAAATTAGCAATTAATTTTCCTATAACTATTTTTCCTCTATCTCCTTCTTTAATAAAATTACCACTTTCTAATCCAAAATTTTCTAATTCAGAAATATTAGAAGTATCAATTCCAATAATAGTAAATACATATTGTGAAATTCCTACATATCCCCATATTCTTGGTATAACTTTTTCTACGCCTTCTATTTTTGATATTTCATCTATATATGAAGTAGGAATAGGCTCAAGTCTTCCTCCTCTTAAGAATTGAATAGTTAAATCTGGAGCAGCTTTTATACTTATTTCAGCTTCTCTTTCTAATCCATCTTTTACAAATAAAACTGAAGAAATCATTGTAGTAGCAATTAGAAAAGTAATCAATATTACTATTGTTCTCATTTTATATCTTGAAATACAATCAAAAGCATAACTTATGATATTTTTTTGTTTTTTTATCATTTTTCTTCCCTCATTATAGTTATATTAAATCCTGGTACTCTTTCAAAAAATTCTTTTAATTTTAATGGAGTTTCAATAAAACTAGATGAAACTACATAATCATGACCTCCTGGCACATCATATAATGCTCTTACAAATACATCAAGTAGAGGATTTCTTGTACCTTCATAATTTGTACCTATGGCAATACTTGGTAATCCTATTGTTCTTCTCAATTCATAATAATATTCATGATTTTGCCATTGTATTTGATTTATTATAGCAATCATTATTAATAATATTGTAAAAATAATACTCATTATTGGAATTATTCTTATTCTTTTCATAAATATCACTTTATCTAGTTGGTATTATTATAAGATATCTTAATATACCTTCAAATCCATAGGATTTTATTTCCATTATATTATCTACTCCTGTTTGAATTAATGTAACAAAACAACATGAAGCTATAGATGTATTTACTACAAAAGTAGTTTCAATATAACTTTCACCTAATGGTATTCCATTAAATTTTATAAATATATTTCCTTTTTTTTCCACAACTAATGGTTGAACTCCAAGAATCATAATAGATTGTCCTCCACTTCCTATATATTGAAATATATCTCTAATAGTCTCTCCACTCTTTATTGTAAAATTACCAGAAACATAAGTTCTTTCATCTATCCAACCCTTTGGTAATGGTTTTTTATAAAGAGGATTAAAATCTGGATGTGTATATAGAAAAATTCCAATTGCTACCAAAATTCCAGATATTGATATTATGAATATTAATATGAATATAAAGGATAAGTTTCTTAATGTTCTCATTTATCCTTTATCTCCCTTCTCTTGTATTTAAGTTTTTTTAAATTAAGATTTTTTAGAAGAAG
>CAZTWF010000093.1:0-3008 GCA_964617245.1 uncultured Nitrososphaerota archaeon
TTAATCAATTATGTGATATTTTTAATTTTTCATTTATTATTTATTTTTAACATATTATCTTTTATTATCTTTATAATTAATTATTTTAAAAAGTAAAGTATTTTTATCTTAGTTTATATTGTTATTTTTCACCTCAAATTTACAAAATATCATACAAAATCATTATTTTATGATATTACTAGTGAGGGGAGAATATGAAGAAGTTTATTGTCTTACTAATGGCTTTCTTTACTGTAATGTTTACTTTTGGTACCATATATAGTTTTGGAATTCTTTTACCAATTATGATTAATGATTTAGAATTAACAAAATTTGAAGCTAGTTTAATTATTGCTTCTAATTCAATTGCTTATGCTATTTTTGCACCTATAGTAAGCTATCTTGCAGATAGAATTAATGAACAAAAAGTAATAATTACATTTTTAATAATATCAGGAATTGGAACTTTATTAATGGGTTTTAGTAATGATAAATGGTTTACTTGTTTATCTTTTGCAATTATAGGTGCTGGTTCAACTGTTGCATGGGCTCCTTTAATATCTTTTCTTCAAAAATTATTTGGAAGAAAAGTAAAAGGAACAATTATTGGAATAATGAGTTCAGGAGATTATATTGGTTATGGAATACTTTCAATAATTTTACCTTTATTAGTTTATAATTATGGTTGGAGATCTTGTTGGTATATTCTTGGAATTTTTTTATTAATAATTACAATTATTAATAAATTTGTATTAAGAAATGAAATTAAAGAATATAATAGTTCATATTTAGAAAAATTTGAAGTAAATTATCATAAAATATTTATGAAATCAAATTTTTGGTTAATAGGAATATCATATATGCTTATGGCATTTACTATTACAGGTCCTTTAAATTTTATAGTTACTTATGCAAATTTTGAAATTGGAATTTCTTATTCATCATCAGCAGCATTATCAGGTATAATTGCTTTTAATGCTCTTATTGGAACATTAATATTACCTATGCTTTCTGATATTATAGGAAGAAAAATAATGATGATAATTTGTAATATTGTAATAGGATTATGTATATTAGTTATTCCAATAAGTGGTTCTTATTTACGTATGATTATAATATCTTTAGCAATTTTTGGTATTTTTTATGGAGGATTTTATCCTATTTATGCTGCAAGTGGATCTGATTATTTTCCTAAAAATACTAGTACTGTACTTGGATTATGGGGTACATTACATTCTATTGGTGCAATAATAGGAATTTCATTATTTGGTCTTATTACTGATATTACAGAAAGTTTTCATACTTCTTTTTACATTTCAGCTTTATTTGGTATTATAGCAACAATTTTATTAATTCCATTAAAGAAATCTTATTAATTTAATAGCATATTAACTGTTTTTTATAAAATATTGAAAATAAGTAAGTTTTCATTTAAATATAAAAAATCAATTTATAAAGTTCTTCATATTGGCCATTTTTCTAATCTATATGCACTATCCCAAAACATATATTCATATTTACTTGTTATTATGAAATGTTTTTTCATTTCTTCTTTTTGTTTTTCAGATAGATCCTTTGCTACTTCATTTGTTATATTTATTACTTCCATACAAATACTTTCAAATTCTTTTGAAGAATATGTATTAATCCATCTTTGATATAATTCTTTTTTTGAGCCTCTTTTCTCAAGTTCTTTTCCTACTTCCCAATATATCCAATAACATGGTAATATTGCTCCTAATAATTCATGAAATGGTCTTGAATATGCTATTGCTATAAGATATGTTGTATATGCTAAATTTGTTGGAGACATTGGTGTAGAATTTATTTCTTCTTCACTTAATCTCCAATCTTTAAAGAAACTTCTATGTAATGATTTTTCAAATTCAAAAGTAAGTTTAGCATGAGTATTAAAAGTATTCATCCATTCTTCTTTTGGTGCTTTTGATGCTGTTAAACTTAATGCTTTTATATATTCTTTTAAATAAAGTGCATCTTGTATTACATAAAATCTAAATTTTTCTTCTTCTAATGTACCATCTGTTAAACCCTTTATAAATGGATGATTTATTATTTCTTCATAGATTTTTATTATAGAATTCCATAATTCTTTTGTAAACATTTTCTCACCATTGATAAATACCATTCCAAAACATAAGTTCATATGCTTGTATTAATTTTGCACATTTTTCCATATTTGATAGATTTTCTTTATATCTTTCTATTATTTTAATTGCCATTTCTTCAATTTTATCAAATGGTCCTGAAAATAATTCAAAAAATCCTATATTCTTTATTTTATAATTTTCTTTTAATGCATTTCCAAATCTTCTACATGCTTCTCCCCATACTGGAATATTAACAATTAATGCTATAGCTTGTTCTCCTGGATTTGCATAATTTGCAAGCCATGCTAAATAATGAGTATATGCTATAGCCATTGGTATAGGTTCTGAAAAATCTACTTTAATTTCTTCAGCTAATAATTTTAATCTTTTTAATGCTTCATAATCTCCTGAAATAAGTGTATAAAAGAAATCTATTTCATCATCATATTTACTTCTTGATAACATTATTGCTAAAGATCTTAAATCATGATTTACAATATAGATTTGTTGAGATACAAAATTTTTTATTTTTTCAATTTTTAGTTTTCCTTCTTCTGCTTCTTTTATAAGTGGATGATTTATTATTTTTTCATTTTCTTTTTCAAGTTCTTTTCTTATTTTTATTAAAAATTCTTTCATAAAGAAAATAAAATTTAATATTATAAAAATACTTTATAATAAGTGAGTTATAATGAATGAGTATATATTATGGAAAGTAGATTTCAAATATATATGTAGAGATTGTGGATATGAAGGAAATGAAATACTTATAAGTGCATTAAATAAAGAAAGAACTTCTGTAAGATGTCCAAAATGTGGTTCTCATAGAGTTCATGTAGAATTAAATAGAATTTAGCTAAAAAATTAATTATGAAAAAATATTTAATTTATTCAATATTTATTTTAATTATAAGTTTTCTT
>CAZTWF010000094.1:0-3996 GCA_964617245.1 uncultured Nitrososphaerota archaeon
TAGCTTATAACAAATTAGAAAATTAAAATTAGGAAATAATAGTAAGAGTCAGAAAAAAAGATTTTTAGAAGAAATCAATTCCTTTTTAGAAGAGAGTAATTCCACAAGATTTTTTATTATTGTCTACTTTTTCATAACTCATGAAAAAGCTAATACTAATATCATTTGTATTTGCTCTTTTAATAACATTATATTCTGGTGTATATTCTCAGGATCTATCAAAATCTGAAATAGTACATTTCTGGATTGCTGCACCAGCTGGTAATATAACAAAGCCTATTACTATTATAGGAGTAGGCCCTCCAATAAGTATGGCTCCATTAGTAATTGACTTAGATCAAAGAGGAATACTTAAAAAAATATTAAATCCTAATATTGAAGCAATATCTACTCATTGGATTTATAATGTTGGTAAAAAACCAATAAGAATTAAACTTGAATTAATTGAGCCTCCTTATCCAGTCATATGGGAAGTAAAAGCAGCATGGCCTTATGATCCAGAAACACATACATTTACAAAACCTTTACCCCCAGGAATGGGAATACCTAAGCTTAGTATAGATTGGATATTTATAATACCAGATTATTATATGGATGAAAAAATAATTTATGATGGTGGATTATTAGTAATAGATGCAGATACTAATGAAGTTCTAACTTTTCTACCAATAAAATTTGTTAGAGGAATTTCTTCTCAAGGAGGTATTAGTTGTTGCGAATAGAAAATTTAATGAAAAATAAATATAGATATCTTGCTTGGATAATTGGCTTTATATTATTTGTAGGACCATTTGCAATTGTAATGCGTATTTATTACTATTTAGCAGGAATACCAAGAGAACCAGATTTACATATGGCATGTTTTAGAATGCCAATAGATTGGTTATTTTCAGGAAGAATTTACTATATATTTAGCTATCCTGAGATGTTTACAGTTATATTTGCAGTAATAATAACTTCATTAATACTAGGACCATTATTTTGTGGTTGGTTATGTCCAGTTGGTGCTTTTACTGAAGCTATTAGTAGAATAATTCCTTTACCAAATAAATATAGAATTCATATAAAAGATCCAAAAATAACAAGAGCAATAAGATATGGATTTCTTACAGGGTTCATTATGATTTCTATATTAATTCTTTTAGGATATAGAGAAACCTTTAGAGCAATATGTTGTAGATATTGTGCATCATCAGTATTACAACAAATAATTAATGGAATTTATAATCCAATAGAATTAATATACTGGCATAGTGGTGCTATAATTGTTTTAATATTTTGGTTAATAATTGGTGGAATATTTACAGTAGGAGGAAGAGGATGGTGTTTATTCTTTTGTCCATTAGGTGCATTAGCAGGTATTTTTCATAAAATTGGTGCTAAACTTGGATTTTATAGAACTATAAGAATAGAAAATAAATGTAATAATTGTGGTAAATGTATATCAGTATGTCCAATGCAAGCAATTGATTCTAATTATTCAATTGAAAGAACACTTTGTATAAATTGTAAAGAATGTGTATCAAGATGTCCAAATAAGCTCTATAAAATGATTTGGGGAAAGAAAAATATTGAATAAGGAAAAATGTCTATCCAAAAAATAATCAAAAGATTTAAATTACTATGGATTTACATAATAACAGCTTCATCATTACCTTTTTCCTATATTTTATTTTTCTTATTTCGTTGTAATCTTTCATGTTTTTCATGTCCACTTAGTGGATTATGTATTATTTTATATCCAATAATTATTTTAGCTATTATTTTTATAAAATTAATAAGAAAAATTAAAAAATTTAAGTAAGTTTTTTATAATATATCACTTCAATGAAAAAGAGGTGAGAAATTGGATATTATTCTATACTTTCCTTTGATATCAGGAATAATTGCAATGTTATATGCTACTTATCTTTCCTTAAGTGTACTTAAAGAAGATGAAGGAACAGAAAAAATGAAAGAAATTGCAAAGGCAATAAGAGAAGGAGCTAAAGCATATCTAAATAGACAATATAAAACAGTCTTTATTTTTGCAATTATAATTGCAATAATTATTCTTATTACTATAAATTGGCAATCTGCCTTGGGATTTATTATTGGAGCTTTATTATCAGCAATTGCAGGCTATATAGGAATGAATATAACTGTTCAAGGAAATGTGAGAACAGCTAATAAAGCAAAGGAAGGATTAGCAAAGGCCTTATCATTAGCCTTTAAAGGTGGTGCTGTAACTGGATTTTCTATAGTTGGACTTTCTATAATTGGACTATCTTCTCTTTATATATTATTTAGAGAGCCAATTTTAATGGTGGGATTTGGATTTGGAGCATGTTTAATAAGCTTATTTGCAAGAGTTGGTGGTGGAATTTATACAAAAGCAGCAGATGTAGGTGCTGATCTAGTTGGAAAGGTTGAAGCAGGAATTCCTGAGGATGATCCAAGAAATCCAGCAGTTATTGCAGATAATGTAGGAGATGCTGTTGGTGATTGTGCAGGAATGGGAGCAGATCTATTTGAAACATATGTTGTTACTGCTCTTGCTGCTATGCTTTTAGGCTCATCATATTATATTAAAAGTCATTTTGGTATAAATGGAATTTTATTACCATTGGTAATAGGAGGAATAGCCATATTTGCAACAATAATTGGAACATTTTTTGTAAGATTGGGAAAAAGTGGAAGTATAATGACTGCACTTTATAAAGGAGTTATAGTAACAACAATAGTTTCAGCTATTGGATTTTATTTTGCTAATCTCTATTTAACAGGAGATTTAGGAATATATTTAGCATCACTTATAGGCTTATTAGTAATGGCTAGTATGGTTGCTATTACTGAGTATTTCACATCATATCGTTATAGACCTGTGCTTTCTATTTCTGAAGCTTCAAAATCTGGAGCTGGAATAAATGTAATAACAGGATTAGCAATTGGCCTCAGAAGTACATTTTTACCTGTAATTATTATTATAATAGCAATAATTGCTTCATATTTCCTAGCTGGTGGAGCAAAATCCTTTGAAATGGGAGTTTATGGAATTTCTATTGCTGCAACTTCAATGCTTTCAGCTACAGGTATGATAATTTCTATAGATTCTTATGGTCCTATAACTGATAATGCTGGTGGAATTGTAGAAATGGCTGGATTACCTGATGATATAAGAAATATTACAGATAAACTTGATGCAGTTGGAAATACAACAAAAGCAGTAACAAAGGGATATGCCATAGGCTCTGCAGCTCTTGCTGCATTATCATTATTTGCTGCATATAGAGATGAAGTAATTTCAAGAGGATTTCCATTAAATCTATTAATTGATGATCCCTTAGTTCTTGTTGGATTAATGTTAGGAGCAGCTATTCCCTTTATATTTTCATCATATTTAATGATGGCAGTTGGAAGAGCTGCTTTTCAAGTTGTTGAAGAAGTCAGAAGACAATTCAGAGAAATAAAGGGAATTCTTGAAGGAACTACAAAACCAGAATATGGAAGAGCTGTTGATATTGTAACAAAAGCAGCATTAAGAGAAATGATGATACCTGCTATTATTGCAGTAGGCTCACCATTAATAACTGGATTTTTACTTGGATATAAAGCACTTGGTGGTATGCTTATGGGATCAATAATTTCAGGATTACTATTAGCAATACTAATGACTACTGGTGGTGCAGCATGGGATAATGCAAAGAAATATATAGAGCTTGGAAATTTTGGAGGAAAAAAAAGTCCAGCTCATATTGCTGCAGTTGTTGGAGATACTGTAGGAGATGCCTTTAAGGATACTGCAGGACCTGCTATTAATCCATTAATTAAAGTTATGAATACAATTGCCATATTATTCCTTCCATTAATTCTCATGTATGGTCTTCTTTTGTAATTTTTTAATATACTGTTTTATAGCCAATAGGTTTTATAATCATTAATCCTGCTTTCATTGCTTCATGATATATATTAGGCTTATATTCAATTATCAAATAAAAAACTATAATCCATAATAAG
>CAZTWF010000095.1:0-10267 GCA_964617245.1 uncultured Nitrososphaerota archaeon
TAAATTTATTACTTTTATAAATTTAATTAAAACTGTATTTTATAAAAACAAAAATACACATAATTAATAAAAATTTTCAAAAAAGATTTAAATATTTATTTTTTTATAAATTATTGCTATGCTCTCCTGTAAACTATCAGAAGATCTACATAAATATATTTCAATAATTGATCCACCTATTGTTGAAGGTATGAGTGGAATTAAGCATAAATTCTATTTTGTTGGAAAGGATAAAGATGATCTTATTGTAATGGATTACTGTAAGGATGATATTTCCTTATTACAATTCTTCATAAAATCCTTTGATGTAAAATCAAAAATAAAAATTGCTATATGTGAAAATATTACAGAAGAAATTAGAAAACTTGCTTCTTTCTGTAATGTATTTTTAGTTAAAGATACTGAAGATATTATAAAAATAATTAAAGAGAATTTATAATCTTTCCAATAATTCTTTCATATTCAATTGTCATTATATGAACTCCAGAGGCTTTTGTATTTCTTTTAATTTCTTTAATTAAATTTGAAAAATATTCAATATTTATTTCATCTATTTTTTCACTATTTCCTTCTACTTTCTTAAGTTTATTTTTATATTCCTCTGGAATTTTTATTCCTGGTAGTTTTTTCTCTACATTTTCTGCAATTCTATAAGATTTACATGGAAAAATTCCTACTAATATAAAAGGAGGTGATGGTTTTAAATAATCTATAAAGTTTTTTATTTTTTCTATATCAAATGTTATTTGAGTTTGTATAAATTCAGCACCAACTTTAATTTTTCTTTCTACTTTATATAATTCTACTTCAATTGGATTTGCATTAGGATTACCTACAGCACCTATATGTATTTTTATTTCTCCATCAATAGGATTTCCATTAATATCTACTCCTTCATCAATCATTCTTCTTAACATTTTAATAAATTGTGTAGAATCAATATCATATACTGGCATAGCATTTGGATTATCTCCCATAGTTGTATGATCACCTGTAATTACTAATACATTCTTTATTCCAAGTATACTTGCACCAAGTACATCTGATATTAATGCTATTCTATTTCTATCTCTTACAGTCATATGACATATTGTTTCTAAGCCTGTATGAGATTGTATAATATATGATGCTACTATACTATTTAAATAAGCATTTGCTCTTGGATTATCTGTTACATTACAAGCTATTACATATTTTTTTAAGAAATTTGCTTTATCTATAAGATAATCAATTTTTACACTTTTCTTTGGTTCTATTTCACTTGTAAATACAAAATTTCCATTGTATAATTCCTTCATAAAATTACTAAATATTTTCAAATATATCACCTTATAAATTCTCTTGGTTTAGCTATATTTGACCAATCAAAAGCTTCTCTTATTATTTTATAATCTTCTTCTCTTCCATATTCCTTAAGTCTTTTATATATAATCACCCAAATACAATCTTTATCATTAATTTCACATTTTCCTTCTCTCATTCCTCCACATGGTCCATTAAGTAGTTTTTTTGGACAATTAGTAATTGGACATATTCCTCCTGTTTCATATAAAATACAATTACCACAAGCTCTACATTTTTCATAAAATTTTCCAATTCTCTCTACCATTCCTATAAATAAAGTATCAAGTCCAGGAATTACTTCTTTATTAGTATATTCAATAATTGTTTGAACACCAACTCCACAGCATAAAGCTATTATTACTTCACTCTCATTAATTTCAGATTTATTATTAATTAAATCTCTTTTTAATATTCTTAAATCACATGGACTTTCTACAATTTTACCATTTGCTATTTTATTCATATTTTTAATTTTATTTACTAAGTTTTCAACTTCTTTTTCTCCTCCTGTTTGACATTTTGTAGCACATGTTCCACATCCTATAATGAATATCTTATTGTATTTTTTGATATAATCTAATAGATTATCTTTTGTTTTTGTTATTATCATTTTAATCAACCATAAGATAAATTTAGAACTTTGATTTATAATTATCTATGATTAAAGAAATGATATTTAATGAAATAATAACTTTTGAATATATAATGTGGAGAAAATCATACATAAGTGGTGAAATAAAAGTCTTAATTGATATAATAGAAGATTATGGTAAAAGTGGAATTGGAAAAATAGTTGATGTTATAGAAGTAAAAAATACATATCTTTATGATGATTATACTGATTTACATGGAGGAATAGACTCTTTTTGTAGAAAAACTACATTAGATGAAGTAAAAAATATGATTATTAATAAAGAAGGAAAATTTGAATATATTGAAATAACAAAACCTCCTATTAATCGTTTTAAACTAAAGGATCAATTTCCTATTAATCTAAAACCAAAAGAGATATAAGTTAATAGATAAAATTAATCATATTATGCCAAAGGTATCATTAGTTTGGAATGGAGAACTTAAGCTTATTGGAAGAGATACATTAGGTCATGAAGTAATTTTAGAAGCTCATAAGAAATATGGAGGAACAGGTACTGGAATTACACCAATGGATCTTTTATTAATGGCATTAGGAGGTTGTGCAGGCCTAGAAATTGTAACAATGCTTAAAAGTAGAAATCAAAAATTATTAGCTTTTGATATTGATATTGAAGGATTAGTAAGAGAAGAAATTCCAAAAATATTAACAAAAATTTATATAAAATTTACATTAAGAGGAGAACTTGATGATGAAGTTGTAGATAGAATAATAAATTTAACAATGTCAAAATTATGCCCAATAGCTGCAATGCTTTCACAATTATCTGAAATAAAATGGAGTTATGAAATAATAAAGAGAGAAAATGAAGTATAAGTAAATATCAGTAAATATTAAAAATTAAAAAAACTACTATATTATGGTGTAAATTTTGAATATATGTATTCTATCTTGGGAATATCCACCAAGAATTATAGGCGGTCTTGGCACATATGTTTATGAACTTTCAAGATATCTTGTAAAAATGGAACATAATGTCTATATATTTACATTAAATGATGGAAATTTAAAGACAAGAGAATTAATGGGAGGTGTAGAAGTACATCGTCCAAAGATATTAGATATATCAGAAATACTTCCTGATGTTGTAGCTGAAGAAATAAGAAGATGGGGTCCAGGGATAAAATTCTTTTCAGATATTTGGCTATATAATTTACTTGTAAGTACAAAAATTGTAAATGATTTAATTCCAAATGAACGTAAAACCTTTGATATAATTTCAGTTCATGATTGGCTTTCTGCTATGGCTGGTATTACTTTAAAAAAAGCATTAAAAATTCCAATGGTATTTCATATACATTCTACTGAAAAAGGAAGAACTTTTGGTGATGGCTCAGATATTATAGATAATCTTGAGCATAAAACTGCTAATTATGCAGATAAAATAATTACAGTATCATATGCTATGAAAGATGAATTAATTTCATTAGGTTTTCCATCAGATAAAATTGAAGTAGTATGGAATGGTGTAGATCCAAATAAATATTCACCTGAAAATATTCCATATGAAAAAATAAAAGAAATTAGAGAAAAATATGGAATATCTGATAATGAGAAAATGATTATTTTTATAGGAAGACTTACTGGAGCTAAAGGTGCTGATAAGTTAATTCTTTCAATGCCTCATGTATTATCTGAATTTCCAAATGTAAAACTTGTAATTATTGGAAAAGGAGAAATGGAAGGAGAATTAGTAAAATTAGCAGAAAGATTAGGATTAAAAAATAATATAATTTTCAATTTTAGAATGCTTCCTGAAGATGAAAGAATTATTCATTATGCAGCATGTGATTTAGCAGTTTTTCCTAGTCTATATGAACCATTTGGTATTGTTGCATTAGAAGCAATGTCAATGAAAAAACCAGTAGTTGTAGGTGCAAGAGGAGTAAGTGGAATGAGGGAATCAGTTGTTTCAGCAGGACCAGATCAAACTGGATATCATATAAATCCATATGATCCTCAAGATATAGCCATGGCAATAAAAATGATATTAAGAGATGAAAATCATATGAAAAGATTGGGAGAAAATGGAAGAAAAAGAGTACTTTCAGAATTTACTTGGGAGAAAATATCAAAAAGAATAGCCTCTATATATCAAGAGGTTATAAGTAAAAATCTTCCAATGTATGGATCACACCAATGACTCCAATATTGAGCAGGATTTTTTAATGGTATTAGATTCATACTATATTCTGTTGGATTTGGATTTTTCCCAATAGGATGTCCAAATATTTCATTAATATAAAATATTGCTCCTTCTGATATCATATGATCCAAATTATTTAATAGAATTTCTTTTATCATATCTTCATATCCAAGATATTCTAATATTTTTATAAAATAAGGAATATCTCTTGGCCATATAGTTGATTTATGGTATTCTTTATCTCCTAAATAAGGTTCTATTCTTGAAGAAATAGCTATTCCAAATGGATAAGTTTCTTTTCCAATTACTCTTAAAGTTCTATAAACAATTAATGATTTTATTGATTTAAAAGCTTTTATTATTTCATTTTTTTCAAATAAATGTAATGCACATGAAAGAGCAACAACTCCACATGATGTTAATTCATTTGATTTCTTATTTTTCTCAATATCAATAATATCTACTATAAATTCTCCATTCCAAAATTTATTCTTAAAAGCTATTTCCATTCTTTCTAAATATTCTTTTATTTCATTATTTTTTGAATTTTCATAAATTAATTTAAGTACTTTTATCCAATAAGCATTAACTTCTGGTAATGAGTATTTAGGAAGCCACCATTCATTCCATTCATTAGGTAATCTTATAGGTTTCTCATTAATTCTTGAATCAATCCAAGATTGATATGGTATACAAGCAATTAAACCATCTCTCATTACTTGTTCTCCAAATTCTATAATTTCTCTTTTCTCCATTTCCTTTAATAAAGAAATTACAATTTTTTCTATTTTCATACCAAGTTTAGAACAAAGATATAATAATAAAGGAAGAGCATCTACTGAAGTTTCTTTACAACCAATTATATTTGGTAATTTTCTTTCTTTTTCTACAATATTCATTAAGAAAATTGCAAAATTTCTTAATTTTTCATCCCATTTAAATATTTTTGTATAAACTTCAAAATTATTTATTATTCCTTCTAATGCATCTCTTGTCCAAGGTTGTCTAAACCACCAACATCCTGCTTCTGGGAACCAAATACCATTTAAATCAAGACCAAAACTTCTTAATGTTGATAATCTGGATATTAATAATTCTTTTATTTTCTCATTAGTAAAACATAGTCTATTAATCCAAGAATTTTCTTTTATATTCCAAGGATCTTTTTTTCCATTTATTATTATTTTTAAATATTTTTCTTTAGGTATTCCAATAATAGGAGCATGAATTCTTCTTATTTCTTTAAAGAATCTTATATAATCTTTTTCATCTTTATATCTAAAACCACAATCAATTTTATATATCCAATCAGTATGATAATTGATCCATTTTATTGATTTAAAAGGACCAATTTTTGCAATATTATCACATAATGTTACCCATTCATTATTAATATTTATATTAGAAGTTTCAAAAAAAGGAAGAATTTTACAATCTCTATTAAAAGAAATTTGAAAATAATAATCTTTAAATTCTAAATCAATCTCTAAATCAGAATATACATATTTCGCTTTATAAGGTTCTACAATTACTTTTTCTCCAATTCCTTCTGATGAAAATAAAATACCATCAATTATTTTAATTATACATCCATTAATTGAAGTTATAAATCCTTGAAATGGACAATCCCTATTTGGTCCAATAAATCTTTCTTTATCTATAAAGACTTCAGATGAAAATATTGAAGAAGACCATTCTCCAATTGGAGATTTTAATAATATATGTTTATTTCTTGCAAAATCCCAATCTGGATCTTCGATTGCTTTAAATTCCATAAATTTCACCAATAGAAAAAGTTATTTTGGAATTATTTATAAAATATTTTATGCATATATATGAAATATCATCATCAATGCGATTATTAATAATGTTACATAATATTTCAGCAACACGTCCTGAAACTGCTAAAAGCTTTGATGAAATTAAATGTATTTGTTGTATTGATGAGAAGGAACTTTATTTAGCCATAAAAGAATTATTGGATTATGGATATATCATTGAGAATAATGGTTATTATTATTTAAGTAGTCTAGGAATTTCTGTAGTTAGAAGTATTTTTACATAGATTAGTGAATTAAAATGAAACCTATTATACATATTACTTGGGAATATCCACCATTTTCTATAGGTGAATTATCAAATTGGTTATATAGTATAATTCCAAAATTAGCAAATTATTATCCATTAGTAGTTATAACAAGAGGAAATGAAGATAATATACTAAAATCAAATAATGTAACTATATATAGAGTAGGAAGTCTTCATAAAACTTATTCACATATATTAATTTATGTCTATATGCTTAATTTAGATTTTGTAAGAGCAGCTTCTAATATTATTCATAATAGTAATGGAGCATTATTAATTCATTCTCATGATTGGATTTCATCTATAGCTGCATATTATATCTCATCTTATTTAAAATGTCCATTTATTATTTCAGTTTATACAACAGAAATAAAAAGAGCTGGAAAAATTGATTCATTACTTAAAATGGGTATATTTGATATAGAAAAAAAATGTTTTGATAATGCAGATATAATTATAGTAAAAAATGAAGAAATTAAGAAACACTTAGTAATTGACTATAATATTAATGAAAATAAGATATTCATTGGAAGAGATCATGAAGATATTTTAAGTATATACAGGAGGATAATTTAATGAAGATATTAATGTTAAGTTGGGAATATCCTCCTCATATTGTTGGAGGATTAGGAAAACATGTATATTATATTTCAAAAGCATTAGCAATAAAGAATATTGATATTACAGTAATAACATATACTGATGGCACATCAAAATCAGAAGAATTTATAGATAATATAAGGGTTTTAAGAGTTAATCCTTATTCTTTAAGATATCCAGATTTTACTTCATGGATTCATGGAATGAATTTATTAATGGTAGAAAAAGCACTTAAATTTAAAAATTTTGATATTATTCATGTTCATGATTGGCTTACAGCATTAGCTGGAATTAATATAAAACATATAATGAGAAAACCATTAATAGCAACAATACATTCTACAGAATTAGGAAGAAGAAGAGGATATCTTAGTAATGATTATGAAAGACATATTCATGAAATAGAATGGATATTAACTTATGAAGCTTGGCGTATTATATGTTGTAGTAACTATATGGTAAATGAAGTAAGTAATTTTTTTCAATGTCCATTAAATAAAATAGTAAGAATATATAATGGTATTGATCCAAATTCTCTCATACCATCAACTAATATAGATCGAAGAATATATGCAGAAGATTATGAAAAAATAGTTTTATTTGTTGGAAGATTAGTATATGAAAAAGGCCCTCATATAGTTTTAGAAGCAGCAAATATCTTGAGAAGAAATGATATTAAATTTTTATTTGTTGGAGAAGGTTCAATGAAACCATACTTATTAGAATTAGGAAGAAAACTTGGAATATCAGAAAGATTATATTTCTTAGGTCATATTCCTGATGATATACTTTATGCTATATATAAAATAGCTTCTGTAGCAGTTTTCCCTAGTCTATATGAACCATTTGGTATTGTTGCATTAGAAGCAATGGCTTTAGGAACTCCAGTAATTGCTTCTGCAGTTGGTGGATTAAATGAAATAGTAATTGATGGATATAATGGTATAAAAATTACACCAGGCTCAGCTTATGAATTAGCAGAAGCAATATTAAAAATAATAGATAATCCATCATTGAGTAAAAAATTTGTTGAAAATGCTAAAAACTTTATAAAGAATTTTACATGGGAAAAAGCTGCAGAAGAAACCATTAAGCTATATGAAGAAGTAATAAGAGAATATAATATTGGAGATTGGAAACCGAGGGTTTGAAATTGGATTATGTTATAGGAATAGATTTAGGAGGGACATGGTTAAGAATAGCAATTGCGAAGAAAAATAATGATTTTAAAAAAATAAAAGAATCTATCTTAGAAACATATGTTTTTCCAACCAATATTTTAAATAATAATCCTATTGAAAAATTAGAAAATATTATACGTGAAATTGCTAAAGATAAAATTAATGATATATATTGTATATGTATTGCAGCAGCTGGAAAATTAGATTTGAAAAAATCTAAAATTGTTTTTTCTCCTCATTCTTCTATTAGAAATTTATTACTTTCTCCTCTTGAAGAAAATCTAAAAGTACCAATAAAGCTCATAAATGATGGTGTTGCTGGTGTATTAGCTGAATGGAAATTATGTATTAAAAATGATAATGTAGTGTATATTGCTATAGGAACTGGAATAGGAGGAGGTATTGTTGTAGATGGACATTTACTTATAGGAAAAGAAGGAAATGCTCATGAATTTGGTCATATGATAATTGATATAAATGGATTAATGGAATGTAAATGTGGAGGAAAAGGACATTGGGAGGCTTATACTTCGGGAAGTGGATTACCAAATTTATGTAAATTCTTAGCAAAAAATTACAATGAAGAAACATTATTATTAAAAAAAGTAATAAATAATAACTTTAATATAAAGGATATATTTGAATATACAAGAAAAGGAGATAAATTTGGAATGTATGTAATAAATGAAGTTATAAAAATAAATAGTATGGCAATTGCTAATTTAGTTAATTTATATGATCCTGATGTTATTTCTATAGGAGGAGGAGTTGCACTTAAGAATTCTGATCTTATAATAGATCCACTTAATTATTATGTTCCTAATTATTCCTTTAATACACCTCCTAAAATAATTCCTTCTTTATTAAAAGAAGAAACTTCTTTAATTGGTGCAATATTATTTGCAATGGAGGAACTATAATTGGGTTTAGGTTTTCCTATACCTGAAAGACCTATATCTGAAAGAGTTTATCATCCAAAGAAACCAAGAATTACATTAGCTTTAATATTTTCTAATATTATCATATATATTATATCATCTATAGAAAATAATTTCTTTAGCATTGGAAATTACTGGTTAAGTAATGGTGCCTTTGTCCCTTCTCTTTTATTTAATTCTTCTCAATTATATAGAATTTTTACATCAATGTTTCTTCATGCTGATTTAATTCACTTATTCTTTAATATGTATTTTCTTTATATATTTGGAAGAGCAGTTGAAGAAACCTTAGGAGGTAAAAGGTTCTTTATTTTATATATTTTATCTGGAATTGTTGCTTCTATATTTCATACAGCATTTTCCTTTCTTCAAGGACCAATGGCATATGTTATACCTGCCATAGGAGCTTCAGGAGCTATAAGTGGAGTATTAGGTGCATATTTAATCTTTTATCCTGGCACTTCATTATTAATGATATTACCAATATTCTTCTTTCCTTTTATGTTTTGGATTAAAGCATCTTATTATATTATCTTTTGGTTTGCACTTCAAGTAATGTATGGACTATCAAAAACTGGAGGTGGTGTTGCTTTTTTTGCACATGCAGGAGGATTCATAATGGGTATAGCATTACTTTCAATTATTACTAATAAAGAAAGAATAATGGAATTAAGAATATTCAGAAATTTATTTTCTTATATTAGATGGACTTATAGACCTAGGGGATTAGGTAAGATAAGCAAAATCATCTTATCTTCTTTAATATTTCTTGTTTTATTTTCAAGTCTTTACATTTCAATATTTCCAATGGATCAAGGTAAATTGAAAACTGTTACAATTCAATATACATGTAATTCACTTATATGTAATGATTATATTGGGCTTATGCCAGATGGTATAGAAAATCAAATTTCAAATATTCCCTTAGATAAAACAAGAATATTAATTAATAGACTTCATGCTGCAAATCTATTATATGGAAAAGATAAAATATCAATAAGTAATTTAACTTCAGAACTTCCTATTAAAATTATTATTGGAGAATATTCTACGCTAGTGAAAATTGAAACTACAATTGATTATTTTAATGGAGTATATGGATATGATAATTTTATATTAAATGGTGAAGGAAGAATTACAACTTATAGTATAAAAATATTTGTTTATAGAGATAGCTATCAAATAGAAAAAGGTGAAAAATTGACCTATGATTTTATTTTATCTGTAGACACCTCAGATATTAAAAGTATTACACAATATACTGGATTATTATCTACTTTATTTACAATTATGTCTTTAATAGTTGTAAATTTAATGG
>CAZTWF010000096.1:0-3680 GCA_964617245.1 uncultured Nitrososphaerota archaeon
TTAAATATAAATTATCATATTTTGATATTTTCTTCTTTTAACCAACGATAAATAGTTTTTAAAGGTATGCCTAATTCTTCTGATATTTGTTTAGCATTATAACCTATACGTTTTAATTCTTGCATTTGTCTCTTCTTTGATCTTCTTTCAGCTTTACTAAATTTAGCCTTATTCTCAAAGATTATACGATCTTCCTTACCAAAAAGTGAGAGAGCTAATGTGAAAGCTTTAATATAGTTATATTCCCTACTAATATAACCTATTAATTTAATTTGATAATCTTCAGCAATATATTTTCTTAATTGATTTAATACTTCTTCTATTAAATCAAGACTTATGAAAAGTCCAAATTCAACCTCAACTATCTTACTTTCAGATATTACTTTTATTGAATATTTTCTATTCATATAATATTACCTCATATTTCTTTCACATTATTAAATAATAATTTTTAATAATCATACTTATAAAATTTTCTCATTTTTGTAATTTTCTATTATGCGAAAAACTTATATATTTTTTCTCATATTATAAAAATGAAAAAATAAGAAAAAAAGGTGATCTTCATGATTATAGGAAAAGTACTCAAATTGAAAATGCTTAAATATAAAATAAATGATAGAGGCCCTCCAATATTAATTTAGATTTTTTTATTTTAGATTTTTTTACTTGTTACATTCTACATAAAATTTAAATACGAGTTTTCGTAAAATATTTTTTCTGGTTTCGTATATGTCTTCAACTAAAGAAATTACTCCTGTAATTGAGGAATATCTTGAATGTATTTATAGGCTTGAAGAAAAATATGGTGTGGCTAAAACTAAGGATATTGTTTCTATTATGAAAGTAGTTCCAGGTACTGTAACAAATACTATTAAGTTATTAGAAAGAAAAGGACTTATTACACATCGCCCCTATCATGGAGTTAAGCTTACAGATAAAGGTCGTAAATTAGCTATTGAAGTAATAAGAAGACATAGAGTTTCTGAATGTTTACTTACAAATATTCTCAATATAGAATGGGAGAAGGTTCATGAACTTGCTTGTAAGCTTGAACATAGCTTAACTGAAGAAATTATTAAATCAATAGAGAAAGTTTTAAATAATCCAAGAAAATGTCCTCATGGAAATCCTATTCCAACAAAATGTGGAGGAATAATTGAGGAAGAATCAATTCCTTTAACAGAACTTGATATTGGCTCTCAAGGTATTATTATTAAAATAGTAGAAGAACATAGTGATATATTACAATATTTAAGTAAATTAGGTGTTTTTCCTGGTGTTATAATAAAGATTTTAGAGAAGGATTTTATTAATGAATCGATTACATTAATGATAAAAGAATCTTGTCATGTATTGAGTAATCGAATTGCTTCTATTGTTTATGTTAAAAAATTAAGTTAAAAAGGTGATATAGATGAATAAGAAGATTATTCCATTAACTGCATTAAAAAATGGAGAATCAGCAATAATTGTTTCTATAGATGGTACTGGAAGAGGACAAGAAAGATGGGGAATTAAAAAAAGGCTTATGGATATGGGCTTAACACCTGGCACAAAAATTACTGTTGTAAAATCTGTTCCATTTCATGGACCTATTGAAATTATTGTAAGAGACACAAGACTTGCACTTGGTAGAGGTATTGCTGAAAGAATTTTAGTTGAGGTTGAAGAAAAATGACTAAAAAAAGACTTCATATTGCTTTAGCTGGAAATACAAATGTTGGAAAATCAGTTATATTTAATTACTTAACTGGTTTACATCAACATATTGGTAATTGGCCTGGAAAAACTGTAGAAAAAGCTGAAGGAACTCTTCATTTTAAAGGATATACAATTGATATTATTGATTTACCTGGAATTTATTCTCTTTCTACATTTTCTATTGAGGAACAAATTACAAGAAGATATATTGCAATTGAAAAGCCAGATGTTGTAATAAATGTTGTAGATGCTTCTATTCTTGAAAGAAATCTCTATTTTACATTACAACTTATAGAATTGGGTATTCCAATTGTTTTAGCATTAAATCAAATTGATATGGCAAAAAAGAAAGGTATTGAAATTAATATTGAGAAATTAGAAAAAATTTTAGGCATACCTGTTATTCCAACAATTGCAATAAAAGGAATAGGTCTTTTTAAATTATTAGAAAAAGCTATTGAAGTTGCAGAAAAGAACGAAACTCCAAAGATTGTAATAAGATATGGAAAAGAAATTGAAGAAAGAATAGCTAAACTTGTAAAAATGTTAGAAGGAATTGATTATTGGTATCCTCCTAGGTATACTGCTATAAAATTATTAGAAGGTGATGAAGAAATAGAGAAAGAAATAAAAAGAATTAATCCTGAAATAGTCACTATAGCTAAGGAACTTTCAAAAGAAATTGAAAATCTTCATGGACATAGTTGTTCAACAGTAATAACAGCTGAACGATATGAAATTGCTAGTTGTATTACTAGAGAAGTACAAAAGATTGTTTCTCCTATAAGGCCAAGATTTGAAGAATATCTTCATAATATTACAACTCATAAAATTGCTGGATATATTATAATGGCTCTTTCATTTCTTACAATATTTCATTTTATCTTTACTATTGGAGGATATGTTTCAGAATTTCTAAATGAATTCTTCTATGCTATGGAACTAATTTTTTATGAATTTCTTGGAATAGAGATCATTGGAAAGTTATTATGGAGTATAATGGAGGGAATTATTGCTGGTATTACAATTGCAATACCATATATTATTCCATTCTATATTATCCTCTATTTCCTTGAAGATTCAGGTTACTTAAGTAGAATTGCATTTTTAATGGATAATATTATGCATAAAATTGGACTACATGGAAAAGCTATTATTCCAATGATTCTTGGATATGGATGTAATGTTCCAGCATGTTTAGGATGTAGAATTATGGAAACCGAAAGAGAGAGACTTATTGCTGTTTTTGTTACAACAATTGTACCATGTGCAGCTCGTACAGTAATAATTCTTGGTTTAGTTGGTAAATACTTAGGTATTGATTATGCATTAGCACTTTATATTTTCAACTTAATAATAATATTTATTCTTGGAAGATTAGCATTTAAGACTTTACCAGGTGAGCCTACAGCCTTAATTATGGAAATGCATGATTATAGATGGCCACATTTAAGAACTGTTTTAAAACAAACTTGGTTTAGAGTACTTGAATTCATTAAAATAGCTTTTCCCCTAATAATTATTGGAAGTTTTATACTTAAACTAATGGAAGTTTTTGATATGCTTGAACCTATAGCATTAGTTTTAAGTCCTATAACAGTTACATGGCTAGGACTACCATTAATTACAGGAATAACCTTAATTTTTGGAATTTTAAGAAAAGAATTAACACTTATTATGCTAGCAGTACTCTTAGGAACAGAAGAATTTGCAGAAGTACTTAGTCCTATTCAAATGATTGTTTTTACAGTAGTTACAATGTTTTATATACCATGTATATCAACAATTGCAGCTTTAATAAAAGAAATTGGTTGGAAAAAAGCATTAATCATAACAATTTTTGAAATAATCTTTGCAATAACAATAGGTGGAATAATATATAGAATATTATTAATTTTCAAATAAATTTTTATTACAAAACTTATTTTTACGATAATTTTTAATATTTATTTTTTGTTATAAAAATTATAAAAAAA
>CAZTWF010000097.1:0-3769 GCA_964617245.1 uncultured Nitrososphaerota archaeon
AATTATAATTAATCATTAATCTTGTATCCAAATACTTTGATTAATTTAAAGCGTTAAATTTAAAATTAGTAAGTATAATTCTCTGAAATTGGGGATCTGTCTGCAAGAAGGTAAAATGTCTAGACTATTAAAAAAATACATAAAGAGTGTAATAGAGGTTTATTTATTAGATGGTCGAGTAATTAGAGGAAGACTAGCTAAAATAGATGAAGAAACCATGGATTTATTTTTAGAAAATTGTATTGATTCAGAAGGAAGATCTTCTCCAGCTACAGTAATAATGGGGGGATCTGTATTATACATAAATATTTTATCACCACCATCTAAAGAAACATTAGAAGATAGAATTCTTAAAATATTAGCTAATAATAGCAATATAACTATTGCTGAAATAGCAAAAATATTGAATATTAAACCAAGTAGTGTAAGATCTGCTATATCAAGATTGAAGAAGAAAGGTCTTTTACTTGGTAATGAAGTAAATATTGAGAAAAATAAATAAAATTCTTTTTTAATATAATTTTTTAGCGATGACGAGAAAGTCCCAATGATAGAAAGATGAAATAGATCTTGAGTGCTGAGCTTTTTATAATAATATTTACAAAGGATAATTTTTTATCTTTTAATTTAGTTCTAAGTGTTGATAAATAATGAATAATAGAAAATTGCTGGTTATAGTGAAGGTTTGATCTCAATATTAGCTAATATTATTCTCTTTATAATTAAGTACTTAGTAGGAATAATATTTAATTCTATAGCCATAATAGCTGAATCAATACATACATTATCTGATTCTCTAACTTCATTTATTATAATAATTAGTTTCTGGATAGTTTATAAACCAGCTGATAAAGAATATCCTTTTAGACATGGAAGAGCTGAAAGTATAGGAAGTATAATTATTGGAACTCTATTATTAGTAATTGCTTATGAAATAATAATTGAAATTATTTAAAAAATATTTGAATAATGAGGCCATTATATCTAATTGGATATTAGTAGGAGTTCTATTAATATAGCTATAGTTAAAGAAATTCTTGCTAGGTGGTCTTTAAAGCTTGGAATTACTTATAATTCTAAGATATTAGTAAGAGATGCATGGCATCATAGATCTGATGCTATAATCTCAGTAATAGTAGCTTTAGGAATAATATTCAGTAATTATTATTGGTTAGATAGTATATTAGGAATTTATATTTCATTATTTATAGCTTTTATAGCCATTAAGTTATTAATTGAGGTCTCAAAAGATATTATGGGATATAGACTACCATCTAAATTAGAAACAGAAATAAAGAATATAATTTCATCAATATCTAGGGATATTTCAGATATACATCATATACATGCTCATAAATATGAAGAATATATGGAAATAACATTACATATAAGATTACCTCCTAATATAAAATTAAGTGATGCTCATGAAATAGCATCTAAGGTAGAAAAAGAACTTAAAAGATTATATGATGGGAATTAACTGTTCATGTAGAACCTTACATAGAAACTAATAAGAATAAATCATAATATAAATCATAATATTTTGAAATAATCATAATAAATAAAGTAATTTTAATTAATTATGTATAATCGAAAGATAAATAAACTTATTAAATCTAGTATATATATGGGATTAAAATGGTTGTAAAAGTTGAAGTTTTCACAGCTGAACCTCCATGTGCAGGATGTACAAAACTTCTAGAATATGCAGATTTAATTAAAGCAAAATATGGTGAAAAAGTTGAAGTAATAAAACATATAGGTCCATGTGAAGAATTTAATAAGTATGGCTTAACAGTAGTTCCAGCTATAGTTTTCAATGAAGGAAGAATAAAAATAATGGGGGTATGTCCAGATATAAAAACTATTGAAATAGCACTTAAAGAAATGGGGATATGAATATGCCAATTAAAGTTGAGATTTTTGTTTCTGAGCCTCCTTGTTCTGGTGGAAGACTTCTATTAAAATTAATTGAAAAAATTAAAGAAGATTATAAAGAAAAAATTGAAATTGAAGTCTATAGAGGTCAAAATCCAAAGCTAAGTGAATATAATATAAATGTAAGTCCTGCTATTGTTATTGATAAGGATATACGTATAATAGGAGTATGTCCAACTGAAGAGACCTTAAGAGAAGCATTAAGAGAAGCTGGTGTCTAATATCCTTTAAAGTCTAATCTAATTTTTTTATTATTTTCGAATTTTCATAATAATTATAAGTCCTTTTATAAAGATAAGTATTGAAGGAATTATAAGAATTAACATAAATATTGTTAAATCTAATACTAGCTTATAGTCATAGAATATTATGGTCATATTACCTCCTTGAAATAAATAATATATTAATATTACAGATACTATACCTTCTAGCATAATGAAAATTCCATTAAATTTTGTATTCTTTGATACTATAGATAAAAATACAAAAATAGCGAATAAAAGGCCAAAAATAGGAATATTTGGATGTATTATTTGAGGTAATAATTGAGATAATAATTGTTTTATTATATCAGAATGAGCTGATAAAGGTCCCATAGATAAGATTTTTTCTATTATACTGAGCATATTTAATGGTAAATAGCAGAATAAAAAGAAGATAAATAAAAACATGAAGATTCCTTTAATTATATTTGCTATTTTACTTGGCAATTAATATACCCTCCAATATGCCATAAGGAGTTTCAAATCTAAGTAATAATTTTATCATATCTACAGGTCTATTTTCTATATATCCTGTCATATTCATAGAGAATATTTGATTAGGAGATATACTAACATAGACTTTATCTAATATTCCAATAGTATTATTATTTATATCTAATATTTTACCACTGATATTTCCAGTTATCCTTATAACGCCTTTATTTTCAAAATAAATTGGAATAAAAATTCTAGAATGAGTATTATTATAAGCCATTATGTATGGAGAGCTTATGCTTAAATTACTTATAAGAGGATCCCATTTAATTGTTTCTACTCTTTCTATATTACCAATTATAGGAAGAGAGAGAACTAATGTATAATTTCTTGAGAAAGAATGCATTAAAAGTTCAGGATTTTCTAACCAAGGAGATTTAAGATATAAGTTTAAACTTCCATAATATGAACTATAAGGATTTACATTTAGAAAAGTCTCACCAAATCCAATTTTTTCTCTTTCATAAAATACTGAGATGGAAAAAGGACCTATAATATTAATTGGAGATCTATTATAAAAAGAAAAAGGAATAGTAATCATTATATGAGTATTATTATATAATTCATACTTAGGTTCATAAAGTCTAAAATTCTCAAAAGGAGATCCTAAATTAAATGAAAAATTTGTCAATAATGAAATCTTTAATAATGGTTTAAAATATATAGTTAGTAATACATCTACTGGTATTTCTGCTCTATTTATATTAATATGTGAGATATTAATATTTGAAAAATTGATACTTAACTTTAATGGAATTGTACCAGAAAATCCAGGTGGTAAGGAAATATTACTTACTGTTGATGAATTCATAAAATATACTGTTGTTAATATATCAATAGGAAATATTCCTTTATTATCTAATGAAATTGGAATATTATATTCAAGACTATTATTAACTATATTATAATAAGGTGTTCCTACTCTTGGAGATAATGTTAATCCAGTATATGCTATTGAGGCTATTGAAATAAAGAATATAATAATAAAGATAATAATCATAATATTGATTATTTTTAATATTTTTGAAATATTTCTTCCCCTTTTATCTTAAAGATCGGAAGAGCGGTTCAGC
>CAZTWF010000098.1:0-16427 GCA_964617245.1 uncultured Nitrososphaerota archaeon
TTATTAAAAATTTATAGTCCAAGTGGAAAAGAAAAAGAAATTTCTAATTTTCTTTTTTTAGAATTAAAAAAATTAGGATTTAATACAGAAATAGATGAAGTTGGAAATGTTAAAGCAATTATAGGAGAAGGAATGCCAAAGATTTTTCTTTGTGGACATATGGATACTGTAAAAGGTATGATAAATCCACATATTAGAGGAAAGGTTATATTTGGAAGAGGAGCAGTAGATGCAAAATCATCTCTTGCAGCTTTAATATGTGGAGCAAAAAAATTTAAAGAAATATATGATAAAGGTGAAATAACTTTATTAGCAGTTGTAGACGAAGAAGGTTATGGAAAAGGAATAAGATATTTTTTATCAAAATGTAATGAAAAATATGATTATGCTATATTTGGAGAGCCTAGTGGTACATATGGTTTAACAATAGGATATAGAGGAAGAATTCTTTTAAAAATTTCATGTAGAGGAAAAAAAGCTCATGCCAGTCTTCCTCAATTTTTTGATAATGCAATATATAAAGCTAAGAATATAATTGATGAATTATTAAAAATTGAAGAAAAATGGGAAAAAATAAAAGAAGAAAATTTTTGGAAACCAAGTCTATGTGTAACAAAAATCAAGGGTGGAAATTCTCATAATGTTATTCCTTCAAAATGTAATATGATTGTTGATATAAGAATTCCACCAAATATGATGAATAAAGTAGAAGAAGAAATAATAAAGATAATTAAGAAAAATGAAGATGTATATGTAAAAAAACTTAGTGAAAATCCTCCTTTTTTAGAAAATGAAAATTCAATACTTGTTAAATTATTTCTTGAAAGTATAAAAGAAATTTCAGGAAGAGAAGGAAGATTAATTAAAAAAACTGGAACAAGTGATGTAAATGATTTTGCTGAAAAAATGAAAATTCCATGTGTAGTCTATGGTCCTGGAAATTCAAAACTTAGTCATACTGAAAAAGAAAATATATCAATAAGAGAATATCTTGAAAGTATTGAAATAATAAAAAATACATTAAAAAAAATTATTGATTATGAAAATAAAAAATCTATTCAATAGGTATAGTGTATAATTGTTCTTTTTTATTTAAACGAATTTCTAAGATACCATTTTTAAATCTAGCTTTAGCAGATTTAGGATCTACTCTAACTGGTAATCTAATTGTCTTACTATATCTACAAAATCTTATTGACCTTTGAAAAGTTCCCCATTTTTCATATTGAATTATTCTTCCCATTTTGGCTTCTATAGTAACTGAATATTCTGTAACATTAACTTGTATATCTGATTTATCTTGAACACAAGGTAGGTCTATTCTTATAATAATTTCACCATTACTTTCATAAATTTCATATAATGGTTCTAATTTTCCATATTCGTAATTCCATATTGATTCATCTATCCAAAATTCCATATTATTCACCTCATACATACATTAATGGAACTTCATATTCTTGTGATTTACCCATTTTCTTTAAGCTTTCTACTGTTCTTTTCATAAGTTCTCTTGCACTTAAACGAATTTCTTCTGATTTTTCTATTAAAGGTTTTACATCTATATTTAATGGAATAAATTTATTTAAGGTATTAATAATAGAAGCGGCTGCACCAGGATCAGGATAATTGGGAAAAGATTCAGCTAATAGTAATAAATTGGGAATATTTTTATGTATTGAATATTTTGCAATTAAAGCATAAGGTCCAACCATAAATCCTTCTTCCATTATTGGAATCTCATATTTTTTAATAATTTCTTTTACACTTGGCATATTTGATGCACTATAGACTTTTGGTATTTCAATATCAATTCTATTAGGAGTTCCAATACCACCTAAGGATATTAATAAAGAAGTATTTTTTTCTTTTGCCCAAAAAACAATACTTCTTGCTAATGGATAAATAGATTCAGGAGATAATGCAGCTTCTGAAAATATTGCAAGAATATCTTCTTTTTGATAAATTCTTAAAGGATATGTAGGAGTGCCATTATGAAAGACCATGATAGGTGGAAATAGATCTGAATCAATATATGCTACTTCTTTCATATTTAATGATTTAATAATATGAGATACTGCAATAACACCTACAAGCCCAACATCAGGTAGACCACATAATATTATTGGATTTTTTGTTTTAATTTCAGTAATTTCTATTATTGATATTTCTTCTTGATTCATATTTAATATTATGAATAACAAATATTAAAGTATTTATTATATTTCATTAATTTCTTCAAGAATTAATATAGGTCCATCTTTACCAATAATTTTATATTTTTTATCTTTTTTAATTCCATTTTTACATTTTGCTTGCCAGTATTCTCCTTTATATATTACAAATGTTAATTCATTTGGAGAGGCATTTGATATTGGAGTAACTAGATCTCCTATTATATCACCAATAATAGGTTTTTTTCTTCTTATTTGAATTATTTTCATTAATATGAAGATAAAAAATAAAGAAAGAAGAATTGCTATAGATAAAAATGTATATGTAAAAGTCATATACCATTCACTAGGTACAGCCCATTTTTCAGGTGAAAGAGGAGCTATAAATAGAGAACCTAATATTAATAATATTATTCCTGAAAATCCAAAAAGACCAAAACCAGGTGTCATAAGTTCATAAACAAAAAGAATTGCTCCACCTAGCATCATAATAAGTGCAGCTATATTAATATCAAAACCCATTCCAATTAAAGCTAATATTAATGCAATAGCACCAAGAATTTCACCTCCATGTCCAGGAGCTGAAAATCCATATATTAAAGCAATTATTCCAATTAAAAATAAAATACTTGATATTGTAGGATCAGAGATTATATTTAATATACTTTCTCTAAGTCTAAAATTATATTCTGTAACTATTGCATTTTTTGTATTCATTTTGATTTTACCAAAAACTGTATTTACTTCCCTTCCATCAATTTTATTAAGTAGTTCATTAACATCTTTTGCTCTTACTTCTATTACATTATATAATAAAGCCTCTTCATCATTTATATTTAAATTCTCTGTAATAAATTTAATAGCTATAGTTTCATTTCTTCCATGAGCCTTAGCTTGAGTTGACATTAATGATATAAGAGCATTTAATATCTTTGTATCATTTATGGGAGTTGAACCAAAAGGTGAATAAGAAATAGGTTGACATGAACCTATTATTGTATTTGGTGCCATTGCAGCAATATGACATGCCATAAGAATATATGTGCCAGCAGACCATGCTGTTGATGCTGGAGGATATACATAGCCAATAATAGGAATAGGTGAATTTTCAATAAGAGTAATCATTTTTAATGTAGCATCTAAACTTCCACCAGGAGTAGAAAGTAAAATTATTATTGCATTATAATTTTCTTTTTGTGCAATATTAATTGCATCTACTAATGCTTCATAATGTGCTATAGATATTGTTCCAGTTATTTTAAATGTTAATACTTTTTCTTCATAATATGTAATAGGATATGAAATAACATAAATATTAAGAAAAATTATTAAAAAAATAAAAATAAGAAATTTTTTCATATTATTTCTCCGTTTTACTTAAAGCCTTAGCTAAGCCTGCATATTCTGCTATTGAAGATGCACCTGCTGTAGTAACAAGTATAAGATTTCTCTCTCTTGCAACTTCTGATATCATTTGAAATTCTCTTAAACGAAGAGCAATTGGATTCTTTTCATATAATTTAGCAGCTTCACTCATTTTCTTTGCTGCTTCATATTCTCCTTCTGCAATTATAATTCTTGATCTTCTTTCTCTTTCAGCCTCAGCTTGTTTTGCCATAGCTCTTTGGAGAGATTCAGGTAATACTACATCTTTTATAACTACTGCAGTAACTTTTACTCCCCATGCATCTGTAGGAATATCTAAGGCTGTTTGAAGTTTTTGATTTAATTCTTCTCTTTTAGTAAGTAAATCATCAAGTGTTGCTTGTCCAATAATATCTCTTAGAGTTGTTTGAGCAAGAAGATTTGTAGATAATATAAAGTTTTCTACTTGAACAACTGCTTTAATAGGATCATAAATTCTATAATATACAACAGCATCTACTTGAACTGTTACATTATCTTTTGTTATTATTGTTTGTCTAGGAACATCAAATGTTAAAACTCTTAAGTCTATTTTTCTCATACTATCAACAAAAGGTATTATAAAGAATAATCCTGGACCTTTAGCACCAAGTAGACGTCCTAATCTAAATATTACTGCTCTTTCATATTCTTTTACTATTTTAATTGCTGAAGATAACAATAGAAATATAATTATCAGTACTATAAGATAGAAAATATAGTTTACTGCAATTAAGGGTATTTGTTTTACAATAACAAATAACAATTTTAACACCATTTATAATAATTAAAATGAGAAATATATTCTTATTCTTGTGGTTCCCATATGGCTAATGGACTATTCCATAAATATATAATCCTCTTTCTTATTTCTTTCTTTTTATTTACCTTTATTCTTCTCTTTAATACTAACACATTTCTCTCCAATATAATAGATGTTTGACGAAATATATAATATTTTCCCTTCGATTTTCATCGTAACTAAATTAGGCATTTGTCTATTAGTCTATTTAGTACCTCAGTCATAATATCATAAGTTCTATCTATTTTACCAAAAATTTTTGCTCCTGCATTATAAACATCAAATTCCATGATATCAATACCAATAATTTTCGAATTTTTTATACAAGATATAAGCCCATATAGTTCTTTATGTGATATTCCTATATAGTCTAAAAATCTTGCTCCTTTAATAGAAGTATTAGCACATATATCAACATCAATTGATACATAAGTATATGGCAGATTTGTATTTGAAATAATTTGACATACATTATTCCAATTCTTTTCAATATCTTCTTTTTTAATAATATGAACGCCTGCTTCTTCTATAGTCTTATAGAATTCAACATATTTTCTTACACGTATATCATCTATTTCCTCTGCAATTTTTGATGGATAATCATTTACACCAATTATAAACATATTCTCTGGTGGTAAATCCTTTAATAAATAATATAGAAAGGAATCTGCATTATAACTATTTGGTCTATTGTATATATAAGGATCATAAGGAGAAAATTTAGTATTTGGATTATTTTCTAAATCATAATGTATAAGACCACATCTTATTTTTGGTAATATAAAATCAAAATGACTATCAAAAACAATTAATCTAATATTTTCCTCACTATATTCTTTACAAATAGCTTTTATAATTCCACCTGAAAGTGAATGATCAATACCAATTAAAATAGGTATATCAGGAAGCACACTATTATATACAATTTCCATAAACTTATCTGCATATTCTTTACAACCATTGGAATCAATAAAAGTAACAATATTTTCAACTGTAACCATAAAAATAAAATCAGGAGATGGTGTAGGAGTAAGCCAATTTTCTATTTCATTTTCTATTAATTCAAAATTTTTTCCTAATTTATTCAAAATACCAATAGCAGGATCTTTAAAAAGAACATTTGTATAATTATTTTTACATGATTCAATTTTTCTATTTATATAATTAATTCTTTCATCAGGATCTAATAAACCATTAAGAATTTTAAAATTCATAAAAATAAAAAAAAAGATTATTTCTTTTTAACTATAGGTTCAAGTATTTCTACAATATCCATCATTTTCATTGAAGATTTTGATGCATTAATAGCATCATTTAGGTTTCTCCAACAGAATGGACAAACACATGTTATTATAGACGCACCAGTAGATTCTGCTTCTTTTATACGTTTAATTGATGTTTCAATTGAATAGTCTGGAAAACCTCCTCTTACTCCTCCACCAGCACCACAACAGAATGAGAATTTCTTATTTCTATACATTTCAACAAATTTCAATCCAGGTATGGCTTGTAATACATTACGTGGAGAATCATAGACTTTTGCATGTCTTCCAAGATGACATGGATCATGATATGTTACTACATTATTAAAGCTTCCTTCAAATTCTATTTCACCCTTCTTTATCATTTCTTCTACTAATTGTATTGTATGAATTACTTTAATATTTTCCATTTTACCAAATTTATCTGTATATCCTTCTGGAGGATCTTTCATATAATCTATGGATAATGTTCTATAACAACCAGCACATGTAGTTATGAAAGTACTTGCACCATATTTTTCTGGTAATTCTCTATTATGTTCTATAAATTCTTTTGCTAAATCATATTGTCCTGTTCTTAATAATGGAGAAGCACAGCACCATTCATCAGGAGCTACTGTAAAGTCAATTTTTAATTTTTGTAATAACTTAAATGTAGCTAATGCAATATTCTTTTGTCTATATGAGGCTGTACATCCAACAAAGTATATATATTCAGCTTTCTTTGGAAGAGATTCTCTTATATTAGCTGGTAGCCAATTAAGTCTATCTTCATGTTTCTCTAAATAGGGATTACGATTTACTCCAATTGTACTACTCCATCTTTTTACACCTTCAGGTATGGCAACATTATATCTCCAAGCTTCACTTTTAAGAGATTCAAACATTCTTTGAAGATAATCTTTGATATCAGTTTCACACATTTCTACACAAGCACCACATCCAATACATGTAAATATAACATGTGCTACAGCATCACTCCATTGAATCATTCCACTTAAAAGTCCCTTGGCAAGAGCTGCTTTTCCTTTTGATCCTCTATATGCTTCAAATTGATATTTATCTCCTTGAGGACATAGTATTGCTGCAAAGTTTTCAGTTGGACCATATTCATATCCATATTTACAATTTCCACATTGTGTACACATAGAAATTCTATCATAGATTTGTGCTAATTCTTTCATTTCAGTTCTTTTTAATACGAGTGCCATTTTTATCACCTTATCTTATACCTAATTTACCTGGATTCATTATATTATTTGGATCTAACATATCTTTTATTTTTGCCATTAAGTAAATATAACCTGCATCAGCTGCAGCATTTAATTCATTTACATATTCTACTGGTGGTTTATAAGGAAGCATTCCTAATGGTATTCCAACTCTTACACATTCTACCATAGCTTCTCTAGCTCTTCTTACAGAATCAGGATCTCTTTTATCAAATGGTGTCATTAGTCTTAACATTCCATAATGTGCACCTTGGAAATCAGTAAATCTTACTGCAGGTGATAAATTATGACGTATATAAATTTCCTTCCATTTTTCATATAATATAGGCCAGCTTTTACATGGTGCAAAAGTTCCTGGCCAAGCTAATCCACCACCACATGATTTTGAATAATTCTTTGTAGATCCTACAATTCTACTTGGTAATTCTGTTCTTCCTCTTTTTGCTTCTGGTGGATATTCAAAATCAATTAATTTTGTTCCTCTTGCTCTTTCTTCTTCTACAACTTTCTTCCACATTTTTCTTTTATATTCTAATTCTTCTTCACTCCAACCACTTATTACAGTATAGCTAAACCATTCAGGAGAATCCTTTGGTTTTTCTTGATATGGATATGGAATAGGTATTTGAGCTAACCACCAACTTACTGCAGTAACTTCATCACATAATGAATAATGACGCCAATGAACCATATATCTTGTCATATCATATGCAGTTTCTGCAGCTATTGTTAATACATCTCTATATGGTCTTATTGGAAAGATCCATATTCCTAATTTTGTTACAATACCAGTTGTTCCCATCCATCCTATAAAAAGTCCATCCATTCTTGGTAATGGAAGGAAGGAATGCCATGAATCAGAAAATGCACAAGATCCTAATTTTACAACTTCACCTGTAGGAAGAACAACTTCCATACTTGAAATTAATTGACTATTAATTCCTAATCTACCATTAATATGACCAATTCCATGATTAATTGCCATAGCTAAAACAGATGCTGATGCTGGATGTACTCCCCATCCAAATTCAAATCCTTTTGAAAATTCATAGCCTTCCCATTGTGGATTTGTTGCTTTAAGTGCAGCTGAAAGTTGTGCATGACTTACTCCTGGTTCTATTATTGCATAGCATGTCTCAGGATCAATTTTTATTATTCTATCCATTCTTTTTAGATCCATTACAATGCCACCTTCTTCCGGAATACATAATCCACCAATGTTAGTTGCATTTACATATGGAATTACAGGTATTCTGAGATGATTTGCTAATCTTAGTATACGCTGAATTTCAGTAACTGTCTTTGGCATAACAACATAATCAGGCATTCTTGGCTCTGCCCATGTTAAATCCCAAGAATATGGTAAAAGTACTGCTTCTTCATTACTTACATAGTCAGGACCAACAATTTGTTCAAGTTTTGCAAGTACATCTTTATTTCCTCTTGCCAAAAACCCCACCTAAAAGAGAGAACAAACAAAACCTAAAAATATATATTTTGGTTTAAAATTTAAAAAAGGAATAAACAAAAGTAAAGCAATATGTTTAAAAATGTATCAATTAGATTTACTTAAGTTGGTGAAAAAAATTTGCTAAGAGTAATAGATGTAACTGTAAGAGATGGACAACAATCATTAATTGCTACTAGATTAAGAACTGAAGATATTTTACCTATATTAGGAAAGATGGATGAGGCTGGATTTTATGGTATTGAAGCTTGGGGAGGAGCTACTTTTGATGTTTGTATAAGATATTTAAATGAAGATCCTTGGGAAAGATTAAGAAAAATAAAAAGAGAATTAAAGAAAACTAAAGTAGTAATGTTATTAAGAGGAAAGAATTTAGTAGGTTATAGACATTATCATGATGAAGTTATTGAAGCTTTTATTAAGAAAGCATATGAGAATGGTGTAGATATTTTTAGAATATTTGATGCTTTAAATGATATAAATAATTTAAGAAAACCAATAAAAATTGCAAAGGAAATAGGAGCAGAAGTACATGGAGACATAGTTTATACACGTAGTCCAATACATACAGTAGATTATTTTATTGAAGTAGCAAAAAAAATTGCAGAAATGGAAGTAGATGTTATAAGAATAAAAGATATGGCAGGATTATTATCACCAAGAACTACATTTGATCTTGTAAGAGGAATAAGAAAAGAAACTGGATTACCAGTAGGTTTACATTCTCATTATTCATGTGGATTAGCAGCTCTTTCACTTATGAAAGGAATAGAAGCAGGAGCAGAATTTATTGATACTGCATTAGCACCATTTGCTTTTGGAACTTCACATCCTTCAATTGAAGTAATTTATGATGCCTTAAGAAATACAGGATTATTATCTCATATAAATATTGAAATTGTATATGAATGTTCTGAATATTTTGAAAAAATAAGAGAAAAGTACAAAGGATATGCTTCAGAAATTACAGATAGAATAGACCCTAGAGCATTACAACATCAAGTACCTGGAGGTATGTTATCTAATCTTGTAGCTCAGCTCAAGGAATTTAATGCATTATCAAAATTAAAAGAAGTATTAGATGAAGTACCAATAGTAAGAAAAGATCTAGGTTATCCACCATTAGTTACTCCAATGAGTCAAATAGTTGGAACTCAAGCAGTTATTAATGTAATTGCTGGAAAAAGATATGGAACAATTATAAAAGAAGTTGAAGATTATATTAATGGATTTTATGGAAAGCCTCCTGGTGAAATAAATAAGGAACTTTTACAAAAAGTAAAACCATCAGATCCTCCAAAGGAGTTAACATTTAAAGATATTCCTGAAGATGTTAAATCTTTATTTAAAAAAGAAGAAGATGCTCTTACATATTTATTATTTCCACAAACAGCAGTTTCATTTCTAAAAGGTGAAACAAAAGTTATTAGTATGAGTAATATAAAAGAAAAAAGAAAAGAAATTAAATGGTTTAAAGTTAAAATTGGTGATGAAGAATTTGAAATAAAAATTGAGGTGTAATAATTATGGAATTATTGAAAAAAATAAGTGAAGCACCAGGAGTTTCTGGATTTGAATATGGTATAAGTGAAATAATAAAAAAAGAATTACAAGGATTTGTTGATAAAATTGAAGGAGATAAATTTGGTAATATATATGTATATAAAGGAAATGGAGAGAAAACAATAATGATTACAGCACATATAGATGAAATTGGATTAATTGTAAAACATATAGATAATAGAGGATTTATAAGATTTGCAAAAATTGGAGGAGTTCCAGATCATGTTTTACTTGGTCAAAGAGTTCTTATTCATGGAAAATATAAAAAAATAAATGGAGTTATTGGTTGTAAAGCAATACATATAATGAAGGAAGAAGAAAGAAAACAATTAATTACTTATGATAAAATGTTTATTGATACTGGATTATCAAAAGAACAACTTGAAAAATATGGTATTGGAATTGGAACACCTATAACTATTGAAAGAGATCTCATAGAATTAGAAAATGATTTAATAGTAGGAAGAGCAATGGATGATAGAGCTGGATGTTATATATTAATTGAGGCTTTAAAAAGAGCAAAACCTGTAAATAAAATTGTTGGAGTTTTTACAGTTCAAGAAGAAGTAGGTCTTAGAGGTGCTACTATAAGTTCTTATAATGTTAAACCAGATATAGGTATTGCTATTGATACTACAATTGCTGGAGATCATCCTGAAATATCTGAAAGTGAGGCGCCAGTAAAAATTGGTAATGGACCAGTTATAGTAATAGCAGATGGAAGAAGAGAATCTTTAGGAGGAGGACTATTAGCAAATTCATTAATTGTTAATTGGCTAATAGAAATAGCAAATAAATTAGATATAAAATATCAATTAGGAGTTTTAGAAGGTGGAACTACAGATGCTGCAGCTATACAATTATCAAGAGGAGGAATTCCATCAGGTTGTATTTCAATTCCAACTAGATATTTACACACTTTTAGTGAAGTAATATCAAAAAAAGATATAGAAGATGGAATAAAGCTAGTAATTGGAATAATGGAAAGTAAAATATCCTTTTTGTGAGAATAATGTTAAGAGATTATTATTTTCAGAAGATAATAAAATTTCATGAAGAAAGATATATAAATGATAATATTTTAAAAGAATTTTTTGAAAAACTTCCTTCTATTGATAAATTAGTATATGAAGTTGAGAAAGCTTTTGATTTATTTTATCCTCCTATTGTTTTTGATCCTAATTTAATTATTATAAAATATCCATTAAGTTTTACAACTACAGTAATTTATGCATCAACAAAAATTCAAAATTTTGAAAATGAATTTAAATTATGTATTGAATTAACTCTTCCATTTGTTTTATTTGCAAATAATGATTTAATTAAAGCATGTTTAGCTCATGAATTTCTACATTATATATTTATAACAATTATATTAAAAGAAAAATCATTAGATAATTTAACTGGAATAAAGCCAGTAACACCAGAAGTTTTTCTTGCTTTTGATAGTACACATTTAGTAAAACCTGAAGAATGGATAAAAGATAAAGAATTAATTAAATTAATAGAAAAATACTTTAATCCAATAGTTAATGATATAGAACTTGAAGAAAAAATAAAAGAATATTGGATTAATAAATCTCTTCCAATAAAAGAAATAAGTATTGAAGAAAGTATGCTTAAAATACCAATTTTAGAACTTCATAAAATAAAATTAGATAATAAAATATTAAGAAGAATAGGATATAAAGAATAGTATAAAGAATGAAGATAAGGGTGTATATATGGAATATATAGTTAAAGATATAAAATTGGCTGAAAAAGGTAAGAATTCTATTAAATGGGCAGAATATCATATGCCAGTATTAATAGAAATAAGAAAAAGATTTCAAGAAGAAAAACCTCTTAAAAATATTAGAATAGGAGCTTGTTTACATGTAACAAAAGAAACAGCTGTATTAATAAGAACATTAAAAGCAGGTGGAGCTGATATTGCTTTAACTGCTTCTAATCCTTTATCAACACAAGATGATATTGCTGCTGCTCTTGCATATGAAGGAATAAAAGTATATGCAATAAGAGGAGAATCAAAAGAAGAATATTATAAGTTTATAGAAATGGTTTTAAAAAATGAGCCAATTATAACAATAGATGATGGAGCAGATTTAGTAACATCACTTCATAAAGGAAAAGGAAATATTGATATTGTTATTGGAGGAACTGAAGAAACTACTACAGGAGTATTAAGACTTAAGGCCATGGCAGAAAAAAATCTATTAAAATATCCAGTTATTGCAGTAAATAATGCTGAAACAAAATGGGATTTTGATAATATATATGGTACAGGACAAAGTACTATAGATGGAATATTAAGAGCAACAAATATTCTAATAGCTGGAAAGAAATTTGTAGTTGCAGGTTATGGACATTGTGGTAAAGGAATTGCAATAAGAGCAAAAGGAATGGGAGCAAGAGTTATAGTTACTGAAGTAGATCCTATAAAAGCTTTAAAAGCAGTTATGGATGGATTTAATGTAATGCCAATGAAAGAGGCTGCTAAACAAGGAGATATTTTTGTAACAGCAACAGGAAATAAAAATGTAATAAGAAAAGAACATTTTGAATTAATGAAAGATGGTGCTATATTAGCAAATGCAGGACATTTTAATGTTGAAATAGATATTAATAGTTTAGAAGAAATGAAAAAAGAGAGAAGAAAAATTAATGATTTTATTGATGAGTATATATTAAATGATGGAAGAAGAATATATTTATTAGCTGAAGGAAGACTTGTAAATCTTGTAGCAGCAGAAGGACATCCAAGTGAAGTAATGGATATGAGTTTTTCAAATCAAGCATTATGTATAGAGTATATTGTTAAAAATTATCATAAACTAGAACCTAAAGTATATGATGTTCCAAGAGAAATAGATGAAGAAGTAGCAAGATTAAAACTTAAAAAAATGGGAATTGATATTGATACTATGACTGAAGAACAAATAAATTATCTTAAAACTTGGTGGGAAGGAACATGAATATAGAATATTTAAATAAAATCTATGATTATATAAAACCAAAATCAAAAATCTTAGGAATTAAATTATATGATTCTGAAATTAATACTAAAATACAAAGAAAACCTAGGAAAAAACTTACTATTTGTCAAATTATAAATACTGCAAGACTTTATGGATGGTCTTGGAATGTTACATTAGATAATATAGAGTGTATTTTAGGAGGTATAGCACTTGGTTTAAAAGAACCTGATGAATCTTTTATTAATGGTGATTTAATAATAAAATTAGGATATGTTAATGATAGTGAATCTGCTAAAAGATTTATAGAGAATATTCCAAGAATTAAAGATAAAAAGAAGGGATTTATTATTGGACCTTTAGAAACATTAGATTTTGAACCTGATATGTTTATAGTATATGGAAATAGTGCTCAAATTATGAGATTAATACAAGGAGTAATTTATGCAATGAATGGTGAAAGATTAATATTTGGTACAATAGGAGATTGTGGTATTTGTGGAGATGGTATTGCTGATGCTTATAATACTCAAAAACCTAAGATTGTAATACCATGCTATGGAGAAAGAAGATTTGGTCATTCACAAGATGATGAATTAGCTATGGTTATTCCATTTAAATATATAGAAAAAGTAGCAGAAGGATTAGAAAAAACACATAATTCTGGAATAAGATATCCCATACCAATAGCTGCAACTATTACAGAATTGGAAATTCCTGATATATTAAGAATTAAGAAAGAACAGCTTTAACCATTGCTTTAATATTTCTTATAGGTGTATGTGGAGCTATACCACAACTTGGAGCTAGAATGTCTACACCAGAAGCAATAGCTTGTTTAGCTACACTATAAACTTCTTCTTCTGTACCATTTAATAAAACTCCAGCAGATGGAACATTACCAATAATAGCAATTTTTTTATCCTTTAGAATAGATTTAGCAGTTAGTAAATCTACTTTTTCTTCTATACTTAATCCAGAAAATCCACATTCTGCCATATGATTAAGTATTGGTGTAGCATTTCCACATATATGAAGAACTGTTCTTTTTGTTAATTTTGCTATAGATTTTAATGGTTCTTTTGAATATTTTTCAAACATTTTTGGACTTATTACAGATGGAGAAGCTGTAGGATCAGCTGTTACTATTATATCTGCACCTTCTTTTATGAGTTCTTTTGCATAAATTGTACAAGCTTCTTCTGCTTTTTCCATATAATTTTTTACTTCTTCAGGTTTTCTAATCATCATTAAACAAAGACGTTCAACACCAAGTAAATGACCTGCTAATGTAGTAGGTCCTTCAAATCCAACTATTAATGGAACATCAAAATTCATTTCTTTAATCTTATGTATTGCTTCAAGAATTACTTGAATTCTATAACTATCTAATAAATTATCTACTTTTGGTGTTTTTCCTTGATCATATAATGTTTTTGCTATTGATGGTTGGCGATCAATTCTACCTTTTTCTATAATACATCCCATAGATTCTGCTAATACAGTAAGACAAAAAGGAATTCTTATACCTTCTAAACCAGCTATTGTATGAGCTGCTATTGCTAATTTTGCCATAAGTTCTGCATTAAAATTTGCATCAGGCCAATAAGCTTTTGATATTTCCATAAGTTCAACTGTACCTGTTTGAGTAACTGAAAGAACTGATGGTCTATCTACTTTTTCTCCTTCTAATATTTTAAAAGTTCTTTCTTTTGGTTTCATATTAAAATAAAAAAATAAAAAAATATTTAAAAATTTTTAGAATTGTTCAAATTTAAGGAATTGTTCTTTTTCTTCTGGTGTATATTCACGTCTCCATCTCTTTCTAGCCCATTCAGCTACGTAGATTAATGTAACAATTGCTGCTACTAATGATACTACACCAGGAACATATGCGCCTGCCTTAAAGTTCCACCATGCACCATAAATTGCTGCTGGAAGAGATATACCAAATAATGTTATTACCATAGCAGCTCTCCAGTATATTGGATTCTTTCCATGTAATCTAGCCCATTCACCAACAATTATAAATGAAAATACTGCTAATGATGTTGATAATATTGGGAATAATGCCCATATGTATAAGTAACCAGCACTAATTGCAAGTCCAATTACAAGAAGTGCTGATATAATACCAGCAATCCATCTAGATGCTGTAACATATTTTGTTATTTTTCTTTTTGCAACTAATTGTACAAATTCTAAGCCTAATACACGCATATTTCTAAATCCTGAATAGAAAGTACTCACCATAAATACTAAAGCAATCCACATACCAAGGATCTTAAGAAGATCTACAGGTAATGGTAACATTGTACCTACAATTTTAGCAAAGCCTACACCATATGCTACAGTCCAACCTGCTTTTAATGCTGGAAGATATTCTGTTACAGGAAGAACTAACATTGCTAAAAATGCAGTCCATAAACCAACACTTTCTAGAACTTCTCCACCATATCCAATTATTCTTACCCATCTTTCTTCAGGAAAACGTTTACATGTATATGCACCTATCCAATATACATGCATTCCTGTAAGAGCACCACATGATACCATCATAGTAATACCAGGATAGAACCATCCACTAGGTGTTAATCTTGGATCATAAAAAATAAGAGCTGGAAATTCTACTGGCATATTAGCAATAATCGCTCCTATAAATAATAATACAACACCTGTAGTCATATACAAGAACATCATAAAGTTTGCTGGTTCTGAATATAGCCAATTAGGAAGACATGCAGCTAATATTCCTACAATTGCAAGAAATACATACCAGAATTCTGCAGGAAGTTTTATTGGATTCATCAAACCTACATATAAGGCTATTAAGAATATAACATATTGAATTATTCCAATAAGCCATACAGGCCATCCTTTTTTATAAAGTAAATAGCCACTAGGAGGACCTATTATTGCTAATAGGATTACGGGAATAAAGAGTGCTGGAAAACCTGTTGTTCCAACTATTATTAATCTAGCAAAAGCTGCACAAAAGCTTACAATTGCAATATAACCTATAAAGACAAATAGTATACCTGATAGAGGAGTTATCCATCTATATGATATTTCACTTAGTGTTTGACCACGTTGACGCATAGCAACAAATCCAGCAGCATAATCATGAACTGATCCTAGGAATATATTAACTGGAAGTACATAAAGTATACCTGAAGCCCATCCCCATTGAGCTATTGCTACACCACCAGCTAGAGGAGCTCCTCCTGCAGTTGCTGCCCAGTGATCACCAAATAATGAGTATGGATTTGCAGGATAGAAGTCAAAATCATCTCTAAAAGCTACAGCAGGAGTTTTTCTATTAGGATCAGGTGTAAAGTATACTTTTTCAAGTTTCTTTGAAACAACAAATACACCGAATAGCCAAAATGCAAGACCAATTATTACTAAATATGCAGTTGTCATTTGCATAGTAAAATTCCCCATAATAAATAGTATAATAAGGTACTTATAATATTTTCCAAAAATTTTATATATCTGTTTTTTAATTACCTAAAAATCTTGAAAAATTATAAGAATATTCTTATAA
>CAZTWF010000099.1:0-28614 GCA_964617245.1 uncultured Nitrososphaerota archaeon
TAAAAACTATTTATCGTTGGTTAAAAGAAGAAAATATCAAAATATGATAATTTATATTTAATTTTTAAAAGCTAAAAATTTTTCAAAAAATAACATTTATATAATGTTTATTATTATTTTGAATATATTGAGGTTTTTACTTATGAGTGATCGTATTGATGTTGGAATACCAGGGATGAATGAAATACTTCATGGTGGAATTCCTAGAAGAAATATTGTTTTATTATCTGGTGGACCTGGAACTGGTAAAAGTATTTTTGGTCAACAATTTCTTTATGCTGGATTTAAACTTAATGAGCCTGGAGTTCTTGTAACTTTAGAAGAACATCCAGTTCAAATTAGAATTAATATGGATAGATTTGGATGGGAGCCTAAAAAATATGAACAAGAAGGAAAATTTGCAATTGTAGATGCTTTTACATCTGGTGTTGGTGAATCAGCAAAAAGAGAACGTTATGTTGTTAAAGATCCTGATGATATTCCAAGTTTTTTAGATATAATACGACAAGCTATTACTGATTTAAATGCACAAAGAGTAGTTATAGATTCTGTTTCAACACTTTATATGACTAAGCCTATGTTAGCAAGATCAACATTAATGCTTATAAAAAAGGTTTTAGCTGGTCTTGGTTGTACAGGATTTCTAATTTCACAAGTAAGTGTAACAGATAGAGGATTTGGTGGTCCTGGTGTTGAACATGCTGCTGATGGAATTATTAGACTTGATTTAGATGAATTTCAAGGTGAACTTAAACGTTCAATAATTATTTGGAAAATGCGAGGAACAGGACATTCTATGAAAAGACATCCTTTTGATATAACAAGTAAGGGAATAATTATATATCCAGATAAAACTGTAAAAATTACACCTAGAGGATTTTTTGAAGGAAGTTGAGGTGAGAATTTATGAGTGAAATAGAAGTTCCACTAAAACCATTAGGAAGAGAAGATATACAAAAACTTGAAGCAGTTCTTCTTTTAGGAACAGTTTCAAGAAAAGATGTAATTGAAAAAATGAGAATTGGAGATCCAAAGGATCGTATAACATGGATAGATTCTTTAGCTGTTGCAGCAGGTGCTCTTGCAAGAGAAAAAGCTGGAATGAGTATTTCAAGAATAGCTGATGAACTTGGTAGAGGTGAACAAACTATTAGAGCACATTTAACAGGAAAAACTGAAGCTGGAAAACTTATAAGAGAAACCTATGAAATGCTCTTAAAAGGTGAAAAAGTTCTTACATTTATATTTAAAGAAGCTGAGGAATTACCATCAAAAGAAGAAATTGAAAAATTAAAAAATGAAATTGAAAAAGAAAGAAAAGAGAAAAATGAAATTCAAGAGAAACTTAATAAAATGCAAGATAAAATTGAAAATGTTATTAAAACATTAGAACAAATCATATCTCAACTTAAAGCCTAATTTAATAAGAATTCTTAATTATAAAACAAGTTCTTTTTTATAAATTTTTTATTTTATAAAAAAAATTAAGGAAGTTTTTTCTTACAGAAGTACCAGTCAATACATTCATAACCTTGTTGAGCAGCTTCTTGTAAACGTTTTTCAGCTTCTTCTTGTGTTGTAGGTGGTGGTATTATAACTGGATCCCCGGGTCTCCAATTAGCTGGTGTAGCTACTTTATATTTATCAGCTGTTTGTAAAGCATCTATAAGTCTTAAAATCTCATCCATATTTCTTCCAACATTTAGTGGATAGTATATCATTGCTCTTAACTTCATTTCTGGATCTATTACAAATACACAACGTACTGCAGCAGTAGTACTTTGTTTAGGATGTATCATACCAAAAAGACTTGCAACCTTCATATCTAAGTCAGCTATTATTGGAAAAGGTATTGTTATGCCAAATTTTTCTTTAATCGATCTAACCCAGTCAATATGAGAATAAACACTATCAATACTAAGTCCTATGAGTTGGACATTACGTTTAGCAAACTCTGGATATAATTGAGCAAAAGCTATAAACTCAGTAGTACAAACTGGTGTAAAGTCTGCTGGATGTGAAAATAGAATAACCCATTTACCTTTGAAATCTGAAAGTCTAATTTTTCCATGAGTTGTAATTGCTTCAAAATCTGGAACAACTTCACCAAGACTTATTAATGGTTTTTTCTCTTCAATTTTTTCCTCCATTATCTGTACCTCTCTAATTTTTAACCATCATATTTTTATTTCTAAAAGCTTATATGTTTTTCGTATAAAATTCGACTAAAAAAGTAAAAAATGGTGCGAAAATGGTAAAAAATATTATGGAAATTGATGAAATTGATAAGAAAATTATAGAATTCTTACAAGAAGATGGAAGAATGCCATTCTTAGAAATAGCTAAAAAACTAAAATTAAGTGAATCAACAATTCGAAAAAGAGTTGAAAATCTAAAAGAAAAAGGAATAATAAAGCGATTCACTATAGAAATTGATCCAACTAAGATTGGCTTAGATACTATTGCAATAGTAGGCATAGATGTAGAACCATCAAAACTTTTAGAAATTGCTCAAAAATTATGTGAATTTAAAGAAATTCATTCTGTAGCTACAACAACAGGTGATCATATGATAATAACTGAAATATGGACAAAAGATAGTCGAGAACTTGCTAAAATTATATCTGAAAAAATTGGAACTATAGAAGGTATTAAGAAGATATGTCCAGCAATAATTCTTGAAAAACTTAAGAATTAAAGATAAAATATTATGTAGAAAATTAATAAAATTTAATTTTCCTAGGATTATATATCATGTCTTTCAATAATTCTAAAGAATAAGGCTCTTAGTTAGTAATTTTTTTATTTCTTATAAGAATATTAATTTTTGGAGATATATTTGAAAAAAGAAAAATCTGCTGGATTTTTAATATTTAAAAAAGATAATAATATAATAAAATATTTATTTTTAAAATCAAAAGATAGATATGATATACCAAAGGGAATTCAAGAACCAGGAGAAAATGAATTTGAAGCTGCATTAAGAGAACTAAAAGAAGAAACAGGAATAAAAGAAGTAAAAGTAATTCCATTATTTAAAAAGAAAATTGAATATTTTTATAGATTAGGAAAAGAAAGTATAAAAAAAGAAGTTACATATTTTCTTGGAGGAATTAATACAAATGAAATAAAAGTCTCAAAAGAACATGATGGTTATGAATGGTTAACAAAAGAAGAAGTATTTTCAAAAATAAAATATGAAAATATTAAAAAATTAGTAGAAGAAGCTGAGAATTTTATTAAAAATCTCAATAATTAAACTTAAAGTTAGTCTTAATTATTAGAGAAACATATTGTTTAATATGGATTATGAAATATCTATATTAGAAAAATTAATTGAAATTGATACTAATGCTATTACAAAGGAGAATTATTTTGAATGTGCATTATTAATAAAGGAAATGTTAGAAGAATTAAATTTAGAAGTAAAATTTTTTGATCCTAAATTTGATGATGGTATAAAAAGACCTAGTGTTATGGGTTATCTTGATGCTTCTTCTAATTATACTATTGGTCTTTTTGCACATTATGATATAGTTCCTGCTGGAACTGGTTGGACAAAACCTCCATTTAAATTAACAATTGAAAATGATAAAATATTTGGAAGAGGAGCAGCAGATGATAAAGGAGCTATAGCTGCTATATTTGGTGCATTAAGAATAGTAAAAAATAATTCTCGTTTTAATGTAATGGCTGTTTTCTCTCCTGAAGAAGAAGTTGGTGGAGAATTAGGTCTTGGATATATTGTAAATAATTATAATATTAGACCAGATTTTGGTATAATTGTGGATTCTTCACCTGATATAATTTCCATAGGAGCAAGTGGTATTATAAGAGGTGAGATTAGAGTAATAGGAAAACAAGGACATGCAGGATATCCTCATTTAGCAATTAATCCAATTCATGAACTATCATATATTATTAATGAATTTAAGACTTTTATAAAAATAAGAGAAAATAAACAATCTATTTGTAATGCTCCTCCTGGTTCTATAAAAGAAAAAGTATGGGGACGTTTTTCTTTTACAATGATTGGTGGAGGTATAAAAGAAAATATAATTCCAAATGAGGCATGGGCAAAATTTGATATGCGATTAATACCTGAAGAAAATCCAGAAGAAGCAATTAATGAACTTCATAATTTTGTAAATAATATAAAAATAAATGGAAAAATTTTATTATCAATTGAAAAAATAGATAAGGGTTATTTAACTAATCCATCAAATTCTTTTATTCAAATGTTTATTGAATCAACAAAAAAAGTATTTGGAAGAACCCTTCCATTGACAGCATCTCTTGGAGGAAATGATGGAAGATTTTTAGCTGATAAAGGAATTCCTGTTATTGCTTATGGAGTAATAGCTGATGATACAAATTTTCATGGAATTGATGAATTTGTACATATAAAAGACTTAAAAAATGTAAGAGATGTATTTGTAGAATTTTTAAGGAAGTGAAAATATGAAACCCTATATAGTCATTGCCTCAATACATCCTCTTTTGAATTTAAATAAAAAAGAATTAATAAATAATTCAGTAAAATTAATTATAATTGATGAAGGAGATGAATCTATTAGAAATGAAAATGATAAGATATTAAAAGATATTGAAAAATCATATTATGGACCTATTGAAAGAAAAAATTGGTTTAAAGAAAGATTTGGTCAATCTTATGAAAAATATGCATCAATAATTCCAGAAAGAGCTCATGCTGAAACAAGTTTTGGTTTTCTTGTAGCATATGAAGAAGGAGCAGATTTTATAATTGAATTAGATGATGATGTTTTTATAAATGAAGGATTTATAAATGAACATAAAAATAATCTATTTGAAGAAACAGGTGAAACAGTATATTCTAGATCTAAATGGTATAATACAATAGATCTTTTAATATTAAATAAAAATAATTCATTAAGATATTTTCCAAGAGGTCATCCATATTCATCCGAGACAAGAATTGAAGATTACGTATGGATTAATAAAGGAGGAAAATGTGTTCTTAATATGGGACATTGGCTTGGAGATCCAGATTTCGATGCTCTTACTATATTATATCATAGTGGAATAAATGGTAAATGTGAAATAAAAAGCATAGGTATAAAAAAGGATAAAGTAATTGTTGGAAAAGGAGTATTTTTTGCAATTTGTAGTATGAATACTTCATTTATTCCTAAAATTATTCCAGCTTTTTATCAATTATATATGAACTATATGGGAATAGATAGATTTGATGATATTTGGTCTGGAATATTTTTAAAACGTATTGCTGATCATTTAGGAGATAATATTTGTATTGGAAAACCTTTAGCTTTTCATAATAAAAGACCGAGAAATATATTCAATGATTTAAAAAAAGAATTAAATGGAATGATATTAAATGAATGGATCTGGAAGGTAATTAATGATGATATATCAGGAAAAAGTTATTCTGATGCTTATCTTTCTCTTGTAGACTTATTAGAATCAAAAATAAAAGAACTCAATAATGATTTTATTAATTTCATGAAATTACAAATAAGAAATATGAGATTATGGGTTGAAATAATAGATAGGATATCATAGGATTATAATAAACTCAATAATATCATCAACTATGGGTTAAAATTCCTAACGTCATAATAGTTATTATAATTATGGCTATTATCAATCCAGTCAATATTGCAAAAAAAGCTCTCTTTAGATTAATTCCAAATATATATGCAATAATACTTCCAGTCCAAACACCAGTAGCTGGAAGAGGTATAGCTATAAATATAGTAAGTCCTAAAAATCCATATTTTTCAATTAATTTTTCACTTCTTTTTCTTAAATTACTAATATATTTTATAAATAATTTCTTTATTATATTCTCATTACTAAAATTCATAATACATTTCTCTATTCTATTCATAGTTAAAAGAATTAAAGGTGCTGGTATAATATTTCCTATAATTGATAATAATATTACAATAAATAAATCAACTCCATTCATTATACCATAAGGTATAGATAATCTACTTTCTGCTATTGGTAATAGAGCTAAAATTATGATATTTAAATATATATTCATAAAAATGAAAAATATAGGTAAAATATAATAATTTTTGTTCTAAATTATTATGTATGTATAGTATAATTTTAGCTGGTGGTTATGCAAAAAGATTATGGCCATTAACATTAGATAAACCAAAACCTTTGTTACCTTTAGGAAATAAATGTATTTTAGATTTTGTTATATTAAAATTAATGGAAATTGATAATTTAGAAGAAATTATCATTTCTACAAATAAAAAATTTGAAAATCATTTTATTAAATGGTTAAAAGAAAGAGATTATAAAAATATATCCATAGTTTCTGAGCCATCTACAAGAGAAGAAGAAAAACTTGGTCCAATAAATGCTATATGGGAAATTATAAAAAATAAACTAGGAGAATATTTAATTATTGCTGGAGATAATGTTTTTTCAGTTTCTTTAAAGGAAATAGTAGAATTTTATAGAAAAGTTAAATCTCCTGTTATTGCATTATTTGAAATGGATAATATAGAATTAGTAAAACAATATGCATGTGTATCTATTAGGGAGGATTTAAGTATAATTGAATTTGAAGAAAAACCAAAATCACCTAAAACTTGTCTTGTAGCTACATGTATATACATATTACCATGGAGTAGTTTATCAAAAATTGAATATTATTTAAAAGCTGGTAATCCTCCAGATCCTATTGGAAAATTTATAGAATGGCTTAGTAAAACTGAAAAAATCTATGGATTTAAATTTAGGGGATATTGGTATGATATTGGTTCTTATGAGTCTTATATGAAAGCACAAGAATTCTTTAGTAGATTATGAGCTTGGAATTTTTCCAAGTTTTTCTTCTAACCATTTTATAGTTTTTAATAATCCTTCTTTTATTTCTGTTTTTGCTTTCCAACCTAATTCTCTTTCTGCTTTAGAAACATCTGGCTTTGTAAATTCTACATCTCCAAGCCAAGATTTTCCTCCTTTTATTACTATTTCTACATCTTTTAAATTCAATATTTCGGTCATAAATTTTGCAATATCTAATACTGAATATGATTCTCCAGAAGCTATATTATAGACATCTCCCTTACATTTTGATAATTCAGGAGCTAGTAATAGAGCTTCTACAACATCATCAATATAAACATAATCTTTTGTTTGTATTCCACTTCCCAATATTTCAAGTCTTCTTGGATTTATCATTAGTTTTCTATATATATCAAAAATAAGACCTTTATTATTTCTAGGACCATATACATTAAATAATCTAAGTATTACAGTTGGTAAATCAAAATGCTGACTATAAAGCTTACAATAATATTCTGCTGTCATTTTTGAAAGTCCATAAAAGGAATATGGATTTAATTCAATATCTTCATGAGTTGGAATTTTCTTAGCTATTCCATATACTGTAGAAGAAGAAGTAAATACAACTTTTGCTCTTATTTCTTTTGCAATCATTAATACATTTAATGTACCTTTTATATTTACTTCCATATCTATATCTGGATTTTCCATAGAAAAAGGAACAGATGATTGTGCAGCTAAATGATATATTAAATCACAATTATTTGAAGATTTTTTAAGTATTTCTTTATCTCTAACATCTCCCATTATAAATTCAATAGCTCCTGTTTTTATCAAATGATTAATATTTGATAAATTTCCAGAAGAGAGATTATCAAGAATTCTAACAATTTTTCCTCTTTTTATTAATTCCTCAGCTAATTTTGAACCTATAAATCCTGCTCCACCAGTTATTAATACTACCATTTTTATCACCAAAATTCTTATAATATTATTATAAAATATAAATAAAAGAATTATAAAAAACTATAAATAAAATAATGGAGAAGAGTAAGACTTGAAGTATTTTACAAGCCCATATAATTTCATATTTAAAGAAAATAGAAAAGTAAAATTATATGATACTACATTAAGAGATGGAGAGCAAACCCCAGGTGTTAAATTTACTAAAGAACAAAAAGTTGAAATTGCAAGAAAATTAGATGAAATTGGTATTCCTGAAATAGAAGCAGGTTTTCCTGTTATTTCTACTTATGATGAAGAAGCTGTAAAAGCTGTAGCTTCTGAAAAATTAAATTCAAAAATTCTTTGTCTTTGTAGACCAAAACAGAAAGATATTGATGCTGCTATAAGAGCAGATGTAGATGGAGTTATTATATTTATAGCAATTTCTGATCTACATTTAAGATATAAATTAAGAATGGATTTGAAAAATGCAGTAGAAATAACAGCTTCTTCAACTGAATATGCAAAAGACCATGGATTTTTTGTACAAGTAACTGCAGAAGATGCTACTAGAACACCATTAGAATCACTTATGCTATTATATAATGCTGCAAAAGATCATGGAGCAAAGAGACTTGGTATAGCTGATACAACAGGATGTATTAGACCAAAGGGAATGATATATCTAGTTAGTAATTTAAGAAAAGCTTTTGATTTAGAACTTGCTGTACATTGTCATGATGATTTTGGATTAGCTGTAGCAAATTCCTTAGCTGCTTATGAGGCAGGAATTGATGCAATCTCTGTATCTGTAAATGGTATTGGTGAAAGATGTGGAAATGCTGCATTAGAAGAAGTAGTTATGTGTTTATATGCATTATATGGTGTAGATTTAGGTATTAAAACAGAAAAATTGAAAGAATTATCATTATTAGTTTCAAAATATTCAAAAATCCCTATTCCTATAAATAAAGCAATAGTTGGAGATAATGCATTTAGACACGAATCTGGTATACATGTAGCTGCTGTTCTTAAAAATCCATTTACTTATGAATCATATGATCCTCAACTTGTTGGTCAACAGAGAAAACTTGTATTTGGAAGACATTCTGGATTAGAAGGTGTAAGAGAATTACTTAGTACAAGTGGCTTAAAATTAAGTGAATATGAGTTATGTGAAATTGTTAAAAGACTTAAATCTCTTCCTATTGATTATAAGCCAATTGAAAATTCAGAACTTATTAATTTTGCAAAAAAAGTTCTTGAGGAAATACGTCATGAGTAAAATATATTCTCTTGCTACTTTAAATAGAGCTAAAGTTGCAATAGGATTAGATCTAAGCTCATCATCATATGAAAGTATAATAAATTCAGCAATATATGCTGAAAAAGAAGGTTATGCTTATCCAATATTAGTATGTAATAAAAATATCGATGTAGATCTTCCTATAATAGTATCTGAAAATGTGGAAGAAAAATTAGTATCTTTATTAATAAATGGAGAAGTTGATGCAATTGTAAGAGGTAATTTAAGTGCATATAAGACTATAAAAATTATTAAATCTAAATTTAATTGTAATAATCTATATAGAATAACTATAATGGAAATAATGGGAAAAGATTTAATGTTAGCACCTGTTGGAATAGATGAAGGAGATAATATTGAAGATTTATTAGAATTTGTAATAAAAGGGAAAAAACTTGCTGATAAAATTGGGATAGATTATAAAATTGGAGTAATATCTGGTGGAAGATTAGAAGATAAAGGAAGAAGTAAAAAAATAGATGATTCATTATCAAGAGCTGAATTATTAGTAGAAAAAATTAAAAAAATGAATTTTAATGTAGAACATTTTGGTATAGAGATAGAAAGAGCGATTAAATATTCTACTATGATATTATTTCCAGATGGAATAATTGGAAATTTAGTATTTAGAGCATTAGTTTTAATTGCAAATATGGAAAGTTTTGGAGCATATGCTTCAGCTTTATCAAAAGTTTATATTGATACTTCAAGAGCAAGAACAGGATACTTATTACCTATAATTCTTGCTAGTGCTTTAGCAAAATAAAAGAAATATATTAAAAGTAATTAGAAAATTATAAGTGATTAAAATGAGTTCAGCAATTGAAAAAATATTATCTTATTCAATAGGAAAAAATGTATCTGTTGGAGAATTTGTAGAAGTAAATATCGATTTTGCATATTTTCATGATGGAACTGGGCCTTTAATTATTGATGTTTTAAAAGAAATGGAAGTTAGTAATATTTTTGATAAAAATAGAGTTGCAGTAATATTTGATCATTCAGCTCCACCTTATAATGATCAATCAGCAACACTTCAATCTAAAGTTAGAAAATTTGTAATTGAACAAAAAATAGAAAAATTTCATGATATTGGAGAAGGAATTTGTCATCAAGTAGTTCCTGAAAAAGGTTATATTGCTCCAGGAATGATTATTACAGGTGCAGATTCTCATACATGTACATTAGGAGCTTTTGGAGCTATAGCAATAGGAATGGGAGCAACAGATATGGCATATATATTAGCTACTGGAAAAACATGGCTTAAAGTACCAGAAACCATTGGTGTAGAATGTAATGGAAAATTAAAAGAAGGAGTTACATCAAAAGATTTAATTCTAGAAATAGCTAGAATAATTGGAACTGATGGTGCAAATTATAAAGTATTAGAATTCTTTGGAGATACAATTAAAAATATGTCAATATCTTCAAGAATGACAATGACTAATATGGCAATAGAAATGGGAGCAAAAACTGCTTTTATAGAACCAGATGAAAAAACAATTGAATTTCTTGGAAGAAATGGAATAAAATTTAAAAGTGATATATTTATAGAAACAATATCAATTGATTCATCTTCTATAGATCCTAAAATTGCATGTCCAGATAATATATCAAATGTAAAATCAGTATCAGAAGTAGAAGGAATAGAAATAGATCAAGTATTCATTGGTTCATGTACTAATGGTAGATATGAAGATATATATGAAGCTGCAAGAATATTAAAAGGTAAAAAAAGTCGTGTTAAACTTATAGTTATACCTGCTTCAAAATCTATTTTAATGAAAATCATAAAGGATGGTATAATAGATATATTATTAGAAGCAGGAGCGATAATTGGAGTACCAGGTTGTGGACCATGTTTAGGCGTTCATATGGGCGTTCTTGGAGAAAATGAAATATGTGTTTCTACATCAAATAGAAATTTCATAGGAAGAATGGGAGCAAAATCTTCAAAAGTTTATTTAGCATCATCTTTAACAGCTGCAGCTTCAGCTATAGAAGGAAAAATAACTGATCCAAGGAAGTATCTAAAATGATAATAAAAGGAAGAGTTTGGAAATTTGGAAATGATGTAAATACTGATGTAATAATACCTGCAAAATATTTAAGATCTGTAGATAAATCTATATGGCCAAAGCATGTAATGGAAGGCTTAGATCCAACATTTAGTTCAAAAGTAAAGCCAGGAGATATTATTGTAGCTGGAAAAAATTTTGGATGTGGTTCAAGTAGAGAACAAGCAGTTCTTGCTATAAAGTGGGCAGGTATATCAGCAGTAGTAGCTGAATCTTTTGCTAGAATATTTTTTAGAAATGGAATTAATAATGGTCTTTTACTTATTGAATGTAAAGGAATACATAATAGTGTTGATGAAGGTGATATTATTGAAATAGATATAGATAAAGGTATTGTAAAGACAAAAAAAGGTGAATTAAGCTTTAAACCTTTACCTCCTTTACTTCAAGAAATATTAAATTCAGGTGGATTAGTAGAATATTATAAGAAGAAGGTGAAAAGATACTGAATACTGCAGAAATTATAGTAAATACATTAGAGAAATTAGGATTTAAAATAGCCTTTGGTATTCCTGGCATGTGGTCAATACCTATATATGAAGCTTTAGCCTCTTCAAAAATTAAGCACATACTAGTAAGACATGAACAAAATGCAGTATATGCTGCAGATGGTTATGCAAGAAGTTCTGGTAATATTGGCTTGTGTTTTGGGAGTGCAGGTCAAGGAGCAATAAATATTGCATCAGGAATTGTAACTCCTTTTAAAGATCATTCTCCAGTTCTATCTATAACAAGTCATATACCTACATATGAACAAGGAAAGGATTGGATAGAAGATATTGATTTAAGTGCTATATTTTCTCCAATAACAAAATTTTTTGCACAAATAAATGATCCATCAAAAGCATATGAAATTTTATGTAATGCCTATCTTTCATGTATAGAAGGATGTCCAGGCCCATCACATATTGTCATACCTGGTGATATTCAAAGAAGAACATCTTTAGATTTAGGTTATATTCCAATTCCAAGAAAAATAAAACCAAAAGAAGAAGATATAAAAATTGTAATTAAAAAAATTTTAAATGCAAAATTTCCATTGATATTAGCAGGAAGAGGATGTATTTTATCTAATTCCTCAAATTTATTATTAAAATTTATAGAATCTACAGGAATACCTATTGTAACTTCTATGATGGGCAGGGGAATTATTCCTGAAGATTATCCACTTTGTCTTGGTCCTATTGGTAGAAGAGGTTTTGAAAAAGCAAATAAAGCTCTTTCTCAATGTGATTTACTTTTAGTATTAGGTTGTAGATTAACTAATATGACCATAGGAAATATTGATTTAAAATGTGAAATTATTCAAATAGATATTGAAGAAAAAAATTTCTCTTCAATTACTAATATAAAAATAAAAAGTGATATTTCTTTATTTTTAGAAGCTATTAATGCTGAAATTACTAATATTAATAAAAAATTTATATTAAGTATAGAAAAAAGTTATGGTGAAGATACTATAGACTATGCAAAAGCAATTGCATCATTTTCTGATGCAATATTTACAATAGATATTGGTCAACATACTATATGGATTTTAAATGCAATAATAGCAAAAAAACCAAGACAAATAATATTTTCAGGAAATATGTCATCAATGGGATTTTCTATTCCTGCAGCTATTGGTGCAAAATTAGCAAATCCTAATGAAAAAGTTATTTCAATAGTAGGAGATGGTGGTTTTCAAATGTCTTCTTCTGAACTTGCAACAATAAAAGAAAATAATATTCCTATAATTATATGTCTTTTTAATAATAGATCTCTTGGATTAATAAGACAAATTCAAGAAATAGTTTATGGAAGAACCTTTGGAGTAGACTATTCTAATATTCCAGATTATTTAAAACTTGCAGAAGCATATGGAATTAATGCTATTAGAATAGATAATCCAAAAGAAATAATAGAAGTAATAAATAAAGCAAATGAGCCTACACTTATAGAAATTCCTATAAGTAAAGAAGAGAAAGTAAAGATTACAAAACCTAGAATTCTAGAATAGTGAAAAATATGAAAGTAATTAAACCTTGGATTTCCCCTCATAATAAAATATTAGCTTTATTTGATGAAAAAAATAATGTTATTGAACTTATTGAAGAACATGCAAGAGGTACATGTATTGGTGGAGCTGCATGGTCTTTATATCATTATCCAAGAAATAGTCCATGTATTTTTTGGTCAAAAAGAGAAGGTAGTAGGTTATTCTTTAAAATTCGTCCTTTTATAAATAAAGAAATTTCCTTAATTCCTAGTTATTATCCAGCATGTATTGAATCTGTTATAGTTGATAATAATAAAATAAAAATAACTTATTCAGGATTAGCAGGAGCAGGAGTTGCTGCTATAGGTAGAACATATGCAGAAGGTATAGAAAATTTTGAAATAATAGAATATGGAGGAGGAAGAAAACCTGGTAAAGTAATAATAACATTACCAAAAAAAGAAAAAATAGTTATTGGTGTTGATGATACTGATAAAAAAGATGAAGGTGCTACATGGTCTCTTGTTAATGAAATTGCATATCAATTGTCATTAGAAATGAAAATAGATTATATTGAACACTCTATAGTTCAATTATATCCAGAAAATCCCTTTAAAACTCAAAATTGTGTTTCTGTAGCTGTTTCTTTTGCAATTCTTCCAAATCAAAAAAATGAATTAATAGAAAAATTCAAAAGAAGACTTGAAGAATATACTTTATCTGAAGAAACAGGTATGGCAATATTTGAAGGAATTATATTTGATAATATATTAATAGAATATGCTAATAGAGCTAAATCTAAAATAATAGATATAGATGAAACGTATGATATTGCTTCAAAATGTAATATAAAATTATTAAAAATAAAAAAAGGAGAAAGAGGTTTAATTGGTGCATTAGCAGCATTACCATATATTGATTATCCTGATGAAGCTGTTAGATTAAAGTGAATATTAAGTAATAAAATTAGGTGATAAGATGTTTATCATAGTTGGTTCAGGTGCTGCTGGTGCTACAATTGCAAAAGAGCTTGTATCTACAGGTAAAGAAGTTCTTATAATTGAAAAAGGTTCAAGAATAGACCCTATAGATGCATTAAAATCCTATAATATAATTCAATCAGATATTGAAATTTTGCATAATATTTGTTTAGGTGGAACAACAATAGTTTCCTTAGGAAATGCAATTAGAGCAAATATTAATGAACTTAATGATTTTTATTTAGAAGTAGAAAAGGAATTAAATGTAAAAGAAGTCCCTTATAATCATATAGGAAATGCAACTAGAATGTTTTTAGAAATCTCTAATGAATGGAAAATAATGCCTAAACATATTGATTTTAATAAATGTAAATCTTGTGGAAGATGTGTATTTGGATGTCCATATAATGCTAAATGGAATTCTACATATTTTATAGAAGAAGCAATAATGAAAGGAGCAAAATTAATGCTTAATTCTCCTGTAGAAAAAGTAATAATAAGAAATAACAAAGCTATTGGTGTTAAATTAGTAAATGGAAAAGAAATAATGGGTGATACTATAATATTATCTGCAGGAGGTATTGAAACTCCTAGAATTCTTATGAGATCTGGTATAGATTATGTAGGAGATAATTTATTTGTTGATGCTTTTATAACCATAGGTGGCATTATCAAAGATAAAAAACCTAAATTAAATAAAGAGCTTAATATGGCTATATTTATAAAAAGGGAAGATTATCTTATTTCACCACATTATTCAGTTTTTTTATTACCAAATTTATTAAGTAAAGGAATTAAAGCTAATCCTGATGATATTATAGGATTAATGATAAAAATAGCAGATGAACCAATTGGTATAGTAAGCAAGGATAAAGTATTAAAAAAATTAACTAAAAAAGATTTAGAAAAATTAGAAAAAGGAAAGAAAGAAGCTGAAGAATTATTATTACGTATAGGGGTTGATTATGAAGATATGGTTTCTACACATATAAGAGGTGCTCATCCTGGTGGTACATGTAGTAAAATAACTAATGGATATGAACCTATTTTAGAATCTCTTTATGTATCTGATGCAAGTACAATAAAAGGTCCTTTTGGTTTACCACCAATTTTAACAATAATTTCAAAAGCAAAAAAACTTTCTTCAATATTAATTAATAGAGCTTAATATTATTTTACTCATTCTTTCAATATCTTCTTCTCTAACTAATGGATGAACTGGAAGTGATAATACAGTTTTAGAAGCTAATTCACTATTAGGCAAATTTAAATTACCATAACCTATGGATTTATAATATGGAAGTTTATGAATAGGTGTAGGATAATAAACTGTTGCTTGTATTCCTTCTTTTAATAATTTTTCTTTTAAATAATCTCTTTCTTTTTCATTTTTTAATCTTATAGTAAATAAGTACCAATTATGAATAGAATATTCTGGAACTTTTGATAATATTACATTAGATTCTTCAAGTAATTCCATTAATAATTTTGCATTTTTTCCTCTTTTTTCTAAAAAATTAGGAAGTTTTCTTAATTGAACTAATCCTATAGCAGCATTTATTTCAGGCATTCTAAAATTTCCACCTAATATAACAGAATCATATCCTTTTATTTGTCCATGAGTTCTTATCATTCTTATTTTTCTTCCAAGTTCTTCATCATTTACTAATAAAGCTCCTCCTTCTCCAGTTGTCATAACTTTACCAGGATAAAAACTTAAACAACCAATATCTCCTAATGAGCCTGCCATTTTTCCTTTATATACTGCTCCTTGAGCTTGACAAGCATCTTCTATTATAAACAATCCATATTTATCTGCAATTTCTCTTATTTCATCCATTTCAACAGGTAAGCCATACAAATCTACAGGTATTATTGCTTTTGTTTTTTCAGTAATTGCATTTTTAAATGATTTTACATCAATATTATATGTTTCAATATCAATATCTACAAATACTGGTTTTGCTCCAACTAATATAACAGCATTAGCAGTTGCTACAAATGAAAATGATGGTACAATGACTTCATCACCTGGTTTAATTCCTAATGCCATTAATGCAATTTGTAATGCAGTAGTTCCTGAATTTACAACTATTGCATCTTTTACTTTCATAAAATTTGCTAATTCTTTTTCAAATTCTCTTACAAAAGGGCCTCCTTCTATAGAAGGATTTGTCAGAATTCCACTTTCTAATACTTTAATAACTATTTCTTTTTCTTCATTACCTATAATTGGTTTATTAATTGGAATCATATATATACGATAATAAATTTTCAAAAATAAAAATATTTATTGGTGGGCCCGGAGGGATTCGAACCCTCGACCACTCGATTATCAGTCGAGTGCTCTAACCAGGCTGAGCTACGAGCCCACTCTAATTTTTAATTCAATATTTTCATATATTTTTCTTTTTTTCTTCTTCTCTCAAAATAAATGTATAAATTTAGCTCTATTACTTATTTTTAAAGTAAAATTCCAAATTATTTTTATATTTTTAACTTAATTTGAAAATAAATAGAATTTATTTACATCAAATAAATAAAACTAATATGAGAAAAAACTAACTTTATAGTTTTAATAATTAATTCTAAAAATCTTATAATACTCTCTTTTTTATTTAATAATAGGGCCGGTAGATCAGTGGTAGATCATCTGCTTCGCAAGCAGAAGGTCGCGGGTTCAAATCCCGCCCGGTCCATTATATATCATTTATAATTTATTCTGTGCCCTTCAATATAGATTTTAAGCAGATTAGACATCTAGCTAAAAAAAGTCCCTTTATGCCTTAACTAAGGGAAATCTTGTCATCAAACTTACAAATGAAGTAATAGTCAAAAGAAAAAAATTACTAGGAAATGAATTTAGTTTTTATTCAAACCCCTCAGATCTCCAAAGTACTTAACCATATGCAAACTTTTAATTTTGAGGATTAATCATTGAAACTTCTATTTTTTCAGGTTCATAATCTACAAGTTTACCTTCGAGGAATTGCTCATAAGCACCAATGTCCAATAAGCCATGGCCACTATAGTTCATAGCTATAACCTTTTTCTCACCAGTTTCTCGACAACGTAGAGCCTCATCTATAACAAATTTTAGGCTATGAGCTGTTTCTGGTGCTATTATAAGACCTTCTGTCTGGGCTAAGATTTTGGCTGCTTGAAAAACTTCTGTTTGATGATAAGCAACAGACCTCATATATCCCTTTGTTATTAGATATGAGATAATAGGTGCCATTCCATGATATCTTAAGCCTCCAGCATGAATTGGTGGACATGCGTAGTTATGTCCTAATGTTAGCATTTTAAGTAGTGGTGTAAGTCTTGCTGTATCTCCAAAATCATATGTGTAAACACCTTTTGTAGTATGTGGAACAGCTTTAGATTCACATGCAACAAACTCAGTATCTACCTTACCCTTAAGCTTATCCATCATGAATGGAAGACAAAAACCTCCATAATTAGAACCTCCGCCTATACAGCCACAGACAACATCAGGATATTCGCCTATAATTTCAAACTGTTTTTTAGCCTCTAAACCTACAATAGTTTGATGTAATAATACATGGTTTAGTACTGAGCCCAAGGAATAACGTGTATCATCATGTTTCAATGTGTCCTCTATAGCCTCACTTATAGCAATTCCTAATGTGCCTGGATGATTTGGATTTTCCTTTAAAAGTTTTCTTCCAAACTCTGTTTGATCACTTGGCGATGGAAACATTTCAGCACCATACAGCTGAGCTATGGTCTTTCTGCCGGGCTTATGTATATAACTCACACGAACCATATAAATTCGACATTTCAAACCAAAAAGCATACATGCAAAAGCCAAAGCAGTACCCCACTGTCCAGCACCAGTTTCAGTTACAAGTCTTTTTATACCTTGCTCTTTATTGTAGTAAGCTTGGGCTATAGCTGTGTTTGTTTTATGGCTTCCAGTTGGGCTAAAATTTTCACATTTGAAGTATATTTTTGCTGGAGTTTTCAAGAAATTTTCCAGTCGCTTTGCTCTATAAAGAGGAGTAGGTCTAGGTAAACGTAAATATGCCTCTAAAACCTCATCTGGAATTTTTATGAAACGCTCAGTTGAAACCTCCTGTCTTATAAGCTCTTTGGCAAATATTCTCTCTAAAAGTTTTGGATCTATTGGCTTCATAGTTGTTGGATCTAAAGGTGGAGGAAGTGGTTCTGGAAGATCTGCTTGAATATTGTACCATACTGTTGGGATTTCATCTGGATCCAGCATAATGAAGTATTCATTTTTCTGTATTTTAGAACTCATTTATTTTCACCTCATACTTTTTGGACATTTAAGTATAAAATTGTACTGTAAAATATTTATACTTTATTGTACAGAAAAGTACATTATGCGACAATTATGTAGAGCACAATAAAAAGTACTTGAAGAATTATCCAGAAAGACTTAAAATAGCTTAAATCCTCAAAAGTTGAGTTATTTTGAGGTTTTTATAGTAAATTCATTTATTATAAAAATTAACTCAACTTTTTAGAACCCTTATAATCCTCCTTGATAATTTTTCCTAGAATATCATTAAAGAGTTAACTGACTATGTAAATATACTGTATAATATTTCAAGATTATACTCTTAATAGCAAATTATTATTTATTTAGTTAGATACTTCCATGAAAGTATTAGACCTATTGTTGCTAATATTATAGCAAATATACTAAGATAAATAAAATCTAATATTAGAATTGATAAATTTAATGGTAATATTGTTAACTGTCTAATAGCATCTGTTAGATAAGTAAGTGGATTAATACTTGCTATAGGTTGTAACCATTTTGGCATCATTGATATTGGAAAAAATATATTACTTGTAAACATTAAAGGCATAATTATTAGATTTACAATTTGCATTGGTCGCTCCATTTTAGTAGTTCTAATGGAAACTGCAAGAAATATTGATGAAAGTCCTATACTAAGTAAAAATATTGCAATATAGATTCCTAATATATTAAATAATGTAAAGGTTGGGCTTAATTGTAATCCTAAGATATATGCAAGTGCTAAAATTACTGATGCTTGAAATATTGCTCTAAGTGTTGAATTTAGAATTTTTGAAAATATTATTGCTACTCTTGATACTGGTGTACTTATTACTTTATCAAGAAAACCTAAACGTCTATCCCAGACTATAGACATACCACTAAACATTGTTGCAGTTACAACAATCATAGAAACCATACCAATAGCCATATAGCTGAAATAATCTGTAACACCAAAAGCTTCTTGCATTATATTTATTCCTATATTAGTAAACATTTGTGAAAACCATGTGCCATTAAGAATTACTTGAGAAATTCCAGAAGGATATATAATAGCATTACCAGGAATTGGTATTTGTGATGGTAAATTTGTACTATCTACTGAGAAAAGTCCTTGAATATTTATAGATTTTCCAAGAAGTCCCATCCATATAAGTGGCTGAAGTATAAACATTACTAACATAATAGGATCATTAAGCCATTTCTTCAATTCTCGATAAGTTAGAGCCCATAATCCTCTAATAAAACTTGGATGATATTCATTTGTTTTTGAATTCATTGTCTTCTAGCCCTCCTTAAGATTATTCTTTGTGTAATAATAGATTCTTTAGATTCCTCTATATCACGAAGAGTTTTACCTGTATATTCTAAATAAACTTCATTTAATGTTGGTTTTGAAACTGAAAGTCTTATTACTGTATAACCTTTTTGTCTTAAAGCCTCAATAATTAGTGGAGCAATAACTTCACCAGATTCTGCTTTAATTCTATATGTATTATTTTCTTTCCTTACTTCTTTAACTTTTTCAATATTATGAATTATATTAGTTATATCTACATTTTCTTTTATTGTTATACTAATTATATCACCTCCTAAGCTATCCTTTAATTCATTAGGAGAACCACTTGCAATAATTTTCCCATGATCTATAATAGCTATACGATTACATAGAGCATCAGCTTCTTCTAAATAATGTGTTGTCATAAAAATTGTCATGTTATATTCTTCTTTTAAACGTCGAATATATTCCCATATAGCAGCTCTTGTTTGTACATCTAAGCCTAGAGTAGGCTCATCTAAAAATAATACTCTAGGTCTATTAATTAATCCACATGCAAGTTCAAGTCTACGACGCATTCCACCAGAATATGTTTCAACATATTTATCTTTAAATTCTGTCAATTCTACAAGTTCTAATAATTCTAAAGCACGTTTTTTAGCTATATCACGAGGTATACCATATAAATCTGCACAAAGCATTATATTTTCATAACCAGTTAAATCTTCATCTGCAGTATATTCTTGAGGTACTACACCAATAACTTTTCTAACTTCATTAGCTTGTTTTACAATATCAAAACCTAATACTGAAGCAGTACCTTCTGTTGGCTTAAGTACTGTTATAAGCATATTTATAGTTGTAGTTTTACCTGCACCATTTGGTCCAAGAAAACCAAATATTTCTCCTTCATATACACTAAAATTTATATGATCAACAGCTACTATATTTTTATTAAAAACTTTTGTTAAATTTTCAGCTTTAATTACTTCTTCCATTTTCTTCACCTCTTAATTTTTTTTCTATCTCTTCAATTCTATGAGCAGTTTCATCTAAAATCTTTGAAATTTCTTTTATAACCTCTTCTGAAAATTGCCCTTCAAGAGTTAAACCTAAGCTAATTAATGCTCTAAATATACGTCTAATAGATTCTCTAATTTCAGTAGTTTTCTCTGGTGGAATACGAAGCCAGAGACTAGTAATAAAAGGAAGGACAAAAAACTTTTTATTCATATGAAATTGATTAATTAGCTTACGTTGTTCTTCAAGAAGTTTTTTACCCTTCTCTGTAAGTATATATCGCTTTACTCCACTTTCTTCTTTTGGTACTTCTTTAATATAATGATTATCCTGAAGCCAAGCTAATAATGGATAAACAGAACCTGGACTAGGTTTCCAACAACCATTAGTACGTTTTTCAATTTCATTTATTATTTCTGAGCCAGAAAGAGGATTTTCATTCAAAAGTTCTAAAACTTGATAACGTAGAAAACCTTTTGGTACAGTAGCCATGTGTCTTAACCAATGTCTGAAGGATGGAAGTGGTAGATATTTTTCATTATTATCAAACATTATATCACCATTGATATCAAATTTGATAAAAATCAAAACTAACATATAAACTTTTTGAAATATAATATAGAATAAGCATAACATCTCATAAAACTGGAATAAAGTATGCTTAAGCGGGCCCGCCGGGATTTGAACCCGGGACCACCGACTTAGAAGGCCGGTGCGCTATCCATGCTGCGCTACGGGCCCTATTTCATAAATCTATCGACTTACTAAAATTTTTTATTATTAAATATTTTTTATTTAAATAATAAATCTATAAATATCTGTTAGTTTTCATTATATTATAGCGCGGGGGTCCCCAAGTCAGGACAAAGGGGCAGGATATTTTAATATGCTAGACTTAAGATCCCTGACTTGGGATAGGGTATCCTGTGGCGTAGGCCTTCGTGGGTTCAAATCCCACCCCCCGCACTAATTGATATTAATACAAAGAAAGTAAGTAATTTATATTGTCATAATCTTTTAAGAAAAATTGGAGACCAAAAGTGTATTTTAGATTAATAAAAAGTAAATTTATATTACTTATATTATCTATATTCTATGATATTATCTTTATTGATAAATTTTGGACTAGTCCTAAATTATTTAGAGCTTATATAGGTTTAATAGGTATAGTTCTAATAGCTTTCTCTGGTATTCTATATTTTATTGAAAAAAATCTCTTTTTTTATGATAATCCTTCATTATGTGGATTTATCATTATAATAGGTACAATTATGTTTATAATAGGTGGTTTTAGAAGAGGGATAAGTATCTCCTTTGATGTTAATAGATCAAAAGAATATTTAATGTCATTAGATACAATTTTATGTATATTATCTGATATAAGACAATCTTCAGCAATTATAGAAGTAATAATATCATATATAAGTTTTAAAAAATTTACTTTAAAAAATCCAGAAGGTGTTATACAATTTGCATATGATATATGGCGTGAAGCTTTAATAAGAAAAGGAGTAAAAATTTTACATAAAGGTTAATAGAAATCATTAAGAAAAAATTAATTTAAGTGTACTTTTTAAATAGTTATAGGATACTTATGGCAATAAGAATCATTTGTAGTAAATGTAATACAATTTTATATGACGATCTTGAATTAATTTCTCCTCAAGAAATAATGGAAAAATATGATTATAAATGTCCAAAATGTTCATCCTTATTGAATTTTGATCCATCAAATATTCGTATTTCTATTGCTGATAAATCTAAGCGTAATGTATTTAAGCTATTTCTATGATTAACTTTTCCTATAATCTTATTATGGAGGAATAAAAATGTCTTTATATATAAAAATTGGAGATATATTAATTCATAAAGAACTTCTATATTCAAAAACACATGAATGGATTTCAATTAATGAAAAACCATCTAGAATAGGGATTAGTGATTATGCACAAAAAAATCTACATGATATAGTATATGTAGAATTACCAAAAATTGGTGAAATATTTAGTAAAGGATCAACTATTTGTACATTAGAATCAATAAAAGCAGTAGCAGAGGTATTTGCACCTGTTGATTGTAAAATAGTAGAAATAAATTCTAATCTAATAGAACATCCTGAATTAATAAATAAAGACCCATATGGAGATGGATGGCTAGTAAAAGTAGAAATAAGAAATAATATAAAAGATCTTATGGATGCTGAAACCTATGCAGAATTTATCAAAAAACTTTAACTTTCATTACTCTAAATAAACCATAATCTACAAGTATTTTTACTCCATTAGAGAACATTTTATCTACTTCTATATCTCCTGTATCTATTCTTAAAAATTTTATATCATTTAGTTTTTCCTTAGTAGAAATAATAATGATATTTTCTTTTCCTATGGTTCTAATTACTTTTGGACTTATTTGTTGATTTCCTCTTCCAAATATAAATCCTTGTCTTCCTATTGGAGATATAATAATTTTTGCTCTATTATCTTTTATAAACTCAAGTATTTCTTTTTCATTAACATCTTTCTTTAATATTTTTTTATTTAATAATAGATCAACACCAAGTAATGTACCATCAAGTCCTAATAATTCTAATATTTTCTTTACTGTAGTCCCAGGACCAAGTATATAAATTGTATTATCTTCCATATTTTCAATAATCCATTTTGCAATTGCTTCCATATTTTCATTAATATCATCTCTTATTGGTGTTGGAGCTTTCATTCCTTGTATATAATCAGGCTCATAAGGTGCTAATAAATATCCATATAATTTAGCAGACAATATGCCAGCTCTATATGCTTCTTCATCAACATCTGCTACTTCAGCTTCTTTTAATGGAATTTCTCCCCAAAGATATTTTATAAGAAGATCTGCAGCAACTCTAGGATTAATTGTAAAAACTCCACTTTGCATTTTTACTCCTGCTGGTATACCAATTACTGGTATTTTCATATCAATTGCATCAAGAATATCTCTTGCAGTTCCATCTCCTCCACAAAATACTATAATATCTAAATTAGATTCTAACATATATTTTGCAGCAAATTTTGTATCTTCAGCAGTTGTTTTTCCTTTTTTACCAGGGATTAATTTATAATTAATATTTAATTTATTAAATATATCTTCACCCATTTCTCCAGGACAAGTCCAAAATTCTATGGTATTAACTAATGAGCCTAATGATTTTAAAAATTCTTCAGCTCTTTTTAAAGCTACTTTTTCAGCTCCAAGTTTTATAGCTTTTTCTAATATTTCTTCACCATCAGTTCCTTTAAGTCCTACTGTTCCTCCCATTCCTGCTATAGGATTAATTATAAATCCTACTCTTCTCATGGTTTTATCTCTTCAATACTTATTGTTACTTCTTCTTCATCTATATCCCAAATTTCTTTCAATTGACCACTTGGAATTTCTCCAGTATGTACATTAATTTCTTTTGCTCTTACTTCATTAGCTATTTCATTAATCCTCTCTTTAATTATTGTTATAGTTTTCTCAGAAGGTGAACTTATCCATACTCTTATATATGCATCTACTTTTAAGTCTAATCTTTTTCTCATTTCTTGTATTCTTCTTATTATATCTCTTATTAATCCCTCAGCTAATAATTCATCATATTTAGTTATATCTAAATATATCATACCAAGACTAAATCTTCCTTCTTTAAAATTCTCAGGAAGAATTTGTTTAATTATGAAATATTCTGGTTTAAGTTCAATTTCTTCACTATTAATTTTTATAATTATTGATTTTCCTTCTTTTATTGAATTGAAAATTTTATTTCTATCTATAGAATTAATAACTTTTAATATTGTCTTACTTCTCTCTCTGAATATTGGCCCTATTACTGGAAGATTTGGTAAAATTTGAATTTCTTTTAATTTTTCTTCTTCTCTAGAAGATATTATTTCTAAATTTTTTATATTTGCTTGATCTAATAGAATATATTTCAATCTTGATATTGCATCTCTTACATCATCATTATCTGTTGCTATTATCATTTTACTTAATGGTTGTCTAATTTTTATTTTTACACTTTGTCTAATTCCATAAGATACTTCTACAATTTCTCTTATTATTTTCATAGAATTCTCTAATTTTTCATTTTTCCACACATCAGATGATTTTGGCCAAGTTAATAAATGTATACTAATAGGCATTTCTTTAGTTCTAAACATTTCTTGATATATTTTTTCAGAAACAAAAGGTATTATTGGTGCAATTAATTTTAAGAAATTAAATAAAACTTCATAGAGAGTAACATATGCTGCTATTTTATCATAATCATTATTTTCTTTCCATGTTCTTCTCCTTATTATTTTAATATACCATCTACTCAAATCTTCTTTCATAAGGTTCTCTAATTCTCTTATTGCATTAAATACACATAAGTTCTCTAATTCTTTTGTTACTTTTTCTATTACATGAGTAAATCTTGATAATATCCATTTATCTTCATCTTTTAACCAATCTTTTATCTCTTCAATTTTATAATTTTCTGGTGAAAATTTATCTAAATTCATATATAAACTAGCAAAATAATATGTATTCCAAAGAATATTCAAGAATCTTAAGACCTCATCTAATCCTTTCCATGTAAATCTTAGATCTTCCCATGTTGTAAATCCTAATTCATACCATCTTAGAGCATCTCTTCCATATTTTTCTATAACTTCTTCAGGATAAATCACATTTCCTAATGATTTATGCATTGCTCTTCCTTCTTGATCTATTGTAAAGCCATGCATTAATACTCTTTTATATGGAGAAGAATTAAAACCAATTATACCACAAATCATTAATGTATAAAACCATCCTCTTGTTTGATCATGCCCTTCAAGAATAAGATCTACTGGCCACCATTTTCTTAATTCTTCTTCATTATGAGGATAATTTAATGAAGCAAAAGATGCTGCACCTGAATCCATCCAAACATCTAATACCTCTGGAATTCTCTTCATTTTACCTCTACATTCACATAATAATTCTATATTGTCTACCCATGGTCTATGTAAATCTATTTCTCCTTCAATTTTATTAATCATTTTTTCCTTTAATTCTTTTAAAGATCCTATAACTTCATATTTTTGACATTTTTCACATATCCATATAGGAATTGGTATCCCCCAATATCTCTGTCTTGAAATTACCCAATCTTTAGCATTTTTTATCCAATTTCCAAATCTTGCTTTTCCTGCCCATTCTGGAACCCATAATACCTTTTCATTTTCTTCAATCATTTCATCTTTAATTTGTGTAACTTTTATAAACCATTGATCTGTAAGTCTTAATATAAGTGGAGTTTTACATCTCCAACAATGTGGATATCTATGTTTTGTTTTTTCAATTTTAAATAATAATCCTTTTTTGATAAGATCTTTTATTATTTCTTCATTTGCTTCTCTTACATATTTTCCTATATATTTTCCTCCTTCTTCAGTAAATTTTCCTCCTTCATTTACTGGACAAAATTCTGGAAGATTATATTCTCTTCCTACTTCATAATCTTCTTCACCATGACCTGGTGCTACATGAACACATCCTGTACCTTCTTCTAGAGTCACATAAGTACTACTTAATACAACAAAATGAGCATATGAAAATTCCTTTTGTTTAGGAACTTCTTCAATTAGTGGATGTATGTATTTTAGCCATTCTAATTGATTTCCAGGAATTCTTTCTATAATTTCATATTTCATATCTCTAAATACATATTTTATTCTTTCTTCAGCTATAATATAATATTCATTTCCTATTTTTACTTTTACATAAGTAAAGTTTGGATTTACCATTACTGCTAAATTTGCAGGAAGAGTCCAAGGTGTTGTTGTCCAAATTAATAAATATTCATTTTCTTTTCCTTCAATTTTAAATTTTACATAAATAGAGTCTTCTTCTATTTCTCTATATTCTTCTGTAACTTCATATCCTGCTAATACTGTTTCACATCTTGGACACCAATGTACAATTTTCTTTCCTTTAGATAATAACCCTTTTTCATGAGCTTTTTTTATTAACCACCAAACAGATTCTATATAACTATTATCTAATGTTTTATAAGGAGAATTCCAATCCATCCAAATTCCTAAATTCTTAAATTGATTAGTTGCAATTTTCAGATTATCAAGTGCATATTGTCTACAAGCATTAACAAAATTATCAATTCCTCTTTCTTCTATTTCCTTTTTACTTTTTATTCCTAATTTTCTTTCTACTAAGACTTCAATTGGTAAACCATGCATATCAAATCCTGGCTGATCTCTTACATTATATCCTTTCATTTTAAAAAATCTAATATATACATCTTTTAGGATTTTATTCCATGCAGTTCCTACATGAATTGGATTTGTAACATAAGGAGGTCCATCTAGAAAATAGAATTTCTCTCCTTTTTTATTTCTAGTTTTTTCAGGTATTTTTTCCTCTTCCCAAAATTTCATTATTTCTTCTTCAATTTTTTTGAAATTATATTCCTTATTAATTAGGCCTATCATTTTAGTCACTATATTTTTGAAATATTTAAACCATACAGTTTAAATTTTTCCTTTTTCAAAAATTTTATGTCTAAGAGGATAAATATGAAATTTATGATTAATAAAATAACTAAAAAAGATATCATTGTATATACATTATTACTAGGTATTATCACATTTTCAATAACATTACGAATTCTTCCTATGTTTTGGGGAATATATTTAGATGAATTTGATCCATATATACATTATAAAGGAGCTATGTATATATTAGAAAATGGTTTTTCAGCATGGTTTTCTTGGTTTGATCCTACTAGATGGGCTCCATGGGGTACAGATGTACCATCTCAAGCACAATTAGGTCCTCCATTTACTGGTGCTATATTTTATCTTTTATTAAAACAAATTGGAATAAATATATCATTAATGGAAGCTTTAGCAATATTTCCAGTAATTTCTGGAGCAATTCTTACTTTCTTAATGTATATATTGGGAAAAGAACTTGTAAATAGATATGCAGGTCTTTTTGCAGCATTTGTTTTTGCAATTGATCCTACTTCATTACAAAGAACTGGATTTGGATTTTTTGATACTGAAGCTACAGGATTATTAGGAATGTTATTATCAATTATATTCTTTATTAAAGCATTGGAAAAAAGAACTATTCCTTATGCTATAATATCTGGATTATCTCTTGCTTATATGACATTTTGTTGGGGAGCTTACTTATATCCACTTAATCTTTTTGCTTTATATACTATAATAATGATAATGATTGGAAGATGGAATAAACAACTTTCATTAACAATAACTATAGTTTCATCAATTACTATATTTGCTATGTCATTAGCTCCAAATATTGGTTTATCAACTGCTATTTCTCCAGCTACTTCAGCTCCAATTTTTGCATTTATTTTATGTTTAATAATGTCATTTACATCATTTATTCAAGATATTAATTTAAGAAAGAAAATCTCTATTGGTAGTGTTATTTCTATAATAGCTATTGCTATAATTATAGTATTTAGTGGAGTACTTGGTCCTATTACTGGTAAATTTTTAGTATTTATAAATCCATTTGTAAGAATTGAAGCACCTATAATTGGTACTGTTGGTGAACAATTTCCTGCAACTTGGGCAACTTTCTTTAATAATTATCATATACTTACAATTTTAGCTCCTGCTGGTGCTTTTTTTGCAATTAAACGAGCAAATAATAAAGATATATTTATTGTATTATTTACATTAATGGCAATATATGGTGCTGCAAATTATGTAAGATTATTGATTATAGTAGCACCTTCTCTTGCAATTTTAAGTGCTTTAGCTTTAGATTCTATTTTTAGTTATATATTCACTAAAAAGGAGGAAATAAAAAGCAAGAAAGAAGAAATAAAAAGTAAAAAAGCTCGTATGAGACAATTAGGAAAAGTCTACATTATTATTTTAAT
>CAZTWF010000100.1:0-17770 GCA_964617245.1 uncultured Nitrososphaerota archaeon
AAGATATTTAAAAACTTCTTTAATTAAAGAAACTTCATCATCAAAATATTCAATTTCAATATTTTCTGGAAGTTCCTTAGGTCTTAAGCCTTCTATTACATTTTGTCTTTTTAATAATAAAACTTTATTTAATCCATCTGAAGATACAAGAGAAACACATATAATAGGATTTTTAGCTGTACTTGGATCTGGAATTCTATCTATACTTTCTGATAGAACTTCTATATCTATTGCAAGTCTTCTATAATTAGGAACTGAAGTAATAAATAATGGATAAAATTCTTGTAGAATTTTTATTTTTTCTTCTGAAAAATCTTTGAAGATTTCTTTTATTTTTTCAAAATCTATTTCTGGATCAATTCTTATTAATTTACCATCTTTTATCATATATGTATGTCCTGGTATAAGACCATTATCATAAGTATAACATTCATGATATCTTATATTAGATTCCCATGTTCTACCAATAATTTCTCTTAAGCTATTTCTTCTTCCTCCAATAGATAAAGGATCTCTTGCTATTACTTTTATCATTTTTATAATTTTATCATGTAATAAATCATATTTTTCAATTTCTTCAGATCTTTCAAATCCAGCATGAAAACTTATTTTTTGATTTAATTCATTTATTGGTATATCAGTTAAAAGATAAGGCTTATGATTTGTATCATCATACCAAAATATAATTTTTCCTTTTTCAGGATCATATAATTTTAAAACTGCTTTATTCTTTGATCCACTATAAGTAACTGATAGAAGATATAATATTCCAGTATTCTTTGGTGTTTCTGCTTCAAATATACTTTTTTCTACTATTTCTTCAGAAATTTCTTCTTCAATAGTTTCTTCTTCCTCTTCTATTTCCTCTTCAATAATTTCTTCTTTTTCTTCTTTTTTCTCTTCTTTTACTTCTTCTTTTATTTTCTCAAGTTTTTCTTTCTTTTCTTCTTCTTTTTTAATATCTTTTTTAATAAATCTATCTAATGTAATTGTCATATTATCAACCTTTAAGTCTCCATCTTTCTAATCTATCTTCTTTATTTTTTAATTTCTTTAATTTCTTATAATGTTCTTTACATAAATATAATCTACTATCTTCATTTAATGAAAATCCAGCTTTTATTAAAATTTTAGAATATAATGGAGAAAGTGATCTTATAGCATTATTTTCACAACTTTTTATTGAACATTTTCTTTCTTTTTCCACTTAATCACCAAATATATTATATACCTACTAGAAATTAATTTTATTGGGCCCGTCGTCTAGCATGGATTAGGACGCAGAGATAAACTCGCGTAAGCCTGCGGAGCCTGAGGTCCTGGGTTCAAATCCCAGCGGGCCCGCCATCTTTACAGATATTATAAATTTAATGTAATTCTAGAATAGTGAAAATTAAATTTTATTTATTTACAAGTCTCTCTTCTAAGCATTCTTATTTACATCTATAAGTGTATTAAATTAAGCTATAATGTTCAACTCAATATACTTAAATGAATAATGAAATCTTTATTAATAGCCTTCATAGGAAATTAATTAAAAAGATCTTAATGAAATAAATTAAACTTTTTTATTTAATTTTTCAATCAATTCTATTACCTTAGCTTTTATAGAATCTCTTATAAATCTAGCTTCTTCTAGTGGCATTGAGGCTGGATCTGGTATATTCCATTCTTCAACATGCTTTGCATGAATCATTGGGCATAGCCCACCACTACATACAGTAATAACAATTTCAGCCTTTTCCTGAATCTCTTTACTTAATAATTGAGGTTTTTTATGGCTTATGTCTATACCTTCTTCAAGCATAAGTTTTATAGCATTGTAATGCACCTTTTCAGCAGGTCTTATACCTGCACTTATAGCAATCCAATCCTTAGGTGCATACTTATTGAAATAGGCCTCAGCAATCTGACTCCTGAAACTATTTTCAATACAAATAAATAGAGCAATCTTCAAATTCATCCCCCATAATTTAAAAATTTTATTCTTATTAAATATTATGTTTTTCATATACGGCTTCTAATGCTCAAGAGAAGTCAAATACCTTTTGATATTAAGTTAATAGAATTAAAATCATGAATTATTAATTTTTAATACTTTTCTTTTATATTCTAAAGCAAATAATATACCTTTAAAAGTATCATTAAAAATAAACATTTGCACAACTTCTTCAGCTGTAAGTATTGATTTTTCATCAGTTATAAAAATATATTTATATCATAATTTGTATCTTAAATTTTCTTTTTAAATCATCAATAACAACTTTGAAATAATATACAGAATAGAAAGTAAAGCTAACATGCCTACTATATCTAGATTAACTTTTTAATAAATTCTTCAGAAGATACATTAACTCCAAGATCATAAACTTCAAATATATAGGCTTTCATTAATGTTGTAAATATATTCTTGTCAATATCATGAATAGCTGGATAATATTCATGAGTTCAAATCTTTATATTATTATCAAATATATTATTGGAAATTTGAAATAAATAATATTGATAAGAAGAATAAAAAATAAACTAATAAGAAAAGGAAATCATTTTTATTAAAGGCTAGTTCATTATAATAAGTTCTTTTTGACTTTGGATTAAATGCTCTAGTCTCTAAAGTCTCAGCAAGTTTAAGAGATCTATTTATAGTACATACTATAAGAGGTACTAGGATTATAGCATAATTCTTAATTTTTTTAATAAGTGATCCTTCAAATTCAAAACCTCTAGCTTTATATGCATCAATAATATTTGAAAAATCCTTATTTAGAATAATAGCATAATGAATTGATGCAACTAACATTAAGGCAAAACTATATGGAAGTTTAAATTTAATTAATGCTGCACTTAAGTCATCAGGATTTGTAGATAATAAAAATGCTGAAAAAGCAGTTAATATATTCATAAGACGTAGTGATGTAACAATAGTATAGTAGGGTCCTAGATATACATAATTAAGAGCTACTATCAATAGAATTAAGGGAAGAATAGACCATAAGGCTCTTATAAATCTTGTAAGACTTTTAGCTATTCTCATGAAAATTATTATCATAGTTAAAATTATTAATTGTGTCTCTATTGTTATTGATATAATTGAAAGAGCAATAGTTAGTAAACACCAAATAAATTTTGTTCTAGGATCTAGTCTATGAATATATGTATCTTGCTTATACCACTTTAACATTTGCATTAAATTACTCATTTTAATCACTTTTAGTATTTTTTCTATTATTCTTTATTGTAATGAATTTCCTTAGTATTTTATATACAAAATCTACATAATGAAAAATTATCATAAAAGTTCTTTTAAATTTCATAAGTATTTTTATTATATATTCCTTATTCTGTCTTAATATGGAATTAATAAATAAATAATTAGTAAAAAAAATTTGTGACTTAATACTAAGCATCAAATTATCATCACTTTTATTCAATTAAAAAGTAAAGTATTTAGTAATACCTATTTTTCTTAATGTTTTTATGACTAAATATCCTATAATAGCACCAGGTCCACAACTTACTTCAAACATAATCCAAAGAGCCCAAACTCCAGAAATACCCATTATAGGAGGAACAGGTACTCCTATTGCTGGAACTAATAAATAATAGGCAAGAGTTGCACCAATTACAGTTGTACCAATATTTTCACTAAAAGCTACAATATCTCTTTTTACTTTCAAATAATGATATATAATTCCAACTACTAAACCACCAGGAATTCCTCCTGGAAAAGCAAAAAGTGTTCCAATTCCTAACATATTTCGAATTATACCAACAAGAGTTGCAATACCTGCTGCCCAAAATGGACCAAGTAATATTCCAGCAATAATATTAATCATATGTTGAAAGGGATATGCTTTAATTGGACCTACTGGAATAAAGAATGGAGATAATATAACACCTAATGCTGTTAATCCAATAGTCATTGCAATCATTCTTGTTAATGGAGCTTTTTTAATCATAAACTATCACATATTGGAGAATAAAAAAAATAATTTAAATATTTATAAATAAGTGGGTTATTATCATTATCACATAGTTAAAGAGGTAGAATATATGAGTGATCTTTTGACTAAAAGTAATCAAGAAACTGATGAAACTGAAAAATTGATTGCAGATTTGAAAAAACTTGTAAAACTTGTTGAAGAACAAGGATGTGAGGCTAAAATAATTGATACAAAAGATATTGTGGTAGATGAAAGAGCTAGATTAAAGTGTATGTATCCTCCATGTCGTTGGTATGGAAGTAGTATAATGTGTCCACCACACCTTAAGCTTGTACCAAGTATAACAAGAAGAATTATAAGAAAATATAAGTTTGGCATTCTCATCAGGCTAAAAACACCTGTTGAGGATCTTGCTGGACCAGAATGGACTAAAAGACATGTCCCTCATGAACTTAAACTTAGAGAAGTTGTAAATCTTGTAGAAAGTGAAGCCTATAATATGGGATATTACTTTGCTTTAGGTTTTGCTGCTGGAGAATGTTCTCTTTGTCTATCAAAGCATTTAGAATGTGATGCTCTTAAGATAGGTAAATGTAGATATCCTCTAAGAGCAAGACCTGCAATGGAAGCTGTTGGTATAGATGTATTTGCTACAGTAAAAAAAGTTGGTTGGCAAATTTATACTATAAGTCCATCAAAAGACATGGCATTAGTACCTTGTGCAGCATTATATGGATTAGTACTTATTTACTAAATACTTTTATATCTATTAATACTATGAATTTTCTTTTTTATTTTTTTCATTAAATACTCTTAAATTTAAAATAATACCTTCTTTTACTAAAACTACAGCTCCTATAACATTATAACTACTCTATGGTGATGACGAAATATTATGTCTATATGCTATTTTCATTATCTTAAGAACTTATTTTCTTTTCCTTACAATATTTATAATTTCTTCAAGATATTTCATATATTATTTGAATAAAAAGATTAAAGGAGAAATATTTATTAAATTACTTATTTTAAAATGAAAAACATGATGAAAAATTATCCTTATTATATTTTTGAAGAAGAATGTAGAAATTTAATAGAAAGAGCATTAAATGAAGAAGAAATAAAAGAAGAAATAAAACTTGAATTTCCTCCATCACCTAAGTATGGTGATTTAAGCTTTCCAATTTTTAATATTGCAAAAAAATATGGAAAAAATCCTGAAGATTTTTCAAAATTTATTACTTCAAAAATAAATTCTTATGAAAAAAATATTATAGAAAAAGTAGAAGCAATTGGAGGTTATATAAACTTCTTTATTGATTATAAAAAATATTCAAAAATTGTTATTGAATCTATAATTTCCTTAGGAAAAGAATATGGAAATTTAGATAAAAAAAATATTAAAATTATTGTAGAGCATACAAGTGTAAATCCAGTTCATCCTATACATATTGGTAGTGCAAGAAATGCAATTATTGGAGATGTTCTTTCAAATATATTAGAAAAAGCAGGATATGAAGTAAAAAGACATTTTTATATTGATGATGTTGGTCTTCAAGTAGCACAAGCAGCATATGGATATTCAAAAATTAGAAAAACTGAAGGAAAAAAAGATCATTTTATAGGATATATTTATGCAATTACTAATTGTATAATTAATATAAGAAAATTAAAAGAAGAAATCAAAAAAATAAATAATGAAGAAAAAATAAGAGAGAAAATAAGAGAATTAGATGAATGGACTTCTATTGCAAATGAATTAAGATTAAAAAATGAAAAAATTTTTGATGAATTAGTTAATGAAATATATAAATCTGAAGATCCTGAAGGAGAAATTTTAGAATTATTAAGAAGATATGAAAAAAAGGAAGAAGAAGCTGTAAAGATAATAAGAGAATTATGTGAATTAGTAATTTCAGGATTTAAAGAAACATTAGATAGAATAGGAATAAAATTTGATAGTTGGGATTGGGAAAGTGAAATAACTTGTTGGAGTGGAAATACAGAGAAAATAATAAATAAACTAATGGAGACTGAATTTGGAAGAATTGATAGAGGAACAATGATTCTTGATTGTAATGCAATATTAGAGAAATTTAAATTAAAATTTGGAGTTAAGGAAATACCTCCATTAGTATTGAAAAGATCTGATGGAACTACACTTTATACTACAAGAGATATTGCATATACAATTTGGAAATTTCAAAAAGCAGATAAAGTTATAAATGTAATTTCAATAGAACAAAGAATTCCTCAAATACAATTAAAACTTGCATTATATGCTTTAAATTTAGGTGATTTAGCAGAAAGATTAATTCATTTTGGATATGAACTTGTTCACTTACCAGGAATTAAAATGTCAGGTAGAAGAGGACGTTATATAACTTTAGATGAAGTATTAGATGAATCAATAAGAAGAGCATATTATGAAGTATCTAAGAGGATTTCTAATGAAGAAGAAAGAAAAAGAATTTCAGAAATTATTGGAATAGGAGCAGTAAAATATGCATTAATTTCAATTTCTTCAAATAAGCCCATAATATTTACATGGGAAAGAGTTTTAGATTTTGAAAAAAATAGTGGTCCTTTTATTCAATATGGATATGTAAGAGCATCTAATATAATCGCAAAAGTTGAAAAAGAAGAAGAAGCAAATTATGAAGCTTTAAATAATGATTATGAAAAACAAATTATAATGAAGCTTTCATTATTTCCAAAAATAATAAAAGATGCAGCAGAAGAATTAAGACCTGAAATCATAGCAGAATATGCAAATGATCTAACATCAATATTTAATTTATTTTATGATAATTTACCAGTATTAAAAGTTGAAGATAAAGGATTAAGAAATGCAAGAATAAAATTAGTAAAAGCTGTAAAAATTGTACTTGAAAATATATTATCTTTACTTGGAATTAATACACTAGAAAAAATGTAGTAAAATTATAAAAAGCTCAGATCTGATGTCACTCTTCATCAATCTGTAATACCAGCAGTCTTCATTGCTATAAAATAATAATAAAAATTTTTAATTAAACTTAACGGTTATCATTATAATATTCTTTTAATGATTTAACAGTTAGTTTACCATTTCTTATAGCTTTTATAGCATTAACTGTTGCAATAGCTCCTGGTATTGTAGTAATATATGGAATATTTCTTTCTACTGCAGTTCTTCTTATTAAGTAACCTTCTGTTCTTCCTCTTTTTCCTCCTGGAGTATTTATTATTAAATCAAATTTTTGATTGATCATCATATCAATAACATTTGGTCTTCCTTGACTTATTTTTTGAACAATATCAACATTTATTCCATTATCTTTTAAAATCTTAGCAGTTCCTTCAGTTGCATAAATCTTAAATCCCATATTTTCTAATTCACTTGCTATATTAACAATAGCTTCTTTATCTTCATCTCTTACACTTATTAATACATTTCCTTTTATTGGAAGACGCATTCCAGCACCAAGTTCTGCTTTATAATATGCTAAACCAAAATCATAATCTATTCCCATTACTTCTCCTGTAGACTTCATTTCTGGTCCAAGAACAGGATCTACATTAGGTAATTTTGAAAATGGAAATACACTTTCTTTTACAGAAATATGTTTTGGAAATAGATTTTCTTTTAATCCAAAATCTTTTAATTTCTTACCGATCATTAATTTTGCAGCAATTTTTGCTAATGGAACTCCAGTTGCTTTACTTACAAAAGGAACAGTTCTACTAGCTCTTGGATTTGCTTCAAGTACATATACAGTATTATTCTTTACTGCATATTGAATATTAATTAATCCTATTACTTTTAAAGCTAAGGAAATTTTTCTTGTATATTCAACTATTTTATCTATAATTTCTTTAGGAAGTGATATAGGAGGAAGAACACAAGCAGAATCTCCACTATGAACTCCTGCTTCTTCTATATGCTCCATTATTCCTCCTATATAGACATCTTCACCATCACATAATGCATCAATTTCAACTTCTATTGCATGATCAAGGAATTTATCTATTAAGACAGGCTTCTCTGGACTTACATCAAAAGCTTCAGTAATTCTTTCTTTTAGCATTATTTCATCATAAATAATTTCCATGGCTCTTCCTCCTAATACATAACTTGGTCTTATAAGTATTGGATAGCCAATTTTTCTTGCAACTTCTATAGCTTCTTCTAAACTAAAAGCTATTCCATGAGCTGGTTGTGGTATTCCTAATTTCTTCATTAATTCACTAAATCTTTCTCTATCTTCTGCTATATCAATAGAATCTACTGATGTTCCTAAGATCTTTGCACCATATTCTTCTAATTCTTTTGCTATATTAAGTGGAGTTTGACCTCCAAATTGAACTAATATTCCTTCTGGTTTTTCATTTTCATATATATTCATTACATCTTCAACAGTTATAGGCTCAAAATAAAGTCTATCAGAAGTATCATAATCTGTAGAAACAGTTTCAGGATTACAATTTACCATTATAGTTTCATAATTTTCTTCTTTTAAGCTTAAAACTGCATGAACACAACAATAATCAAATTCAATTCCTTGTCCTATTCTATTTGGTCCTGAACCTAATATCATAATTTTCTTTCTTTTAGTTGGAATTGCTTCATTTTCATCTTCATATGTTGAATAATAATAAGGTGTTTTTGCTTCAAATTCTGCTGCACATGTATCAACCATTTTATATACTGGAATTATTCTTTTTGATTTTCTTATTTCTCTTACTTCTCTTTCTTTTATATTAAATATATATGCTAATTGTTTATCAGAATAACCAAGTCTTTTTGCTTCTCTTATTATTTCTTCAGGTATTTCTTCAAATCTATATTTCTTTGATAATTCTTTTAACATTTTTTCAAATTCAATAAGTTTTTTAATTTTATTTAAGAACCATGGATCAATATAAGTTAATTTATAAACTTCATCTACAGTAAATCCTTGTTCAAAGGCATATTTTATATAAAATATTCTATCATGTTGTGGAAATCTTAGTTTATGTATTATTTCTTCTCTACTTGGTTTTTTATCCTTTCCATTAGCTCCAAGTCCATATCTTCCAATTTCAAGACTTCTTATAGCTTTTTGTAATGCTTCTTCAAAAGTTCTTCCTATAGCCATTACTTCTCCAACACTTTTCATTTGAGTACCAAGTATAGGATCAGCTGTTGGAAATTTTTCAAAAGCAAATCTTGGTATTTTTACTACAACATAATCTATAGTTGGTTCAAAACTTGCCATAGTTTCTTTTGTAATATCATTAGGAATTTCATCTAATGTATATCCTATTGCTAATTTTGCAGCAATTTTTGCTATTGGAAAGCCTGTAGCTTTAGAAGCAAGAGCAGAAGATCTACTTACTCTTGGATTCATTTCTATTGCAAGAATTCTTCCATTATTTGGATTTACAGCAAATTGAATATTACTTCCTCCAGTTTCTACACCTATTTTTCTTATTATTTTTATTGCAGCATCTCTTAATTTTTGATATTCATAATCTGTTAATGTTTGAGCAGGAGCAACAGTAATACTATCTCCAGTATGTATTCCCATTGGATCAAAGTTTTCAATTGGACAAATTATAACAACATTATCTGCTTTATCTCTCATTACTTCTAATTCATATTCCTTCCATCCTATGACACTTTCTTCAACTAATACTTGTCCTATTAGAGATAATTTTAATCCTCTTTCAACAATTTTCTTTAATTCTTCTCTATTATATGCAATTCCTCCTCCTGTTCCTCCTAATGTAAATGCTACACGTATAATAGCAGGATATCCTATTTCTTCAACAAATTCTAAGGCTTCTTCAACACTATAAACAGCTTTACTTCTTGGAACTTCTAATCCTATTTCAAGCATACATTTTTTAAATAAATCTCTATTAGATGCTCTTCTTATAGCATCTGCTTTTGCTCCTATAAGTTCTACACCATATTTTTCTAATATTCCCATTTCATCAAGTTGAATAGCAATATTTAATGCAGTTTGTCCTCCTAGAGTTGGTAAAAGTGCATCTGGTCTTTCTTTTTCTATTATTTTTGCAACAACTTCAGCATCAAGAGGCTCTATATAAATAACATCTGCCATTGTTGGATCTGTCATTATTGTTGCTGGATTTGAATTTACAAGTATAACTTTATAGCCTTCTTCTCTTAGAGCTTTACATGCTTGACTTCCTGAATAATCAAATTCAGCTGCTTGAGCTATTATTATTGGTCCAGAGCCTATTACCATAATTTTCTTTATATCTTCTCTTTTTGGCATTAATATTCCCTCAATAAATCTAAAAATCTATCAAAGAAGAAGTAAGTATCATGTGGACCAGGTCCAGCTTCAGGATGATATTGAACAGTAATAATAGGCATATCTTTATGTTCTAAACCTTCTACAGTATGATCATTTAAATTTATTTGAGTAACTTCTAATCCCTTTGGAAGAGTTTTTTCATCAACACTAAAATTATGATTTTGACTTGAAATAAATACTCTTCCAGTTTTAAAATCTTTTACAGGTTGATTACTTCCATGATGTCCAAATTTTAATTTAAATGTCTTAGCCTTAAAAGCTAGAGCTGTAAGTTGATGTCCTAGACAAATACCAGCTAATGGTAATTTTCCTATAAGATTTCTTATTGTCTCTATAGTTTCTTTAACTCTAGCAGGATCTCCAGGACCATTAGATATAAATACACCATTAGGATTCATTTCTAAGATCTTATCAGCAGGAAAATTATATGGAACTATTGTTAAATTAATTCCTCTTTTCAATAATTGTCTTATGATACTATTTTTTACACCACAATCAATTAAAACAACTTCATATTTTCCTTTTATATCAATTCTTTTTGGTTCTTTTACACATACTTTATCAACAAGATCTATATCACTTATAAAAGGTTGATCTTTTGCTATTTTTATTAATTTTTCTTTTTCCATATCAATACCAATAGCTGCTTTCATTGAGCCATATATTCTTATCTTTTTTGTTAACATTCTCGTATCTACGCCTTCTATTCCTGGAATATCATAAGATTTTAATAATTCTTCTAAACTTATTTGACTTCTATAATTACTTGGTTCTCTACATAATTCTCTAACAACAAGTCCTTCAATTTTAATAGAATCACTTTCAAAATCTTCTTTACAAATACCATAATTTCCAATTAATGGATATGTAAACATTAATATTTGTCCTTTATAACTTGGATCTGTTATTGCTTCAGTATATCCTGTCATACTAGTACAAAATACTATTTCTCCTATAGCATTCTTTTCTGCACCAAAAGCCCTGCCTTCTACATATGTTCCATCTTCAAGTGCTAATGCAGCTTTAATATAATCTCTATACATAGATCTTTAAAAAGGAATTTTGAAATGGGTTATTAAGCTTTTCGGATTTAATTTTTAATGAAAAGTATTTATTATACTTCTTATAAGTTTTATAACTGTAAAACTAATTTGAGGTGAGAGTTTGGGAATCAAAGTTGCTATAATAGGCGTTGGTAATTGTGCTTCAGCATTAGTTCAAGGAGTTTTTTATTATAGAAATACAAAAGAAAATGAAGAAATTCCTGGAGTTTTACATCCACTTTTAGGAAATTATCATATAAGAGATATTGAATTTGTAGCTGCATTTGATGTAGATACTAATAAAGTTGGAAAAGATCTATCAGAAGCTATATTTTCTAAGCCAAATAATACAAGAAAATTTTGTGATGTTCCTAAATTAGGTGTAAAAGTAAAAAGAGGTCCATTATTAGATGGTATTGGAAAATATTTAAAAGATGTTATAAATATAAGTCAAGATGAAGTTGTTGATATAGCAGAAGAATTAAGAAATTCTGATGCAGAAATTGTAGTTAATTATTTACCTGTAGGCTCTGAAAAAGCAACAAGATTTTATACTGAACAAGCAATTAAAGCTAAATGTGCTTTTGTAAATTGTATGCCAGTTTTTATAGCTTCAGATTTAGAATGGCAAAAAAGATTTTTTGAAAATGGTCTACCTGTTGCAGGAGATGATGTTATGAGCCAAATTGGAGCTACAGTTCTTCATAAAACTCTTGTAAAACTCTTAGTAGATAGAGGTGTAAGAATATTAGAAAGCTATCAATTGAATATAGGAGGAGATACAGATTTTCTCAATATGTTAGAAGAAGAACGTTTAGTATCAAAAAGAATTAGTAAAACTTCTGCTGTACAAGCTATGATTCCATATAATATTCCATTAAGAATAGGACCATCAGATTATGTTCCATTTCTTGAAAATAAAAAAATTTGTTATATCTATATAAAAGGAGAATATTTTGGAAATACTCCTGTTCAAATTGATGTTAAACTTGATGTATGGGATGCTCCAAATAGTGCAGGAGTAGTTATTGATGTGATTAGAGCATGTAAAATAGCACTTGATAGAGGAATTGCAGGCCCTCTTATAAGTGTATCAGCATTTGCATTTAAACATCCTCCAGAACAAATGCCATATGAATTAGCAAAAAGAGCTTTTGAAGAATTTATTGAAGGAAAAAGAGAACGTTAAAAAATTTTAAATATTTTTTAATACTTCATCAAATACTTCAATAGCATAATCTATATTTTCTTTTTTAATGATAAGTGGTGGTTCTATTCTTATAATATTTCCTTCTATTCCTCCTATTCCAACTAGAATTTTTCTTTTCCATAATTCATTGAGAAATCTTATAGCTTCTTCTTTTCCAGATTGTTTTGTTTTTTTATTTTTTACAAATTCTATTCCAATAAGTAATCCAATTCCTCTTATATCACCAATAATTTCATATTTTTCCTTAAGTTCTTCTAATCTTTTTTTGAAATATTCTCCTTTTTCATATGTTTCTTTAATTATATTTTTTCCTATAAGTTCATCAAGAACAATTTCAGCAGTAACACATGCAATAGCATTTCCACCAAGAGTAGAGAAATGTTCTCCTGGATTTAAATAAGAATCATATTCTTCTCTATACATAGTAACAGATAGAGGAAGACCATTTGCTATAGCCTTTGATGTTGTCATTATATCAGGTATTACATTATAATTTTCAATTCCCCAAAGTCTTCCTGTTCTTCCATTTCCAGTTTGTACTTCATCACATATAAAAATAATTGAATATTTTTCAAGTATTTTTTTAACTTCTTTAAAATAATCTTTAGGTGGAACAATTATTCCACCATTTGCCATTATAGGCTCTGCTATAAAAGCTGCAATTGTTTCTCCAACTTCACATTTTATTATATCTTCTATATATTTAGCACAGGATAATCCACAATCAGGATATTCTTTATGTCCTAAGGGACATCTATAACAATAAGGATCAGGTGCAAATACCACAGGAGCATATGGACTAATACCAATTTTCCAATTAGATTGTCCAGTAGTACTAACAGCATAATAAGTTCTACCATGAAAAGATCTATGAAGTGCTAATATATATGGAACTTTTTTTATACGTTTTGCTATTGCTATAGCTGTTTCATTAGCTTCAGAACCACTATTTGAAAAGAAGCATTTTGTTAAAACTCCTCCTGGTGATAAAATAGCTAATTTTTTTGCAAGTCTTGCAGTATGTTCAAGATAATAAATAGATGGCATATGAATAAACTTATTTAATTGTTCTTCTATAGCTTTTATAATACGAGGATTAGGCCATCCTATATTTGATACAGCTATTCCACTATAAAGATCAATATATGCTTCTCCATCTATTGAATAAATTATATCTTCTTCAGCTCTTTCAGGTATAAAAGGATAATATCTTTTATACATTCTTGATAAATACTTATTGGAAAGCTCAATAATTTCATTGATTTTATTATTCATAAAATGAATTTTTATTTTTATTCTAATAAAAATCTATCGCTTAATTTAAAGAGGAAAAAGACTTCTTATATTAGAATATATTATTTTTTGAATATCTCCTCCACTTACTCCTTCTTTACTTAAATAATATGCTGTTCTTGGAAGAGCAAGAGGATCTGATGGATTAACACCAATATCACTATTTATAACAATTCCCTCAGGACCATATTTTGTAATTACATCATAAACATCCTTAGGTGTTAATTTTCCTGGTTGTACTGTTAAACCTACTATAGCACCTATAGATCTTGCTCTTTCTACTAAGTCTGGTGTTAAATGGTCTATTATAACTCTTGAAAAATCTACATTTTCAGAATCTAATATAGATATTATTTTTTCAAAAATCTTTTGTTTATTTTGTCTAGGAGTATGAACTATAATTGGTACTAAATATTCATTTGCAATTCTCAATTGTTGAATAAATATATCTTCTTCTTCCTTACTTCCAGTCTCTAATCCTACTTCTCCTAATGCAGATGCTTTTTCTTTATCAAATAATGTAAGCATATAATCTAAAACCATTTTTACTTCTGATTCTGGTATGGATTTTGGATGTATTCCAATAGCAACTCTATTATGTATTCCATATCTATAAAGTCTATATGTTTCATTTTCAATTAACCATTTAAATAAATCATACATTGTAGAAAAACCATGAGGTTGAAATGGTAAAAAAGAACATAATATTACTCCCTCTATACCAGAAATTGCCATAAGTTCTAAATCTTCAGGTCCTCTGAGGTATGTATGTGTATGAGAATCAATAAATCTCAAATTTTCACCTTATAAATTATTAATAATTTCTCTTTCAAGAACTTCTTCTCTTACAACTCCTATAATTCTTTTAATTTCTTTTCCATCTTTTATAAAGACAAATGTAGGTACTCCATATATATTAAATCTTTGAGGAATTATAAAGTTCTCATCAACATTTACTTTGACCATTAATACTTTTCCTTTATATTTTTCAGCAAGTCTTTCAAATATTGGTGCCATTATATTACATGGACCACACCATGGAGCCCAAAAATCTACAACTACAAGTTTTTTAGATGTATTTACAATAGAATCAAAATCTTCATCTCCTAATTCAATATAGCTTTTTTCCATTTTTCTCTCCTCTTTATTACTTTTTTCTATACTCTTTATTAATTCTTTAAGCTTTTTTAATTTTATCTTCTCAAGTTCTTTATCATATTCCTCAGACATTTTTATCATATTCTTCTAAACGCTTAACTATATCTTTTTTTAGGTCTATACATCCCATAAGAGCTAGTAATATTCTAATATCATCAGTATTTATTAATCCATGAGCTCTCTCTTTTACAATAAGTTTTGGCTTATAGCCAATTCCTAATCCTACATTTTCTATCATAAAAAGATCATTTGCACCATCTCCAATAGCAACACATGATTCTAATCCTATACCTAATTCTTTAGCTATTTTCTTTATTGCATTTAATTTAGCCTCTGGACTTATTATTTCACCTTCAACTTCTCCTGTTAAATATCCATCTTTAATAATAAGCTTATTACAAAATACATAATCTGCTCCTATTAACTCTCCAATATAATTAGAAATAAAATCAAAACTTCCAGTTATAATTCCAATTTTAAATCCTAATTCTTTTAATTTTAATGTTAATTCTTTTACACCAGGATTTATAATAACAGATGATTTTATTCTTTCTAATACACTTATAGGTAAGCCTTTTAATAATCTTACTCTTGCTTTAAGTGCTTCTAAATAATTTATCTTTCCTTCCATTGCCATTTTTGTAATTCTTTTAACTTCTTCACCAACACCTGCTGCTTTTGCAAGTTCATCAATTACTTCTTGTTCAATAAGTGTTCCATCTAGATCAAATACTATTACTTTTTTATCATATTTATAACTTTGAAAAGACTCTATAGTAACAGCAAGACCTACATCTTCACAACTTTTCTTTAATATATTCATTAATACATCCTTTCTTATTAAAGATGTACTTGTATCTATTGCTAATATAATTACAAATAGATCTGAGAAAATTGTTGATGCTCTTGTTTTAAGTATATTTACATGAAATCTAGCAAGTACACCAGTTACATTAGCTACTATTCCTGGTCTATCTTTTCCTACAACTGTTATTACCATTTTATTATCTTCCAGCATAGTAAAATGACACCTCAAGTCCAAGTTCATTACATAAATAATACATTTTTTCTTTTAATTTATCTATGCTAGCATTAAAAGGTATTTTTACTAACATAGATAATATAAAAATATTTTTCATTACTACTTGATCTAGATCTTCAATATTATATCCAAATTCTGCTATAACAGATGAAATTTCAGCTATTAATCCTGGTCTATTTGGTCCAATTGTAGTAATTAGTATATATCTATCTTGACTATCTTTTTCTTGAATATCTTTTTTTATTTCTTTTTTTTGCATAATTTCTCCCTTAACGAAAAAATTGATATATATTAGAAAGTCTAAAAGTTTTCGTATATATGTGAAGAACTATGGATATTTTAGAAGAACTTAAAAAATCAATAATTGAACAAGACTCAAAAAAATCTAAGATATTAACTGAAAAATCTCTTAATATGGGAATAAATACTAATGATATTATTAATGCTATAACTGAAGGATTAAGATATGTTGGAGATTTATTTGATAAAGGAGAATTATTTCTTCCTGAAGTTATAAGAGCAGCAAATACTGCAAAAACTTCTCTTGGTTTAGTTTTACCAATAATTAGTAAAAGTGAAAATAAAAATTATAAAGCAGTAATAGCAATTGGATCATTAGGTCCTCATGATATAGGAAAATCTATTGTTTCTGCTATGCTTATTGCTAATAATTTTAAAGTAATAGATATAGGTATTAATATTAATCCAGAAATAGTAGAAAAAATATTAAAAGAAAATAAAGTAGATATTTTAGCACTTTCTATTTTATTAACTTCAGATATTGAAAAAGCAGAAAGAATAATATCATCTGCACGTAAAATATCTAATAAATTAAAAATAATGATTGGAGGAGTTGCTGTAAATGAAGAAATTGCTAAAAAAATAGGAGCAGATGCTTATGGTAAAGATGCTAATGATGCTGTAAAAATAGCTAATAATTGGGTGGAAAAATGATAAAAACAACAGTTATTGGTAGTTATCCTGTAGTTGGTAAGGATATAGAAGCTATTAGAATTGCTGTAGAAGATCAAATTAATGCAGGTATTGAAATAATAAGTGATGGTCAGACAAGAAAAGATATGATTTCATATTTTTCAGATCATATACCTGGCTTTAAAGTAGAAAATGAGAAAACTGAAATAATAGGAAAAATAAAACCACCTGAAGAAATACCATTAGTAGAAGATTTTTTATTTGCTAAAAAATTATCCTATGGAAAAGCAGAATTAAAAGCTATTATTACTGGACCTATAACTATGATATTTTTCTCTGAACTATCTCCTGATGCTCCTTATTCAGGATTTAGAGATTTAAGATTATATGAAGATATTTCAGAAGCATTAGCAGTAGAAATTGAAATTATATCTAAAAAAGTAGGAATAAAATATTTTCAAATAGATGAACCAAGTTTTTCCATAGGAGCACCTATTGATATTGGAAGAAAATTTATTGAAAGAATAACTTCTGATATAAAGGGAATTAAATCTTTACATGTATGTGGAAATTTAAGAAAATCATTTAAAGAAATTGTAAAAATTGAAAATATAGATGTATTATCATTTTCTTTTAAAGATAATATAAGTAATTTTGATACTGTTGAAAGAAAAACTATAGAAGATTATTCTAAGAAATTAGGATTAGGATGTGTAAGTACTATGGAAAATAATATTGATAGTATAGAATCTATAAAGAAAATAATAATAAAAGGTTTAGAAACTTATGGTCAAGAAAATATAGCTTTTATTCATCCAGATTGTGGATTAAGATCA
>CAZTWF010000101.1:0-4154 GCA_964617245.1 uncultured Nitrososphaerota archaeon
TAATTTTTTAAAATTTTTATTATTTCATTAGCAATTTCTTTTTCATTCCAATTGCAATTAATTACTCCAGGAATTTTTACAGTTTTAGGAGCAATAACAGGTAATCCCATAGAAAGCCATTCTATTAATTTTAAACTTTCAGTTTTATATGCATTTATTCCAATATCTGCTATTGTTATAATTTCTGGAACAAATTTATATTTAATATATCCTTTTAATTTTATATTTTCATTAATATATTTTCTTAATTCTTTTTCTCCTTCACCTTCTCCAAATATCCAAAATTCAGCATTTGGAATTTCTTTATTTACAAATTTCATTGATTTTATTACTGGAATTAAATATTTTACATACATATATGTTAATTTTCCAATATAAATTACCAATGGAAAATTAATATTGTATTTTTTTCTTAATTCTTCTCTATTATATTTTAAAGGATTGAAAATTTCTGAATTATATCCATTTGGTGCAAAAACTATTGGTTTATTAATTTTTATTGGAGGAATTAAATAATGCCAAGCATTAAATACCAATTTAGAATTTTTTATTATTAATATTTCTAAAAATTCTATTAAAGGAATGAAAATTCTTTTAATTCCTTTCCAATTATCTCTACATAAATCTGCTTTCCATTCTACTAGATCATAAATATACTCTCTAATAAATGGTTTACAAATAAGTGCACATAATCCTGCTCTAAATCCTGAAAATATTTTACATTTAATATTTCTATTTTTTAATACTTGAATTATTCCTAAAAATGGATTATATGCTTCTATTATTTTTATATTTGTTATAGATTTTAATTCTCTATAAAGATGATCAGATCTTTGTGGAAATTTTGATGGAATTTTAGATGAACTCACAAATAATATTTCCATATTATCACTTTATCCATAATTTTTTTGAAACTAAAAATTGATAATCTTCTTTTGCTTTTTCAATTAAAAATTCAATTAATTTATTTAATTCAATTTCTTCTTTCCATTCACTTATTGCTTTATTCCATAATTCTATTTCTTTTAATCTAATCTTTGCTAATTTTTTTAATTTTCTTTCTATTTCTTTTTCTATTTTTAGATTATCTAAAATTAAACCAGGACATTCTTTTTTTGCTTCTTCATTTATATCTATTAATATTTTATTTCCACATACTTCATATTCAAATGGATAAAATCTACATGCAAATGGTTTAAACATGTGAACTTTACATTTACCATTAGACATTAAAAATATACATTTATCTTCATATTTTAATGATAAATAATATGAAGAATTATTAACTATTATTGATTTCCATCTTGAATTTTCTTCATTATATTCATGAAGTTCTATATAATTATTTAAATCATTTATTTTACCATAAATATATAATCTAAATATATCTAAATGAGTTAATGGAACCCAATATTTTTTACAACATTTTCCATCTTTTAAACATTGAAAACTTACCATATTAGGATAATTAAATAGAAGAGAATTTTTTTAATTTTTCCAAAAGTATTTATAATATCTCTTATTTTTCATAATTTATGAATCCTTTATTATTAATACCTTTAATTATTTCATTTATTACAACATTTATATTAACAAAACTATGGATTCCTATTGCACATAAAATTGGAATTATTGGAAAAGATATGAATAAATTAGGAAATCCAAAAGTTGCAGAATTAGGAGGAATTCCATTATTAGGAGGAATATTAGGAGGAATATTAACATATGTAGGAATAAATACTTTTATTTTAAATCAAATTCATATAAATTATGCACTTTTTGCATTTTTAAATACAGTTTTAATTATTGCATTTATAGGATTTATTGATGATATTTTAGGATGGAAAATAGGATTAAAACAATGGCAAAAACCATTATTAACTATTCCAGCAGCAATTCCAATGATGGTTTCAAATTTAGGAAAAACAACAATTTCATTATTTGAAACTATAGATTTAGGAATTTTATATCCTCTTATTATTGTTCCTATAGGAATTGTTGGAGCATCAAATGGATTTAATATGCTTGCAGGATATAATGGATTAGAAGCAGGAATGGGAATAATTATTATTTCAACAATGAGTATTGTTGCATATTATACTGGAAGTAGTTGGATTTCTATGATAGGAGCAATAATAGTTCTTTCTTTAATTGCATTTATTTATTTTAATTGGTATCCTGCAAAAATATTTCCTGGAAATGCTTTTACATATATGATTGGAGCAATAATAGCATGTATGGCAATTTTAGGAAATATGGAAAAACTTGCATTATTTTTATTTATTCCATATTATATAGATTTTATTCTACCATTAAGAGGAAAAATGAAAACAGAAGCTTTTGGAAAAGTAAATGAAGATGGGACATTAGATAAACCTTATGAAAAAATATGTGATACATGTCATTTAATGATTGTTATAATTAAAAAAATAAAAGGAAAGGTTTATGAAAAAGATGTAACTATAAGTATTTTAATATTTGAAATAATTCTTTCAATAATAGGAATAAAATTATATATTTGAAATAAAAAATAGAAAATGGATGATGAGGGAAGAGCCATTTCAGAATTATGAAGAACCTGACTCACTCTGACATTAATATAATAAAAATTAAAATTGGTGTTGAAATAATAGTATAAAACATAATAGTAATTGTTAATTTTATAGCAAGTTTTACATCATATATAGCTACATAAAAAGGAAATGAATGTAGAAATTCAAATAATAATGAATAAATAAATCTTCCTATAAATAAAGCAATTAAAGCATCCTTCCAAAATACTATTCCTTCTCTTATTAATTCTCCTGCTAATAATAATGATGCTATATAATTTATAATATATGTAATAGTTATTGGTAAAGCTTTTATATTAAAAATAAAAAATTCTGCAATAATCTTTGAAATATTTTCTAAATAATTAAAAATTCCAAAATATAATAAAGAAATTACTATTAATAAAACAATAAAATATTTTATTCCAATATCTTTTGTTATTTTTAATGCTTTAATTAATGAATTTTTTAAATTAACTTTACTATCTTTAATTTCTTCTTTTATAATTATTTCTTCTTTATTTTTTAAGAAAATTCTTCCTCCAATTATTCCCATTATCATACCAATAAAAAGAGAAAAAAATGATAATCCAATATATATTAATCCTATGGAAAATCCAAGAGCTGCTATAGAAATTGGAACTACATATTCTAATATTAATTTTAAACTAGTAAATGGCATAGAAAAAAGAATATATATAATAACTTCTCTATGTTTTAATTTATTTTCTTTTATTAGAGAAGAAATAATAGCATGTTCTGCTTTTGAATCTATTATTCCTATTACTATAGGAATAGAAAATTCATCTGGAAGTTTTGAAATTTTTAAAATCGGTTTTAAAGGTTTTAATAATTTTTTATGAAATCCTATTGAAAATAAAATATCAGCAATAAAAACTCCAATAAAAGCTGTTATTATAAGAACTATAAATGAATTTAAATATATAATTAAATCCAAGTAATCACCTAATAATAAAAAAATTTTCATTAATAAATAATTCTTGGTCTTCCATTAAAATCTATTATTTCTCCATTAATTTCATAAACTTTATTTATCATATTAATAATTTCATTTGGATTTCCTTCACATATTATCTCTCCATTATTTAATAAAATAATTCTATCAGCATATTTAAAAGCTAAATTAACTTCATGAATTGCTATAATTGTTATAATATTTTTTTCTTTTGTAATTTTTCTTATTAATTCCATTATTTCTAATTGATATTTTAAATCTAAATTTGCAATTGGCTCATCAAATAACATTATTTTTGAATTTTGTGCAAAAATTCTTGCAATATGAGCTCTTTGTCTTTCTCCTCCACTTATTTCATCAATATATCTATTTGAAAATTCAATTAAATTTAAATCTTTTAATATTTTATTTACAATTTCAAAATCTTCTTTTTTTGGTGAAATCCAAAAATAAGGTAATCTTCCTAAAAGAGTATTTTCAAAAATAGTTATTGGAAATATAATTGGAATATATTGAGGAAGATAAGAAATTATTTCTGCTTTTTTTCTTTCTGAAATCTTTGATAAATCCTTTCCTTCAAAAATTATTTTTCCTTTATATGATTTTATTCCTAAAATACATTTTAA
>CAZTWF010000102.1:0-2893 GCA_964617245.1 uncultured Nitrososphaerota archaeon
ATAACCTTTGGTACTAAATCTTTTCCTCCTATAGAAGTACCACCTATAGTGATTATCATATCAACATTATTTGAAAGTTCATTTAATGAATTTAATATTTCATTATAATCATCTCTTATAATTCCTTTATCAATTATATTACATCCAATTTCTTTTAATAAACTAATAATCATAGGTCTTGTAGAATCTATAATTTTTCCTTTAGTTAATTTATTCTCATAATCTATTAATTCATCACCAATAGAAATTACTCCTACAATTGGTAATCTATTTACAAGAACTTTTTTTCTTCCTATAGATGAAAGTACACCAATATGCCATGGTCTTATTAATTGTCCTTTTTTTAATATAATTTCTCCTTTTTTTATATCTTCACCTTTTAATGAAATATTTGTAAATTTTGATACTGGTTTTTTTACTTTTACAAAATTCTCATTAAAATCACAATCTTCAACCATTACTACTGCATCTGCTCCTTTTGGAATAGGAGCACCTGTATATATTGCATAACATTCTCCTTCTTTTACTTCTATTTCTTCATTTTCCATTCCAGCTTCTATAATTCCTTTAATTTTAAAAATTGCAGGATTATATGGACTTGCACTAAAAGTTTCATATGATTTTAAAGCAAAGCCATCTACAGCAGCTCTATCAAAAGGAGGTATATCAATATCTGATATAATATCTTCAGCTAATATTCTATCTAAAGCTTCACTTAATTTTAATTCTTCTTTTTCAAAATTTTTTGATCCAAAAATTTTCATTACTATATTTAATGCTTCATCAACATTTTTTAATTCTTTAAATCCTTTCTCCATCATATATTATAACCTTGAGCTTTTGTTATATAGACATTATTTAATATCATAGAAGAAATTAATGTTGGTATGGAAACTTCCCACCATTTTATCCATTTTCTTTCTTTAAAAATATATTCTACTGAGTTGAAAATTCTTAATAAATTATCACTTATTCTAATACCTTTTAAAGCTCCTTTTATTTCTCTATTTTCTATTAAGAAAACATTATCTCTACATAATGTTGAAAAATCTCCAGTTCTGTGATTTTGAAATCTTGTATACCAATTACTAGTTATATAAATTCCATTTTTTAATAAATCCATAGCCTCTTTAAATGATATTTCTTCTGATTCCACTATTATATTCCATGAATGAGGTTTAATCCATCCAGCATTTCCTGTACTCTCTGTATTAAATTTCTTTGCTGTTTTACTATTATGTAAATAATTCTTTAATACTCCTTTTTCTACTATTATATTTCTTCTTACATCTATTCCTTCATCATCAAATATTCTTGAATTTAATCCATCTTCTATTATTCCATCATCAATAATTGTTAATTTTTTTGATATAATATTTTCTCCAATTTTTCCTACAAGACAAGATAAACCAACATCAATATTAAATGCAGAAGCAGAACTTACAAGTCTTTCTATTAAATTAGCTGCTACTATTGGACTAATTAATAATCTATATTTTCCTTCATTCCAATTTAAAAATTCTTTTGTACTATTAGCTATAATACCAGCTTCTTTTCCAGCTTCTTCACTATTAATTTTATTTATTGAATTAGCACAACTTATTCCTTGACCACTCATTTCTCCTTTAAATGCTCTAATATTTAATTCATAAGCTATTCTTTCATCATATCCTTCTGTTCCTTTACTACTTAATATATAAATAGATTTTAAACTACCTGTAAATACTCCAGCACATCTTTCTGCTCCTTCTTTTAATGAAGAATTAATAGCAGAATAAACATAATCTATCATTTTTTCTTCATTCAATTTTTCCTTTGAATATCTTTTTTGAAATTTTTTACCTTCTGGAATAATAGCTGGTCTTTCACATAAAAATTTTAAAGTTCTATCTAAAATTCTATCTATGCCTTCTTTACTTATATTTCCAATATATCCTATAACACTTTTTTCATTTTTAGTTGCTAAGAATTTTACACCAATATTAGACCAATTTTGAATAACATCTATATCATTATTACTAAATCTTATCATTGTTTTTCTCACATGAATTGGAATAACAATACAATCATCCATTCCTCTATTCAATATATTTTTCATTATATCTTCTCCAATAGAAAATAATTCTATATCCTTCATATTTTCACCATTATTTTATATAATCTCTGGAATTCTTCCCCAAATTCCTATATCTTCTCCAATTATTATTATTACTCCTCTTATTTCTTTTATATTCTTAGCTATTTCTTTTGCTTTTAATAATCCATTTTCTAAAGGATTTTTTCCTCTAGTAGAATTACATACAACTGTAGCAATAGCATCAGCTATACTAGCATTATCTGCTATTATTGTTACTGAATCTGCAATTCCAAAACTTAATGCATGACCATATTTTCCTGAGCTTGTAGCTATTCCAATAGGCATATCACAAGGTTTTATTTTTAATCTGAAAATAATGGAATTTCCTACTTTAATTCCAACTTTAAATTCATGATTCCCATTAATAGCAATTTCTCCTCCATTTTCAATTAAAATATATTTTGAATTTTCATTTATAGCAGCTTCTAAAGCTAGATCAGCTAAAACACCTGCTACTGCTGCCATTGGACCTATACCTAATTTTTTTGTTACTTCTATCATTTTTTTAATTACTATAGGAGCATTTTCTTCTACTTCAATTGGATTTAAAGCAATTTCAAAAATAGGATTTTTTATTATATAATTCTTTAATATTTTTCTATTTTCTCTAATAGAATTTATAGCTGTTTTTATGCCTTTTAAATTATCACATATAATTATTCCTTTTGATTCACCAATTTTATATCTATATTTCATTCATATATATGTAAATTTATAAAATATTTAAAGGTGATTACTTGAAAACAATAAAAGAAA
>CAZTWF010000103.1:0-3743 GCA_964617245.1 uncultured Nitrososphaerota archaeon
AATCAATAGATGGAATATTAACTGTAAATTCTTTACATGATTCTATTAGTTTACTTGTATATCCTTCTTTCCATAATGATATAGCAATCATTGGTGGTTCTTCACTAACTGGAGTTATCCATGAACATGCCATTATATTTATTTTTTCATTACCTGAGCATATAAGAACAACAGGTCTTGGATGTAATAAATAATAAAAATTTTCAATATCTTTTTTCATAATTATTTCTCTCCTATTATTTCATCTGAAGTCTTAATTTCAGCTCCATACACTTGTTTTAAATAATTTAATGCTTCTTCATTTTCTTTTGGATTAAATGTTATTACTGCATCTCTTGGAATTATTAATTTATATCCTCTGAAAAATGCATCTGCTGCTGTATGTCTTATACAAATAGAAGTATCTAATCCTGTAAGTATTAAAGTATCAACTGAAAGTTCTCTTAATAAAATTCCTAAATCAGTCTGGAAAAATCCACTATATCTTCTTTTTCTAATAATATATTCATTAGATTCTGGTTTAAGTTCATCTATTATTTCAGCTCCTTTAGTTCCAATGATTGCATGTGGTCCCCAAATTTTTAATTCCCAATCTATTTCAGGATAATGAGAATCACATATGTAAATAACTGGAATTTTTAATTTTCTTGCCCATAAAAGTAATTTTTTAACATTAGGAATTATTTCTTTATTTGTTGGACTTGCTAAGGGTCCATATATAAAATCATTTAGCATATCTATTATTAAAAGAGCTTTTCTCATACATTATAATAATTACAAAAATATTAAAAAATTTATGATGTTAAAATTTTAGAAGAAATTTTAATAGCAAAAATTGGATGTGTCATAAGCTTTCTTGCTACTCTTTTTATATCAAGTCCATTTGCAAGATCAACAATATCATCTCCATTAAGTAATTCTGCAAGCATATTCATATCATCATCTGAAAGTTTTTCAAAAATTCTTAATACTTTTAAGCTTTTTGAAATTCTCATGCCCCAAGGATCTTCATATCTTTTAGGATATTCTTTTAATATTGTTATATCTTTTTCTTCTAATGCTTTTGCAATTACTTCACCTGCAATTTTTCCTGCTTCCATACTACTTCTAATACCTCCTCCTGTTAAAGGAATTACTTGTCCAGCTGCATCTCCACATAATACAATATTTTCCTTTACAATTTCTTTTAATTGTCCTCCAATAGGTACGCCTCCACCACCTTCTTTTATAATCTTTGCATTTTTGAAGAATTCTTGATGATTTTCTATAAATTTATTTAGATATATTTTTGCAGTTTTTCCTCTTACACCAATTCCAACATTAGCAATATATTCATTTTTTGCAAAAATCCATGCATATCCAAGAGGTGCAACTTCATTTCCAAGATAAAATCTTATTATATTTTTCTCAGGAATATTACAATTTATCATTACATATTGAATTGTTGGAATTATTTCATAATTACTTAAATCAAAACCACATAAACGTGCAACTATAGAATTAGTACCATCAGCACCTACTAAATATTTAAGACTTACTTTTTTAATTTCATCTTTTTCTTTATAAATTACAGAAATAGCTTTATTATTTGAAAATTCTATATTAATAACTTCACTTTGCATTTTTATATCACAACCATTAGCTACTGCTTTACTTGCTAATGCATATAAAAATAATGATTTATTTAATATATAGCCTTTATAATTTTCTCCTGAAATTTTTACTACTTTATTTTCATCAGGAGGGAAAACATAAGCTCCATCTATTTTATTTGATATAAGAGAAGAAGATAGAGGAATTTCTGCAGTATCAAAAGCATTTGCAGAAACAGCTTCTGCACAAGCTCTTAATCCTAAATCTTTATCTTTTTCTAATATTAAAACTGAAAATCCTTTTTCTGAAATTTTTCTTGCAGCCATAAGACCAGCAGGTCCTGCTCCAACTACAACTACATCATATTCCATTTAAATCACATTAATGATTAATAATGACTAGTATAAAAAATTTTATCAAATTATTATTAAATTCTTAAGAATTTTTCAATTCTTTTATATATAATAAAGATTATAATTATTATGGAAATTAAGATTATTGAAAATGTAGTAATATTTACTATTTCAAAATAACTACTTAATATTCTTCTCATTATTATAGATATATTCAGAATTATTATTATACTAACTATAAAGAATATAAACATGTAAATTGAATTTTTGAATATATTTTTCTTTTCCAATGTACTTATATACCAATTCATTAAAGAATTCATATCCTTTCGCATTCTTAATAATATTATAAATGAAAAAATAAATAATGATATTGTAATTATTGTAGAAATAATAAGTGAAAAACTTTGTATTCCATATATACTTATAATATTTTGTAATAATATAGAGCCTACTATTAATATACTAATTACTACTATCATTTTTCCAATTAAACTTATCAATAATTGATAACCCTTAGATGAAATAATTATTTTCTTTAATATTAATGTGAAATAATATGAAAATCTATTCATAAAATTTTTTATTTTTAATGGTAATATTGTATCAATTTTTTTCATTAAATATTCTTCTTTTTCAATAAAAAATGAGCCAATAATTGATGAAAATAATACAGAGAAAATTGAAGCAAAAAATATAGTTTCATTTATTAAATTAAATCTATAAGCTTCTCTTGATACAATTAAAGCTAATTCACTTAATACTATTAAATTAATTCCCATTTTAAGAGCATTTTCATACCCTAAAATTATCCAACTTGATAAAGTTAATGAAATATATCTTATCATAATTAATATTATTGCTATAATAATTGCTAATGGCATTATTCTAAAATCTTCAAAATAAGGAGTAGAAAGTCCAATAGATACAAAGAAAATAATAGCAAATAAATCTTTTAATGATTTTATTTTATCAAATATTCCTTTTGGTATATTTAATCTAGATATTAAAATACCACCAATAAAAGATCCAAAAGCAAAAGAAAGTCCAAACCAATTAGCTATAATACCATAACCTATTGCAATACTTAATATAAATAATATTAAAGTTTCTTCATTTTTTTCTTTTATTAAATATCTTAAAATATAAGGCATAATACTAAAACTAAAAGCTAAAATTCCCATAGCTATTAAAATACTATTTCCAAGTAAAGCAAATGCTTCCATTATTCTAAGTTGTCCTAAACTAGCTAATGATGGAATAATTGAAATTCCACTCATAACAAAAAGATCTTCAGTAATTCCTAAGCCTATCATAATTTCAAATAATTCATTTTTTTTATCCATTTTATTTTCTATTAATTTAAAGAAGATTAATGTACTAGAATTAACTGCAATAAGTATTAATATAAATGATATAAAAAATGGAAATCCTACTATAATAGAAATTATTGAACATAATATAGAAACAAATATAACTTCAAATATAAATAATAAGAAAAATTCTATACTTCTTTTTTGTAATATTTCTAATTTAACATTTAATCCTATTTGAAATGCTATTAAAGCAATACCTAAATTAGCTAAAAATTGTACAGAAGAAGGATCTACAATTTTCAATACAGGTCCTACTAATAATCCTGCTATTATATAAGAAGCTACTGATGAAATGCCTAATTTCCCAAATATTAAAACACTTATAGTAGATATTAATAGTATAAAGGCTAGTGCTAGAATTTCTTCCATAAACTTCTCTTTTCAACTCAGATATTAATAAAATTATTTTATTTAATTAATA
>CAZTWF010000104.1:0-2669 GCA_964617245.1 uncultured Nitrososphaerota archaeon
GATCTTCAGAAGAAATTTTCTTTAAAGCATATTCAAATTTTCAATTTTTAAAAATTAATTATGCTAAAAATATTTTTGAAATCTTATGGAATTATTCATCTAATGTATATGCTGGAGCACTAGATAGATTAAGAACTATATCTCCTTATTTATCTTTAGATGGACTTGTAAATCTTGTTATACCTATAATTGCTGAATTTCCAGTTGATGGAACACTAATAGGATTAAATCGTGCTATAAGAATTGATGCAATATTACATCCTCATATAATTGTAGAATTAAAGACTAGAAGTTTTAAACCAGAGTATGAAATTGGATTAGTGGCATATGCACTGGCAATAGAATCTCAATATGAAATTCCTATAAATTATGCTGTATTAACTGAAATTAAATTTGATGAAAAATTACAAAATTTAAATCTATATGAAAAACATATATTAATTTCAGATGAATTAAGAGAGCGTTTTATAGAAAGAAGAGACTCTATTATGAGAATAATAGAAGAAAAAATAGATCCAGGAAAACCTGATATATGTTCTGAAGATTGTCCTTTTCTAGAGGTATGTAATGATGAATAAAATAGTATTAGTAGATGAATGGGGATCTTTTTTATCTGTAAACAAAGGAAGATTTATTCTCAAAGTAAAAGATAAGGAAAAAACAAAAGTCAAATGGGAAATTGCACCTGTTGAAATTGATACAATAGCATTTATCATTACAGGAGCTTCAATGTCAATTGAAGCAATTAAATTAGCTTCAGAATTTGGTATAGATCTTGTATTTTTAAATAAAACAAAACCATTAGCTAGAATTATTCCTTCTACTTATGGTTCAACAATGAAGAATTGGGAATATCAATTAAATACTTTTAATAATATGAATAAAAGAATAAAATTAGCTAAATTATTTATTGAAGGAAAAATACATAATCAAAGAGTAGTATTAAGAGAATGGTTTAAAAAACTTAAAGCTTCTGGTAAATCAGATAGTATTATAGAAGATGAAATCTTAAGACTTGATGAATTTCAAAGCAAACTCAAAGATGTAAATTCTATAGAAGAAATTATGAGTATAGAAGCACATGCAGCAAAAAGATATTGGATAAGTATATCAAGAATTTTACCTAGGGAATTAGAATTTAAAGGTAGAATAACTCATGCAGAAAATTCTATTGATCCATTTAATTGTGCACTTAATATAGGATATTCTATATTGAAAAAAGAAGTATGGAGAGCTATATTTTTAGCTGGATTAAATCCATATCTTGGTTTTTTACATTCATCAAGAGCTGGAAGAATGGCTTTAGTATTTGATATTATGGAGGAATTTAGACCTATTGTTGTAGATAGACATCTTATAAATTTAGCAAAAAAAGATAAAGATGTAATTCTAAAATTAAAAGATAATAAAAGTGAGAATTTAGCTAAAATATGGTCTATTATTTCATTAGCTTTATATTCTGGTGATAAACCATTATGTAATGTAATAGTAGCTCAAGCTAGACTTCTAGCTAAATATCTAAGAGGGACTGATGAATATAGACCATTTAAGGCTAAGTGGTAGATATGTCTCAATTAATGACATTAGTTATTTATGATATAGAAGATGATAAACTTAGAAATGAAGTAGCAAATTTTCTCAAATCAAAAGGATTGAAAAGAATTCAATATAGTGCATTTATTGGTAGTTTAACAGATTCACAAAGAATGGATTTAATTGCTGGACTTAGAAGGCTTATAAGAGGTGGTAGAAATAATGCACAAGTTTATCCTCTTACTCAAGCAAGTTATAATATGAGAGTAATAATAGGTAATCCATTATATGATGAAGCTAAAGAAGAAGATATAGTGGTGACTTAACATAGAAGAAGAATTTATTACAGCAGTTGATATTAAACATTATGCATACTGTCCAAGAATTATATATTTTACTCATGTATTACATCTAAATGAACGTATTACAGAAGCAATGCTTTATGGAAAAGAATTTCATGATGAATCTATAATTTCGCCAATAATTGTTAAAACAAAAGCTTCGAAAGTTATAAAAAATGTAGAACTAATAAGCAATAAATTAAAATTAAGAGGAAAGATTGATTATCTAATAATAACAAAATTTGGTGAATTAATACCAGTAGAAATTAAATGGTCTGAATTAGAACATGGAACTGTAAAAAGAGATCATAAACTTCAATTAGCTGCTTATTCACTTATGATTGAAGAAAATTTTAATAAAGTAGTTAAAAGAGCAATAATCTATTATACTAGAATAAAGAAACTCATTACAATACCAATAGATGAAGATATGAAAAATGAAGTAAAACGTATAATAAGTGAAATTAATAAAATAATTTCAAATGAGGAAATTCCTAAGGTAGTAAAATCAAAACATTGTGTAAATTGTGGATTTAAGAATTATTGCTTAGAATTTTAATTTATCATTAGGAAAAATTACATAAATTTTTAATTCTAGTAAAATTTCCTAATGTAAATTTATTTCTCTCTTATAAATTTAACAGTAAATTTATAAGAGAGAATATATAACTAGTATTTAAGCTTGCAGATGTATCTTAAGAGAGAATTGAAAGTGCTAAAGAAGGATTTGCAATTGCAGAAAAAGGATTAGGATGTATCTTAAGAGAGAATTGAAAGTGTGATGTCTTTATTAGT
>CAZTWF010000105.1:0-2739 GCA_964617245.1 uncultured Nitrososphaerota archaeon
TAATGATTTAATATTATTTATATTAAATCCAACAGATTCTGATGAAAATGCTTTAATTGAATTATCTTCACCAAATAATAATGGTCTTATTCCTAAAGGATCTCTAAAAGCAAATATATTACCTTCAGAATCTAAACCAACAACAGAATATGCTCCTTCTATATTATTTATAAAATTTTGAATTCCTTCTATTATATCATTCTTTTCTAATATATAATTAGAAATAATTTCAATATCTGATAAATTTTCATTTTTATTAATATTTTTATTAATATTAACTAAATTTCCATTATATGCAATTCCTAATTCCTTATTATTTTTTGATGTAATAATAGGCTGAGCAGCTTTTAATTTAAAAGATAAATCTCTACTACCAAATGTTCCATATCTTACATGTGCAATTCCAGTATTTCCTGGTAATAATGATTTCCATTTTGAAAAATCTTCTTTTTCTATTTTTGGAATTAAACCAATACCAATATATCTTCTAAATCCATTATGAAATGTAAGAAAACCATAGGAATCATGTCCTCTATGATTTTGAGCTAATATACCCCAATATAATTTTGTAAAAATTTCATCTTCATTAAAACATTTAATAGTAAATATTCCACACATAATTACACCTTTTACATAAATATTTATAAAAATAAAAATATTTTTAAATGTTTTTTTAAATGTTTATTTAAAAATCTCATCAACAGAAAGAAGATTTAATTCTTCTATATTTTTTCCTTTTGCTAATACTTCATATGCACCTAAACATCTTTTTCTTACTTCATTTATAATAATTGATGATAAAATAGGAGGTTCTCCTTTTCCATTAAATCCCATTCTTCTAAGACATTCTCTTAAAAATTCTTTATCTAAACAATATTTCTCTTGATTTTCTCCAACTTTATAATATTTTAAAGCCCATATTCTTGCAGAATCATGAGTTGGAGGTTCATCAATTTGTATTATTTCATCTCCTATATATCCAAATTCAAGTTTAACATCAGGAATTATTAATCCTCTATATTTTGCTTCTTTTTCATAGAATTCATAAAGTTTTAATGATATTTCTTCAAGAAAATCCCATGTATCTTTATCTATAATATTTTTCTCTATAGCTTCTTTTTTAGTTATAGGAAGATCATGACCAATATCAACTTTAGTTGTTGGTGTTAATATAGGATAAGGAAGTTCTTCTGCTTTTCTTAAACCTGATGGTAATTTAATACCATAAATTTCTCTTTTACCTTCTTGATAATCTCTCCATAAAGAACCATAAAGATATTTTCTTATTATCCATTCAATATCTATTCTTTTTGCTTTTCTTACTTTTATTATTCTATTATTAATTGCTGATATTAAATGATTAGGAATAATTTTTTTACTTTTTTCCATCCAATAAACTGTAAGTTTTAATAAACTTTCTCCTTTATTTGGTATTAATGAAGGTAATACAATATCAAAAGCAGATATTCTATCTGTATAAAATATTAAAAGTTCATCTCCTAAATCATATACATCTTTTACTTTTCCTCTTCTAAGTTTTCCTATATTAAGATTAGAATATCCTATTACTTCATTTTCCATTTTTATTCATTTATGTAAGTTTTTTATGTAATATTTAAAGCTTTTTTTAAATGTTTATATAAATTTAAAAATTAAGAATAAGAAAAAATTCCCCATTTAGATTTTATTATTAAAGAATTGCCTTCTGATGATTTTTCACATTTACCTATTATTTTTGCATCTATTTTATATTTATCACAAATATCAAGAATATAATTTACATTTTCCCTATCAGTAATTATCTCCATACCAATACCCATATTGAAAACCTTATACATTTCTTGCCAACTAATTTTTCCTTCTTTTTGTATAAGTAAAAATATTGGATCTGGTTCTATTAATTCATCTTTAATATATTTTATATTTCTTCCAATTCTAAGACATTTTGTTAATCCTCCACCAGTATTATGAACTAATCCTTTTACTTTTATTTTCTTTAATATCTCTAATATTAAAGGAGTATAAATTCTAGTAGGAGAAATTAAAGCTTCTCCAATTGTCATATTTAATTCATCTAAATAAGAATTTATTCTAAATCTTCCATTATAACCTTTAACTTCAGGACATGATATTTCAGGATATTTCTTTACATATTCATTACTAAGAAGTACATGTCTAGCAAGAGTTATTCCATTACACATAATACCACTATTCTCATAATCTTCATTTAATGCCTTACCTCCACTTCTCAATCCAATAATAATATCACCAGGAGAAATTTCATAACCAGTAATCACAGAATTAAGTGAAATTTCAGAATAAACTGTACAAGAAATATCAAATGTTCTAATTATATCTGGTAATTCAGCAGTTTCTCCTCCACAAAAACATAAATTAACTTCTTTTAATATTTTTGAAAAACCTTTAGCAATATTACTTAAAAGAATTTCTTTATCTATTACAAAGGGATTTAATGCTATATAATCAGATATTGCTAAAGGTATTGCTCCAATACATATTACATCATCAATATTCATTGCAATAACATCTTTTACTAAATATTGAAAATATTTTGGATCATTATTTTCTTTATAATATAAATATGATAAAATAGGCTTACTACCAGCACTATCTTCATGTAATATAATACCTTTTGAAGAATCTAAAGGATGTTTAATTACTGAACAAAAAGATCCAGGAAAAAGTTCTTTTATAATATTTTTAAAATATGAAATTCCA
>CAZTWF010000106.1:0-92407 GCA_964617245.1 uncultured Nitrososphaerota archaeon
AGAAATAAAAAGTAAAAAAGCTCGTATGAGACAATTAGGAAAAGTCTACATTATTATTTTAATTATAATAATAGCTATAGGATTTATTCCTACTGTAAATTCAACAAGAGTAGCAAATAGACCTGTTATGGTGCTTTCTTCAGCAACAGGAGCAGCTACTATTATTACTGATTGGATAGATGCATTAAATTGGATGTATAATAACATCCCATATAATAGTATAGTAGGTTGTTGGTGGGATTATGGATATTGGATAAATGTTATTGCAAATAAATCAGTAATTGCTGATAATTCAACTACAAATAGTACTCAAATAAAATTAATTGCAGAAGCTTTTTTGAATGATGAAGAATATGCACTTAATATATTTAAAATGATGCGAGTTGAATATGTTGTAGTCTATGAACCTTGGATTCTTTTGAAAACAGAACCACAAATAGCATTACCTCCATGGAGTGTTATTGGAGATTTTGAAAAATCAACAGCAATGATGGCTATTGCTGGATATGAATCTTCTGATTATATAGATACATTGTCATTAAATATAGGAGGAAAAGTAATAAATTGGCCTTTACCACTTGGACCAAAAGCACATAATACATTATTATATCAATTATTATTCTATCCTTTTATAGAAGGATATAGACAATTACTTGGTATTTATATTGAAGAACCAAAATATTTTCAACTTGTCTATCATTCTAATAACTATTGGGTATTAATATACAAAATAAATTATCCTGATTTAGAATCATATTGAGAATTTTTTAATGATAAAATTAATGCTAATCTATATTTACTATACTTATTTTCAGGAGAAAATCTTGCTGGATGTGGATTTTTAAGTTGCCCACCACAATATGGACATTTATCATCTCTTAAAGTATATTCTCCACAAGAACTACATTTTTTCATTTTCATTTTTTCACCTTACAAAACTTCCTGTTCCACCTAATTGTGTTATTTTATTCAAGATCTTATCAGTACTTTCTTTTAATATAACCTCAGCAGTTTTATAATCTCTTGCAGTTACTTTTATTCTATATTTTGGTGCTCCCAAATAAGTAATTTCAACTTTTACATCTTTACTATTGATCTCTCCTGAAATTAAGGCCTCTCTAATATCTTCAATGCCTTTTGGTTTTGTAGATGTTAATGTTAATACTCCTGAAACTTCTACTAATGGAATTTCAATATGATGTTTTGCAACTTCATATATTACATCTGCCCATTCTTTTTTTATTCCCATATCAGTTAATACTTTTGATCCATTTATTACAGTAGTTTCTAATGCACCATAAAGCTCTCCATATTGATCTTCTAAAGGTATGGCAATTTTATTAATAGCTTCTGATAATGGCATTTTAAGTTTATTAGCAATTTCTTCAAAAATTTTTTCTGATTTTTTAAATCTCTTCCATTGAATTAATTTTTCTTTTCTTTCTCTATCTGTTACTTTTTTTAATGATAAATCTATATGACCTTTCTTTTCATCTACACGAATTACTTTTAATACAATTTTTTGTCCTTCTTTTATAAAATCTCTAATATTTTTAACCCAGACTGATGCAACCTCTCCTATTGGTACATATCCTACTTTATCAAATTCATCTAACTTTACATAAGCTCCATGATCATATATTTTTATAGGTGTAGCAACTACAAGTTCACCTAATTCAGGAAATTCTCTTTTTCTAAATGGCAAATATTTCACCGTTTAGACTTCTTTTATCTTTTCAGTTAATATTTTTGCTTTTCCTCCTGTTGGTCTTACTAATTCTCTACCACATATATTACATTTAACTATAATAGAAGCATGAGAAAATGTTATTTGTTCATTACCACAATCTGGACATTCAATTTTTATAAATTTAGTTTTTGGCATTGGTGTTAAAATTTCTCTTTTCCTCAAGAATATTCACCTCATACAATTTCTAATTTCTTCAATCTTATTCCTTTTCTTTGATTTTGATAACCACAAACTTTACACTTAAGTTTAATACTTAATTTCTTAGTTGTTTTTGCAAATCTTTTCTGTACTGGTTTTCTTGAGCTTCCATATCCTTTCTTTTTTCTTGCATATCTTCTTGCACCTTCAGCTAAAGCTCTTTCTCTTCCTTTTTTATATAATGTAACAGTATGAATAGTATGTGCTTTACATCTAGGACAATATGTGTTTATTTCCTTTGGAACTTTCATATTATTCTGACCTCCTCTCTATTGGAATAGCTACACCTCTTTTTATTAATACCTCTGCATTTTGTGATGGCAACGAAACCACATCTTCTGCTTTATAAGGACCATAAGTCTTCCCATCTATTCCAATAAATGATGAAACATCTTGAAGAATTCTTACTAATATTCTTTTCGGACTTTCAGTCTTTTTTTCAAGTAAAATTATAAATTCATCAAATATATCAGTAGTTGATTCTATTGATTTTAAAATAATTTTTTCTTTTCTTATTTTTATTATTCTTTCTAATAATAATTTTACTCTTTTTATTTCCATTTCATTCAATTTTCTTAAACTTTCTCTATCTTCTTTTAATTTTTCTAAATAACTCTTTAATTCTTCTATAAAATTCTGAGAAATCTCTTGTAATTCTTTATTCTTTTTTTCATTTAACCAAATTTCAATTAATTTTTTATACATTAATGTACCAACTCCGCAGCACCTTTACATAAAAGATATATTCCCAAACTTTTTGGCACCTCTATTTCTCTATCTTTTATTGGTCCAATTTCATAATCTTCTATTCTTATTTTTGGTATTTCTTTTACATATATTTTCATCTCTCCAGATCTAAATACAACTGAATCTTTTAAAGGATCAAATTTTTCTAAATCACTATATGATAATCTACATACTTTTAGTCCTGTTTTTCCATGTAAACTATTTGGATATCTTATTAGTCTTTTTATATCAATAGTTACTCTTTCATCAATATTACATAAAATATCTTTAATAGCAATATTGATAATTTTTGTAATCTTTCCAATTCCTACTTTATTTAGTCCAATCCATGATGGTGGATTAGACATTATGCCTTCAAGAATTTTTTCTTTATTTCTTATTATAATTTCTGCACTTTTACCAATAACACTCTTTAATTCTTCTAATGTACATCTACTTATATATTCATAAAAAGTTCTTGCAATTCTTCCTCTCCATCCTGAATCTTTAGGATCTGGTCCTATTATTGATCCATTAACTCCTATTTTAAAACCATGAAGTCTTGGTTCTAAACCTATTCCCTTTACATAATCTACAATTTCTCTTCTTCCATCATTACTTAATTTTTTAAAATTTTCAGATAATACATGAATATGATATCCTCTATGTCCTGAAAAACATATTTCTATTTCTTCTATTTTTATTCCAAAATCAGGAATTAAGTATTCATCAATTAGTTTAAATACTTCATCTTTTGCTATATTAAGACAATTTTCACATACCCATGAAATTGATTCTATTTTTTTCTGTCCACAATTTGGACAATTTTCAGGCATTTGGCCTATTCCTTGAAAATTACAATTTAAACATTTCCATTTATCATGATCTAATTTACAATGAGTTGGTATATGATCTGCATCAACATCAAATATTAAATCAGCGCCTTCCCATCCTTTACTATTCATATCAGTTGCATGAGGTTCCCTATAGTATGCTGATGAATAGTATAAATGTAAAGGAGTATTTTTCTCTATATATTCTTTTAAAGTTTTTAAATTATTAAAACTCATATGCCTTATCATTATATCATTCTCAAAGGGAATAATTGCAATTTCTCTTTTACTTAAATCCTTAATGAATAATTCTTCTTCACTTAAATTCTTATAGTATTTTCTAAATTCATATATTATTTCTTTTAAATTATACATTTTTCTTTTTCCTCATTATTTTATAATATTGTAATGGATGTTTAATTTTTTTACAAATTTCATTAGACTCTATACAAATTCCAAATGATTTAAGTACTTCACATTTTGGTGGAAGATATTTTGTTTTTGAGCCTATCATTCCAGCAATATGTTGTATTTGATATCTTGCCTTATTTTCATCAAAATCTACTACTTTTCTAAAATACTCTAGAATTTCTTCTATATTCATTCCTATATTTAGTAAAAATGATGTTACTGTAAATCTAGCCATATGAGAAATAGCTTTACCACTTTCCATATCTTTAATTATATAAGAAATACAAGGTGGTAAATCTTCTTTTATTGGAGTATGAATTTCTTCATATTCTTCTTTTATTTTTTTCTTTTTTATTTTATCCTTAACTATTTCTGCTTTACATAGAAGTTGTTCTGGTAATTTTAATCTTTTTATGTCTTCTTCTTCTGATTTTTTTATTATTTTATTTTTTACAGCTTCTGAAATAAGTCTTGCAATTTTTATTTTTTTCAAATACACTTTTCCATTATCTAGATGTAAATTTATAAGCTTCCATTCTCTAGCTTGAAATCTTGGAGATATTTCAAGAAATTGTTCAATTGGAATTATAAAATTATCTTTAATTAATTCTAAATTCCAATCAAAACTATCTTTTGCTATTTCTATTATTTTATGATCATCTTCCATAGTAAGCATTTCATAATATAATTTTTGTTCATTATTTGCAAATCTTCTTATGAGCCATGCATTTTTAAGCCCATATATTAATGCAAGAGCCACAGCATATGATAATATTTCTTTTTCAGGATCATACAAATCTATCTTAATTAACTTGCCTTCTACTGCAAATTTAATTCTTTCTAAAGCTCTTTCTACAATATCATTATATTTATCTGTAAAATCATTTATACTCAGATTTAGGCTTTCTATATATTCTGAGGCTTTTTTTAAAAATGGATATTTTGCTAAATCTTCTTTTGTAAGCATCTAAAATTAAAAAGTAATAAAAAGTATTAAGACTTTCGGATTATTCAGCTTCCATTCTTGGGGCTAGATAATATGTTATTTTTCCACCAGTTAAAAGACCAAAATCCATTCTTAAGGGCATATCTGTTGAAAACATTAGTATACATACATCAGATAAATCTGCTGCTGACATCATTTTTTTCAAATATGATAAAGTATATAATGCATGTGCACTTTCTTTCAATTCTATTGAAAGAAGTTCTCCACTATCTTTAGTTATTTCTACTTCTACTTCTCCTCTATCTCCACTTGCACTTATCTTTAAAATTTCATCTTCAGCAGAAATTTTTGCAAAATCACTTACAACTTCAGCATCTTTTATAGCATCTTCAAGTGCTGAAGCTAATAATTTTACAGTAGCAGAAAATGTTATATTTGGAATTGATAATTCTTCTCTTCCTATATCTAATAATGGCATTGAAAATGTTCTTGTAAATTTTCCTCTAAATTTAATTTTTAATCTTGCTTCATCTTCTCCTTTTTCTAACTCTAATTTATCACTTGAAGATGCTCTTTTCATTATTTTCTTAAAGTCATCAAAATTCACACCAATGAATTCTTCTTTTGTACATTCATAATACTCAAAGGCAGATTTTGGTATATCTAAGTCTATCATTGCTATTCTTGAAGGATCCATAGCTCTTAATTTAATTCCATCTGAATTTGCTACAAATGCACCTTCTTCTACTAAAGCACATATTGACTCTATTATTTCTCTCCAAATTTTACTATCTGGAAATATAGCTTTAAACATAAAGATCCCTATATTATAAGTAAACTTATTCAATTTATTTATTTTCTTTTTTAATGAGTAAAAATTTATATAAAGACAATTTTTAAATTTATTATCAGAATTTTATTCATATTCCCTCCACGTATGTCCACATTTTGTACATCGATAAAATCTAGTTGGGGGCTCATCAGCTCTTCTTGTTTGCATCATCCAATAATATGCTTCTTTATTACCACATTTACTACATTCTGCTTTTGTCTTAGGAAGTATTCTTTCTTCAGAGGAATCAGATTGCTTAATTATTAAAGTCTCTTTTATTGTAGTAATTTTTTCAACTATTTTTTCTTCAATATTACAAGCATTTTTTATATATCCACATCTTTTACATACGAATACATTCTTCTTTTTATCAAATATTAGTAAGTTTTTACAATATGGACAGAATTCCAATATTATCCCCTTTCAGAAAATCAAAAATTCAATAATTTTAGCTTATCGGTTTTAACCATTTTTTAATTCCTTCTATTATTACTTTAGCAGAATCAATATTTCTTTTACAAGTCTTCATAATAGGTAAATTACTTTGATCTCCAAAAATTTTTTTAATATTCTCAGTAAAATAAAATCCACAAATTTCATAATAATATCCTTCTTCCATCAACCATGAAATTAATTCATTATAATTTTTAATTCCTTTCTTTATGCATATTCCATTTATCCAACATCCTCTAAATATTATGGTAATGATTATGTCATGGTTTATACAATCTACAAAGGCTACTCTTGTCTCTTTTTTCAATTTTTTCACCATACCACAAATTTCAACTCAGAATAATCATTCTTCTTCTAAAAAGTTATTTTTGATCTCCATCATAAAAATAATATCTTCAAATTTTAATCTTCATTATAATTTAAAGAGACTTTTTAATTTTTCCTGTAATTCTTTTGTCTCTTCTTCAATTTTTAGTATAGCATTAATTAGAGCATCCTTTGGATCTTCTTCTCCATCTGTATGTATTACTAATCTAATTCCACCAGTAATTGGATGTAATACTCTATAGCCTGCTAATTTTACATGTTTATCTTTCATTAAATAACTTCTCAGTAAATTACCAATTGTATGATCCTCTTTTTCAAATTCTAATTCAAGTAGTTTATTATCATATTTAATTACTTTTATTGTCATATTTTTCCTCTCTTATTAAATAATATAGTGATATCTTTTTATTTACAAATATTTTATCTTTACTACAATGTAGTTTTCCCTTCTTTAATATTAACTCATGACCACATTTTGGACATGTAGAATATATCACTCCAAGATCTTTTTCTGCAATAGTTAGTTGATATGGAGGCCATGATGTTATTACTTTTGCTAATATCCAATCACCTATACCAATTAAATTAAATATTGAATGTACTATTCTTTTTGATATTTGAGATATATGAAGCACACCAGTCATTGGTCTTTTTAGATCTCCTTTGTTTTTTATTCTTACAATATCTACTGTTGCAAAATCATCTTTTACAAAACTAACAATAATTCCTTCAATTATATCTCCACATTCTGGAATTATTGGTTTTGATATTGGTTTTACATATATTTTCTTTTCTTTTTCATCTATTATTAAATTTCCTAAGCTTAGAGAAAATATCTTTCCTTTATCTATATACACACCACTTCCAGGTATATATTCTTCCTCTACTCCTACTTCCTGACCAGGAACTACTATACGATTACTCATACTCCCTTCCTCGTTATCTTATAAAGATCTGCTTTAAATACATAGAATTTCTTTTTATGGAATTGATAAGTGTGAGGTAATTTTATTTTTAACGGAACAATTTCCTCAATTTTTGCATTATTATCACTAATAAACTTAATCATAAATTTTCTTATTCTTTCTCCTCCTTTATGTAAAGAATATATTTTTGGTGCTATTTTTAGTCCAGCAATTATAAATATCCTATCTGCACCTTTTCTTCTTACACCAAAGGGTGGATTCTGAATAACAATATCTCCTTTTATTTCAATATTTCTTACATCTCCAACAATGAAATCCATCCTATCTAATACCTTAAGCTCATAAGCATTTTCTCTAGCATACTTTATTGCTTTTTCATCTATGTCTACTCCAATGACATATTTTGCACTTAATAATGCAGCACCTATACCAAGAATTCCTGTACCACATCCAAGATCAATAACTATCTTATTTGATATATCTTTGTGACGAAAATTAATATACCATAATATATCAGCAGCTATTGTTGCTGGAAGCTTATATTGTTCTAATGATAATATAGGAGATTCAAATGATTTTATTTTTTCTAATATTATTTCTAATTCTGTTTTAGATGAAATCAATTTTTTAACACCTTTATAAGTTCATAAGCTTCTTCTATGTTTAGTATAGGTTTTTGAAAATTTTCTCTATTATCAATAGAAATTCTTGGACAACCAGTAATTATAAATACATCAATATATGTAAAAGAAGAAAGTTCATTCCAATTGACATTATCAGAGATCAATAATGTAACTTTTTTCCCCATTTTTTCTAATTTATATTTTAAATCTAATGCAATTTCTTCATTAAATTGACCTCTTCTACTTACTAATATTATTCCAAAATTTTTTGCATTTTTTGCATTATGAATTGCCCACAATTTTTGAGCTATTATTTTTTTCTTAAGTTTTTCAATATCTCTAATTTCATTTCTATAAGGATCTGCTATAAATAGTGGTTTATCTATTATCATAGCAATTCCAAGAGCATGAAAATCTCCTCCTCCTAAATATAATATAACATCTACTTTTTCAGAGATTCTTAAAGCTCCATTAATTTTACATCCAAGAACTAATCCCTTACTTTCTTCATCAATAATTACTTCTAGTCCATGAGAATTAATTATTTTTGAGAAAGAATCTATACTCTTTAAATGTTGATAATTTGTTACTAATCCTATTTTTTTGAATCTCTTTTCAGATAAAAATTCAATAGTCTTTTTAGCTAATTCTTCTATTCTTCCTAAGTAATCAGCTCTAATATATATTGTTGGAATTCCTTCTTTTTCTACAAATTTCTCATGTCCTATATGAATAAGTAAATCAAAATCATATTCTTTACCAATATAATCTGCTATATAGCAACTACCATAACATGGATCTGTAGAAAATACTATTAAAACATCTTTTAATGAGAGATATTCTAGTATTTTAGAAGCATATGGTTTTAATCCATCTGGTAATTGAATTAATACTTTTTTTGCTTTTCTAGTTAATATTTCTTTTAATATATTTTCTATTTCAATATCATAAGGAATATTAAAATCATTTATTTTCATAAGTTATTCATAAATTAATATGAAAATTATTCTAATATTCTTGATGGTATAGGTAATTTAGAACTTGCTCTTCTTAATGCTTCTTTTGCAATTTCTACTTTATTTTCTGGTACATAAACTTCTATAATTGGTTGAAATGGTTTTACTCTAGCAGCTCTACTTACAGGTTTACCAAATGCTTTTCTCATACCATCTTGAAGTCTATCAGCACCAGCAAAAGCCATCATTTTATTCTCACGTAATATATGATGAGGAAATATCCTTATTCTCATATAATAATTGTTTTCTCCTATCTTTGCATTTAAGTATTTTGTTGTTATAATTCTTGCAGCCTCAAGTGCATTATGTCTAATCTGTCCAGCTTCTAAAGGTACTAAAATTAATTTCTTACTGAAGTTACCTTTTGGATTTCCATATTCAAATCTTGTAATCTTAGATTGTGGTATTGATTTTATATACTCTAGTCTAGTATATGGAGGAGTATCAAAGTATCTATAGCAATGAGCAGGTCTTTCAGGCATATTTACCCCCAAAGTTTATGACTCGGTTAAATATTTTAGTCTTTCTATTTAATGAGTAATTTCTATTACAACAATTTCTTCAAATAAAAATTTTTTCTTCATAATTACTTTACCTTTAAGCCTCATTTTATCTATTAATTTTAGAGATTCTTCTATATTATTAATTGTAGATTGAATAAAAAGAGCTTTACCATTCTTCTTAAGAAATTTACCAACATTTATTATAAATTTATCGATAATTTCTCTTCCTTTTTTACCACCAGTCCATGAAATATCTTTAGGTTCATCTTCCTCCCATAAATAAGGAGGATTCATTATTATTAAATCAAATTTTACTTCTCTTAATGGACTAAATAAATCACCAACTATTGCATTTAATTTATCATAAACTAAATTTATTTTAAAATTTTCACATGTATTCTTTACTGCTATTGGATTAATATCTATAGATGTAACTGATTTTACTTTACTAGCAATACATAAGCCAATAATTCCTGTTCCACAACATAAATCTAAAACATCTCCTGAAGCTATAGGCATTACTACATCTATTAATAAATACGAATCTTCTGCAGGCTCATAAACTCCCGGAAAGATAACTATTCTTTTTTCCATGAATTTTATTTCCTTCACTTTCCCTTCTTTATAATGTTACTTAAATAAATAAATTCTTCTGGTTTTATTTCAAATATTCTTTTTTCTAATAATTCTTTATCTATTATACCTAGTAATTCATTATAATTCATTTTGCTAATTTTACAATATGTATTAAGTGCTACTTTCAATTTTCTTCTTCTTTGTGAAAATAATATTTTTAATATATCTTCTAAATTACTCCAATCTATATTATGTTTTTTCTTTCTTATTTTCACTACTGTAGTAAAAACCTTTGGTTTTGGATAAAAACAATCTGGTGGAAAATCTCCTACTTTTTCTACTTCTGCCATTAAGCTCATAGCTACACTTAATCTTGAATAATCCCTATCTCCTACTTTTGCAAAAAATCTATTAGCAACTTCTTTCTGATATGTTAGTACAGCTAATTTAAAATCTACTTCAGAAAGAATTTTAAATGTAATTGGTGTAGAAATAGAAAAAGGTAAATTTGATACTATTTTATCTATAGGAGGAAAATTAATTTTTAATGCATCTCCTTCTATTATTTCAATATTTTTTTCTTTTTCTGAGATTTTTAATAATACTTTAATTGCATTTTTATCCTTCTCTATAACAATAACTTTTTTTGCTAATTTTGAAAGTCTAATAGTTAGAGTTCCAATTCCTGCTCCTATTTCAAGTATTATATCATCAGGTTCAATTTCTGCTGCTTCTAAAATACTATTTATCATCTCTTTATTTATTATGTAATTTTGACCTAATCTTCGCTTTGGTTTTATATTATATTCTTTTATTATCCTTAAAGTCCATTTTAATAAATCCTCTTCCAATATTTTTTCCCTTCTTATAAAAAATCTATTTATTTTGTTATATGTGGTTTTGTAAAAATATAGTATTTATCTTCATCTTTTAATTCCATTATAATTCTTCTTACTATCATTTTTTTAGGATCTAATATATGTAATCTTTTTTGAATATCTTCAAAGCTTGAAAAAGGTGCTTTTCTTCTTTCTTCTATTATTTGCCACATGAGCTTTTTACCAACACCTGGAAGTAATTCTAATGAATGCATTCTTGTAGTCAAAGGTCCAGAGCTATTAAAAAAAGCTACAAATCTTTCTTCATTTTTACTTACAATGATTTCTATAATATTTTCTAATTCTTCTTTTGCTGTTTGAGTAAGTTCTTCGTATGTTATTCTTCTCTTTACATGAGCAATTTTTATTCTTTCATGTTTTCCAATAGCAATACGTTCTCCAATTGAAAAATTCATACCAGGAAGAGGAACTAATTCTAATAAAGTAAAATAATATTCTCCAATAGCTTGAAGTATAGGTTCTCTCTTGTAAAAAGGCTGAGCTCCTCTTAACTGTCCATATGGTAAATAATCTAAAACATAAGCATATTCCTCATATCGTTTTGTATTTTCATCAGTCATTTTATTCCCTCATAAAAATAAATTTAAATTTAAAAAATAAGTTTATAGTATATATTAAAATTATTGTCTAAAAGAATTAATTATAGATAATATTTTTTCTAATTCAGAAGGCAAAAAAAGTTTATTTTCAGTAGACAATATTGTCCTAAGCTCATCAATAGTCTTTGGCATTATATTTACTATTTGAGCAGCAACTATTGGTGATATTCCTTCCATTTCTAATTTTTTCATAAGCTCTTCTGCTCTATTTGCATCTAACTTAGACAATTTAGTAATATAATCATAGGTAATTTTTTGTAAATAATTTAATCCTCCTTCTTTTTCTCTTTCTTCAAGTAATTTTTTAACTTGAGGAAATGTAAGAATTTTTTCTTTTACTATTTCTTTTGGCATTTATTTTCCCTCTAAAGGAACAATATGTTCAGGTCTAGCTATAATAGTTTTTTCAAAATTTCCCATAAGAACTTTTATAATATATGCTCTTCCTCTTTTTCCCATAATAACTCCAGTTTTTCCATGAAATCTTCTATGAGGCATTCCTTTTACAAATGAAGGATCTATTTTAATAACAACTTTATCTCCTTCTTTATATTCTCTTAAAATCCTAGTAATTGGATTCCATTTTTCTTTTATTCCTTTTCTAAGTAGTTTTCTTGTTCTACTTCTATAACCTAAAGAATGTTTCATTTTATATATCCTCCTTTACAGATATTACATCAAGTTCAATACATTTTACATCTACACCTAAAACTTCAGCTATACTTGGTTTTGTCCTTCCTCCATCTCCTGATACTAACTCCTTCACATAAAGTCCTCCTTGACATCTTACTATTAGCTCTATCATTCTCTCACCTATTTTCTTAGTTTTAATCTCATATACTTTTTTCTTTCTTAATTTATCAGCTCTACGATGTAACACTCTAGTTGGAGTATATTGATTAATAGTACACTCATTAAAACTTTTCTCTATTTTTTCAAGATCTTCTTCATTTATTTCCCTACTTACTTCAACTAAAACTCTATAAGTTTTTTCAGCTATTTTAGCTTTCTCTTTAAGCTTTCTTACTGTATTTTTATCTGAATATGTTAATCCAAGTACTTCTATCATACCATTAGCATTTTTATTAATTTCTTTTTCTAGTAATTCTAAATTTAATTTTCTTATTACAGGTTCTTTTATTTCAATTATAAATGGTCTACCATTACCTAAGACTATTGCATCTACATCTTCTCTTCCAGCACCATGAAATTTTGCAGTCTTACCTTTTGTTGCCTTTAAAATAGGCTCAGCAATAAGTTCTTCAACTGAAGTAGGATACATTTTTCCTGTCCAATTACATCTTTCACAACCCTTTCCTCTACATTTACTACAATACCATTTTGATTGAGGAATTCCTCTTACAAGCTTTCTATATCTTCCAAATATGTAAATTGGCATAGGTTTAATAGATATATTAAATACTGGCAATTCAACAATAACTAAAATATCTGGATTTTTGAAATTAACATTTTTACTAGTAATTTTTGAGATTATTTTTCCAATTTCTCTACTACATTCCATACGTATAGACTCTCCAAATTCTATTCCAAATTCAGATCGAATTCTATCTTCTCTTTCAACTATATCACCTAAAATTCTTATACCAATAAGAAATGTATCATATTCATATTCACTAATTCTTTTTATAATTTCCTTTGCATATTCTTCTAATTTACTCATGAAATTTTCACATATATAACATTTAAATTCTTTCATTTGTAATCCAATTATTTTATTAGCAGGTTGAAAATCTCCATTAATGGCTAAAATCTTAAGAATTTCATCATTTCCTTTCATAAAATCTAAATGTCCTTCTAAAGCTAAAACAAGTTTTATTACATATCCTCTTTCTTTATTTGTTATTCCTTTCAATAAGCCACCAAACTGTCTTCCTAAACAATTATCACAAAGAGGATATTTTGAAAGTATTTCTTTTGCTTTTTCAATTATCATTATAATTCACCTTTATCTATTTTATTATTTATTATAACTACTAATTGATCAGGAAAGAGATCAGTTTTTCCAATTTTAAAAGATATAAAATTTTTTAGTAATATATTTTCATTTTCAATTTTTGGATAACCAAAAATTATAGAAAAATTCTCTCCTAATTTTTCAGTTTTTCCATGAGTGAATGAATAGAAAAATTTAGGTGATGGCAAATCATTTAAAAAATCTTCAATAATTATTTTTCTTGCTATGACTCCAGGAAGAATTCTACTTTCTTTTTTACTATTAATCCTTAATAATCCTGATTTTAGTATTCCAAGAATTGATTTCTCATCTGGTCTCACATTTTTCATACTTTTTCCTTCAAAGACTATACATATTTTATTATCAAAGATTATATATGTACAAACATCTTTCCTTAAGCTATGAGAAAGCATCATAGCTCCTACTATAAATCTTGTTATAATTCCTATTTCATCAGAATTTATAAATTTAGAAGAAGTTAAAAGAATAAATCTTCTCAATATTTCTTCATCCAATTTTGAACATTCTTTTCATACTCTTTTGTTTTTTAAGTATTTGTTTTATATACTTTTTACTAATTTTATATTGATCAAGTAATTCTCTTACATCTTTTGTAGTAGTTCCAGAACCTCTTGCAATTCTCTTTATTCTAGATCCATCTATAATATTTGGATCAAGTAATTCTTCTTCAGTCATTGATTGCATTATTACCATCCACTTCTTTATCTTATCCTCAGTAATACTCATTGTCTCTTTTGGTATACTTAGTCCCATACCTGGAATAGACTGTAGAATTTTTCCTAATGGTCCTAATTTTTTAATTGCTTGTAATTGTAAATAGAGATCTTTTAATGTAAATCTACCTGATGCTATAGAAGTTATTAATTCTTTCTCAGTTTTCTCTATAGCTTTAAATTTCTCAATAAGATTCTCAATATCACCCATACCTAAGAGTCTTCCAACAAATCTTCTTGGATTAAATACTTCAATATCTTCAATATATTCTCCTGTTCCTATAAATTTTATTTTTGCTCCTGTTGATGCTACTGCTGATATTGCTCCTCCACCTTTTGCCGAACCATCAAGTTTTGTTAAAAATATTGAACCTATTTTAGTTGCTTTATTAAAAGCCTCAGCATGTTGAGCTGCTTGTTGTCCTATGGTAGCATCTAATACAAGCATTATTTCATCAGGTTTTATAAATTCACTTATTTGACGCATTTCATCAATAAGAGCTACTTCATTTTTATGTCTTCCTGCAGTATCAACTATTACAACTTCTATTCCTTTTTCCTTAAAGATCTTTACACCATTTTTAGCTATTTTTATAACATCTTTTTCATCTTTTTCTCCATAAAATGGAACATTAATTTTTTCAGATAATTGCTTTAATTGTTCATAAGCTCCTGCTCTAAAATTATCTGCACAAATAAGTCCAGTAGAATATCCTTGATTTTTAAAAAACCAAGCAAGTTTAGCTGCACTTGTTGTCTTTCCAGAACCCTGAATACCTATAAGCATTATTACATTAGTTTTGTTTTTATCATATTTTATTGGTTCTACTTTTTCTCCTCCTAATAAAGATACTAATTCATCATAAACTACTTTTATTGCTAATTCTCTTCTTGTAATCCCTGGTGGTAATTCTGCTTCAAGAATTTTCTTTTCTATTTTTTTTGATAATTCAAGTACAAGTCTTACATTTACATCAGCTTGAATTAATGCTCTTTGAAGATCTCTTATAAGTTCTTTAACAACTTTTTCATCTACTATTGGTGCTCTAATAATTTTCTTTATAGCACTACTGATAGATGTTGCAAGATTTTCAAGCACTATATTTACACCATGATATTATAAAATTATTTGACTCTCATTATGTATTTTTTATTCAATATTTCCCAATACTCTACTTCTATACCAGGTGATAATTTTGAAATAAGTCCTTCTTCTTTTGGTTTTGGCACTTCAAAAGTTTCATATGTTTGCAAATCCATTATTTGAACTGTATCTTGTAGAATTGCTAATATTTGTCCTGTCTTTTTCTCTACTATTGGTACCTCAACTTTTTGATCTGTAGGAGCAACTATACTTCTTTTTACACCATCAAATAAACCTATTGCAGTTACTCTTGCCTTAGCTGAACCATGTTTTCCTGTTTTTGATTTTTCTATCGATACTACTCTACACGGCACATTATCTATAATTACAAAACTTCCTTCCTTAAGATCTCCTAATTCTACAGGTTTTGTAGACATAATATCCCCAGAAAAAATATAGAAAATAAATAAATAAATTTTGGTATTACCAACTTTCTCCTCTTTTTTGTTTTAATTTTTCAACTAATTCTTTTGTAATTCCTACTGCAGCAGAAGCATCTTTTGGACGAGCATCAGCACCTATAGATTGTGCCCATTCTGGAGTTACAGGTCCTCCACCAACAATTACTACTATTTTATCTCTAATACCTGCTTCTTTTAACATATCAATTACTTTTTTCATTCCTGGCATTGTTGTACTCATAAGTGCAGACATTCCTAAAACATCTGCTTTTACTTCTTTTGTAACTTCAATAAATTTTTGAAGTGGAACGTCTCTTCCAAGATCTATAACTTCAAAACCTGCTGCACTTAACATTATTTTTACTAAATTTTTACCAATATCATGAATATCTCCTTCAACAACACCTAAAACAATTTTTGCTGGTACTTTGGTTGTTTCTATCTTTATGTAAGGCTTTAATATTTCAATAGCATTAGTTAAAGCATTAGCAGCTAATAGTACTTCTGGAACAAATATCTTCTTTTCTTCATACATTTTACTTACTATTTCCATAGCCTCTCCGCCATATTTTGTTATCATTTCATATGCATCTAATCCTATTGATATGCTTTCCTTAGCCCATTTTACTGCTTCTTCTTCATCACCATTTATTATGGCTTCTTTAAATTTACTTATTACTTCTTCTTTTGTTACCATAATTCTCACCTCATACATATATCATACATTTTGTTGCTTCTACTAATGCTCTAAAGTTTTCTGTTGGTGTTCTTGGAGGAATTCCACATGATGGCATTACAACATCAACTCCTTGACTTATGGCATCAATTACTGCTTTTTTTACTGTTTCTGGTTTTCCAAATAATAGTGCACTTATTGTTGGTACTCCACCTGCAATTGCAACTCTATTTCCTAAGACTTGTTTAGCAAATGCAATATTTACTTGTGCATCTACTGAAAAAGTATCAATTTCTGTATCTGGAATATATGGTAGATATGCTGTTGCATTTCCACATATGTGTAGAACAATAGGAGCACCTAATCTTCTTGATATACTTCTATATACTGGAACTAATACTTCTTTAAAGAATTGTGGTGATATAATATCTGATGTAGCTGAAGGATCGGCTATACAAATTATATCAGCACCACTTCTAAGAGCTTCTTTACTATCTTCAACATTAATGTCTGCAATCATCATTAATACTTCTTTTATTTGTTCTATTGGTTTTTTCTTTGTCCACATAAGGAATCTTTCTATTCCAAATATATGTCCAGCTACAGTAAATGGACCGGTAACTTGATTTGTAATAGGTAAATAATCTCCATATTCTCTTCTTAATTTTTCTTCTACTTTATGCTTTATTGGAAATCTTCCTTTTTCAATAATTCTTTCTGGCACTTTAAATTCACTAATATCATTAAATGCATGAGTTTCAACACTAGGATGTCTATCAAGTCTTCCCCAGTTTATTTTACAGCCAAGTGCCTCAGCCTCAATACATAAATCAAATGGAAGTTTGAAACCTTCTAGTCCTATTATTGTCCAAGCAGCTTCTGCAAGTCTATAACAAAGTTCAATATCTTTATGTGCCTCAGGAAATGGTGCCTTTACTGCAAGCATTTGTTCAACTGTAGCTGTTGTAAGTGTATCACAACAAGAAATTCTATCTGCTTTATGTTTATTTCCTGTTAAACAGAGTAAAGCACGTTTCTTTGGTGTCATTTCTACCATATAATCACCATGTTAAAAAATATTTTCTGATATATATCTTTATTCTAGGATATATTCTTTAATATAATTCATGATTATTAATTAATTTTTATATAATAATACTTTCTATTATTATTTTATGACAAGATTACGCACTATAATAATTCATAAACGGAAATCATTAGAAGCTGAAAGATTAAGTAGGGATATAGGTAATTATCTAGAGTCTAATAATATCTCTGTAGAATATGTGGATTTAGATAAAATTGATAAAATTGATAAAAATATTACTGATCTGGTTATAGTAATTGGTGGAGATGGTACATTAATTAGAACAATGCATAAAGTAGAAGAAGTTCCCATATTAGGAATAAAATTTGGTGCTATTGGTTTCCTATGTGAAACTACACCAGAAAATGCAAAAAATACAATTGATAAGATTTTAGCTGGTAACTATTATTTAGATAAAAGAACATTATTAAATGTAGAATATTTAGATAAGAATTATATTGTAGTAAATGAAATTTTAATAACAGCATCAAAGGCATCAAAAATTATTTCTTTCTCAATTTTTAAAAATGAAAAATTAGTTTATAGTGGAAAAGCAGATGGTTTAATAGTATCAACTGTTACTGGCTCAACAGCATATGCTTTTTCAGCTGGAGGATGTATAATCGATCCTGAATTAGACTTAATAGAATTAGTAATGATATGTCCTTTATCTATAGTAACCCGTCCTTTTATTTTTCCTAGTTCTTGTAAACTTAAGATATTATTACAAAAAAATGATTATGATGGTTTGCTTATAATTGATGGAGATGAAGTTTGTAAAATTAATTATGATGAGCCAATAAAAATTGAAAAATCTAATAGATTTGCTTTACTTATAAGAACTGAACCTTTTGACTTCTATAAAAGAATAAGAGAAAAAATATTCTTATCAATGGAGAAATAAATAATGAACTCTATTAAGAAGCATATTTTTGTTTTAGATACCTCTGCTATATTGTATGGATTTAATCCACAAATTATAGAAGGAGAACACTATATTACACCTAAAATACTTTCTGAAATTCATGATGAAAAGTTAAAAATGATTTTGGAAATTTCTATATCATTAGGAAAATTAAAAATAAGATTTCCTAAACATGAAAATATAGAATTTATTAAAAATAAAGCAATTGAGAGTGGTGATATTCTTTCTCTTTCTGAAACAGATTTAGAAGTTTTAGCTCTTGCTTTTGAACTTAAAAGTGAAGGATTAGACCCAGTAATTATTAGTGATGATTATAGTATACAAAATTTATGTACATTATTATCATTATCTTTTAGATCTATAGTAACTGAGGGTATATCACAAAGATTTTTATGGATTATTTACTGTCCAGCATGTGGTGCAACCTATAGATCTTCTGAAGAAATTACTAATTGTAAAATTTGTGGACATACTTTAAAAAGAAAAGTCTACAAAAAAGAAAAAATTTAAATATTGAGAACTATTTTATTCCAACAATCTTTACAATAATCTTCACCTTTATAATAAAGTTCTATAGGCGAATTAGAGTAATACATTACACAATTAATTTTATTACAATGTAATAAAGAAAGAGTATGTCCAAGTTCATGTAATAATACCTTTGAAAATTGTTTTATAAAGAATTCTTCTCCCATTTTACTATATTCATAAATTTCTGGTATATCATTCCAGAATTTAGGATCGATTCTTGCAGAGGAGATCATTCCTATTCCTTTAGTTGCCAATCCAAATATATAATTAGTTCCATATGTATAGATATCTGAAGAAGTTACAATTATAACAATAGAATTTTTATCTTTAAATCTTATTCCTTTCTCTAATATTAAATCTGCAAGATATTGTTTACAACCTTTAAAATTAACTCTATAATAGATATCTTCTAAAGAAATTTCTTCACTTAGTATATTTACATTATTTAAATATTCAGAAAATTTTTTTGTATAACATTCTTTTGCAATTTCTAATAACTTATCATCAGTTCCTTCAGTTGCTATAATATTTATTTTATTTATTTTTTTCAATTATTCCTCACCTTTATGAATTTTGCTATAAAGAATCCAGGCATTTCTAATACATCTGGATTAAATCTTTGAACTTTACTAAATCCAAAACCTCCTTCTCCAATTTTTATTGATTGTTCTTCTAATTCAAGTCCAAGATTTTCTAAAGCAAATTCAACTATTTTCTCATTTTCTTCTAAGGAGATAGTACATGTAGAATAAACAATAATTCCTTCTTTTTTAACAATTTTACTTGCTACTTTCATAAATTGTTTTTGATATTCAGCACATCCTAATACTTTTTTATATGTTGATTCCTCATAAAGTTTTGGTCTAACTCCTAAAGCAGAACATGGAGGATCAACTAATACTTTATCTACTTTTAATGTAGGAAAATCTACATCTATATATCTTGAATCATGACATATAGGAATAATACTTTTAATTCCAAGTCTATTCATTTCTAATATCATTGAATTAATTCTATCTTTAGAAATATCAAATGCATAAATTTTCCCACAATCTTCCATCATTTGTGCTATATGTAATGTTTTTCCACCTGGTGCTGCACACATATCTACAATAATTTCTCCTTTTCTTGGTTCAAGTACTTTTGAAGCAATCATTGCTGGTATACTTTGTTCTTTAATAAATCCTTCCTCATATAGAGAAGTCTCTCTAAAAGGTGGTAATTTATATAATGATTCCTTCACATCTACAGCTATTCCATATCTTTTTGATCTATCTATCTTAGGTGGTATTAATGCTATACCTCTTCCAACAATATGTCCCTTAGGATCCTCAATTCTTACATAGTCTCCTATTTTATATTTCTCAGTTCTTAATATTCCTGGAGCATAAAGTTTACTTCCAAGCATAACACTTTCAGCAGCTCCTTTTTTTGCAACAATTAATTTTCCTAGTCTCTCTACTTTATATGGTCCCTTTACTTCTAATAATATTGCTTCTTCAATAATTGAAGATCTTTTACATTCTACACCCATTTCTTCTAATTTTTTTATTACTCTTTCTACATCTGTTTTTAATGTATTTACTCTTATTGAATATTCTTTTGGTGGTCTTGATAATGCTTGTAATATAGAGTATATCCTTCCACCATATATTGAAGCTAAAGCATTAAATAATTCTCTTTCATAATATAGTTCTTTTTCCATTTTAAGCACCATAATAAGCCCCATAATGATTAGATTTTCATGAGATAATATTCCTTATATATAATATATTAATATATAATATATTTAAGGGATATATTTCTACAATTCGTTAAACTTATTTAAATGTTAAATAAATATCCATTTATGCCTATTGGAATAATAGCAAAAAAAGAAGATAATATTGATCTTTACAATTTAATTAATAAAATTAAGAATAATATAAAAGAAAAAAATTGTGGAGTTATTATTACATTTACTGGTATAGTTAGACCTAAAACTCTAGATGGTAAGAAAGTAGAAAAACTTGAATATGAAATATTTGAAGAATATGCAAAAAAGACTATTAATGAAATAGTAGAAAGCATATCCAAAATAAATGGTGTGATAGATATTATTCTTTGTCATAAATATGGTACATTTCTACCAGGAGAAGAAGTTCTCTATATTATTATTGCAGCAGAAAGAAGTGAAATTGCTATTGAAGCTATGAGAATTGCATTAAATAAAGCTAAACATGAAATACCAATATGGAAAAAAGAATATACCTCAGAAGGTGCATATTGGATTCACTAATCTCTTTTTTTACTAAATAATAAGAACTAAATTAAGACTTTTAATTGTAAGATTATATAACAATTTATATTATACAATTTTTTATTTTAATATGTGGGTAAATGTTTAATTTGTAATAATTCTTCTTCTCTTATTTCTAATACTATTTCTGTATGTTTAAATTGTATAAGAAAAAAACCTGAAGAAGCTTTAAGAATTTCCTATTCAGCTCATAAGATTTCTAGAGCTAATTTTAGTCTTCCACCAGAACCTCCAAGAGATCCAAATGGATTAATATGTAGAAGATGTGCTAATAATTGCTCTATAGGAAATGGAGGAATTGGTTTTTGTGGTTTAGTTAGGAATATAGATAATAAATTGGAATATCTTGGTGGTACACCAGATAAAGGAATACTAGAATGGTATTATGATCCTATTCCAACTAATTGTGTAGCTTCTTGGTTTTGTCCTGGCTGTACTGGAATAGGTTATCCTAAATATTCTTATACAAGTGGACCTGAATTTGGATATTATAATTTAGCAGTATTCTATGGTTCATGTAGTTTCGATTGTCTTTTTTATCAAAATTGGCATTTTAGAAATTTATCAAAAAAATTATATCCATATATAAGTGCTAAAGAATTAGCAATGAAAGTTTTAAAAGATAAGGTATCTTGTATATGTTATTTTGGAGGAGATCCTTCTACTCAAATGCCACATTGTATTGAAACTAGTAAAATAGCATTAGAAGAGAGCTCAAATAGAATCTTAAGAATATGTTGGGAAACAAATGGTAATTTTTCTAGAGATTTTGCTCTTATTGCTTGTAAGTATGCATTAGAAAGTGGTGGAAATATAAAATTTGATATAAAAGCTTGGGATGAAAATCTTAATAAAATTCTATGTGGTGTTTCAAATAAAGCTGCTTTAGAAAATCTTAAGTTATTAGGATCATTTTATGATAAAAGACCTGAAGTACCTTTAATTTCAGTAAGTACTTTATTAATTCCAGGATATATTGATGTTGAAGAAGTTGAAAATATTGCAAAATTTATTAGTTCAATTAATCCATCAATTCCTTATACTTTACTTGCTTTTTATGGTTGCTATATGATGAAAGATCTTCCAAGGACAAGTTACTCTTTAGCTATTAAATGTAAGGAAATTGCATCAAAATATCTTGAAAATATTACAATAGGTAATATAAGTTTATTAATATGATTTCAAATAAAGCGCCGGGGAAGGGATTCGAACCCTTGATCCCAGAGGGAACCGGCTTTCTTATTTTTTAAATTCGAGGCCGGCGCTTTTCCACTCAGCCACCCCGGCTAATAGAATAATTTCATTTTACACCTAATAAATTTATTTAATGAATTATAGTAATCGATCGTTTTAATTATCAAATATCTAATACAAAGAAAGCTTCCCATTTTTCATTTTTAATTATCTTCATTAATGAGTATGTCATTGCCTTAACTCCTGTCTTATGACCATGTTTTTTTGGATTATATTCTTCTCCAAAAACCTTTGATTTAATAACATATTTATCATTACATTTTTCAATTTTTTCTACTTTTGCTTTTGAAATTACAAAACTTTTTGCATCAAAAAGAAATAATAGATGATCAATCCATTTATATAAAAGTTGTTCTAAATCCATTCCATCTAATTCTATGTCAATTTCTTCTTTGTCTTCAACAGATGATACATCTATCATAACATCAAAGGTTGCTTTTGTAGCTTCTTCAAATATTTCTTCTAAATTATTTGCAATTACATGTATATAAACATCTGATGGATGGTCTAAATATGAGTAAACCATATTTTTCACCGGAATATTTATTATTTAATAAGGAATAAAAAATATCTTACTCTGATCTTATTCTGAGGTGATTAATATTGACAATTCCTCTTAGGAGAATAGATGAATACGTATGGGAAGTTCCAAAAAGCTATAATCCTAATATGAAAGTTCCATGTAGAATTTATGCTGATGAAATTTTACTTGAAAAAATGAAGGAAGATTTAACTATACAACAATGTGTAAATGTAGCACAGCTTCCTGGTATTTTGAAATTTTCCATAACTATGCCAGATGGTCATCAGGGCTATGGATTTCCAATAGGTGGAGTTGCAGCATTTGATGCTGAAGAAGGAGTTATTTCTCCAGGTGGAGTAGGCTATGATATTAATTGTGGTGTAAGATTAGTATTAACAAATTTAGATTTAAAAGATATTCGTCCTCATCTTACAAAATTAATAGATACTTTATTTGATCTTATTCCTTCAGGTCTTGGAAGTAAAGGAGGAATTCGCTTAGATACAAGTCAACAAAATCGTGTTTTAGACACAGGTGTATTATGGGCAATAGAGAATGGATATGGTTGGGATGAGGATGCTCGAAGATGTGAAGAAGGAGGATATATGAAAACTGCAGATCATACAAAAGTGTCTAGTACAGCAAAAGCAAGAGGCGCAAATCAACTTGGAACACTTGGAAGTGGAAATCATTTTCTTGAATTGCAAATTGTAGATAAGATCTATGATCAACATGTTGCTAAAAAATTTGGTATAGAAAGAGAGGAACAAGTTGTTGTAATGATACATTCAGGTAGTAGAGGATTAGGCCATCAAGTATGTAGTGATTATTTACATGTAATGGAACATGCTGTTTCAAAATATAAAATAAAAATTCCTGATAGAGAACTTGTATGTGTTCCTGCTAATAGTCCTGAAGCAAAAGATTATTTTGCAGCAATGTCTGCAGCATGTAATTATGCATGGGCAAATAGACAATGTATAACACATTGGACAAGAGAAGCTTTTCAAAAAGTATTTAAAACTGATCCTGAAAAATTAGGAATGCATTTATTATATGACGTCGCTCACAATATAGCTAAACTAGAAGAACATATTTATAATGGAAAAAGAGTTAAAGTTTTTGTTCATAGAAAAGGTGCAACAAGAGCTTTTCCAGCTGGAAGACCAGAATTACCACAAGAATATAAAGATATAGGACAGCCAGTATTAATTCCTGGTAGCATGGGTACAGCATCTTATTTATTATTAGGTGCTCCAGCATCTATGGAATTAAGTTGGGGATCTACAGCTCATGGTGCTGGAAGATATTTGAGTAGAGAAGCTGCAATAAAGAAGTATTGGGGTAGTGAAGTAAAAAGAGAATTAGAGAATAGAGGTATTATCATTAGAGCAGCTAATATTCGTGTAATTGCAGAAGAAGCTCCTGGAGCTTATAAAGATGTTGATAGAGTTGCAGAAGTATCTCATAAACTTGGAATTGCTACATTAGTAGCAAGAATGATTCCAATAGGAGTGACAAAAGGTTGATTATATCTGAATTTGAAAATTTTTTTATAATTCATGAAGAAACATTTGAAGAAATAGGCTTATCATCAAATGTTTATATATTAAAATCTAAAAATGGTTATATAATATTTGATACTAGTGGTCATAAAGAACTTTTAAGATTTTTAATGAATATGGGAATAGAGAAAGATAAGATCATTTGTGCTTTTTTAACTCATGGTCATTTTGATCATACAAATGGTGCTATTTCACTTATAAAGAATAATATAAAATGTTATATGAGTTATGAAGATCTATACTTAATAGATTTCAGTCCAATTTTTGATATTAATGATGGTGAAAAAATACTTGAAGAAGTAAATTTAGAAATATTAAAGACACCAGGACATACACCTGGAAGTACTTGTTTTTATTCAGAATCAGAAGCATTATTGATAAGTGGAGATACTGTATTTTCTGATGGATGTTTTGGTAGAACAGATCTTCCTGGAGGAAATAGTATAGCACTTAAGAATAGTCTACGTATACTTTCATCATTAAATATTGAGATATTATTTCCTGGCCATGGGAATTATGTAACAAAAGATGGTTCAAAAATAATAAATTATGCACTAATTAATGCAGAGCATTTAATATAATACACTATTAATTTATAAGTATTATTTCTCCTTCTCCTTCTCTATACTCTACTTCATTAATATGAAGTACTTCTTTTAATAACCATTCATTTTTTTTACATAATTCTATTGTTTCTTTTGATTCTTGAATTATTGCTTTTTTCACTAATGCAGAAAGTGCTATTCTATTCTCAACTTTTTTGGATCTTAAGTTAGCTATTATATTCACTAATTTCTCACCATCACTACCATCAACCTCTGGTACTTCATTTAAACTGGGATATGAAGCTATATTTATGGAAATATATCCTTCTCTTTCCCTAAATAATCTATGATAAATTTCTTCAGTTATATGTGGACATATTGGATTAAATAGTCTTATAAATATCCATATTATTTTGTAAAGAATAGCCCCCACATTTTCTTTATCTTCTTGACTTATTGGTGAATAAAGTCTTGGTTTAATAGCTTCAATGTATTGATCACAGAAATCATGCCAATAGAACTGTTTAAGTATTTCAACAGCAATATGAAATTGATATTTCTCCATTGCATCATCTACAATAACTATAGTATTTCTTAATTTTGCTAGAATCCATTTATCTATATCATTAAGTTTAGTAATATCAATTTCTTTTTTAGCATCTCTTATAAATTGACTAGCAAATCTAACTGATGACCATATTTTTTGTAAAAAAGATTTTCCATGTTTTACAGGTTCCCATTTAAATGGAAAATCAGAACCTAATGTAAGAGATAATAATGCCTGTCTTAGAGCATCTGCTCCATATTTCTCTATACCTTCTTCTGGCATTATTACATTACCCTTTGATTTTGACATTCTTGTTCCATCAGGTCCTAGTATATGACCATTTATAACTACATTTTTAAATGGACCTTTTTCTGTTATTATTTTACATCTCAATATTGTATAATATAACCAAGTTCTAATAATATCATGACCTTGTTGTCTTAAGTCCACAGGATATGTTCTATTAAAAAATGTCTTATCTTCAAAAAATTTAGTAATGATTAGTGGTGTAATACTAGAGTCTACCCAACAATCACATACATCAGAAGTTCCTGAGATATTTTTACTTCCACATTTTGGACAAAAATCAATAGGTGGCTTATCTTTTGTTGTATCTACTGGAAGTTGTTCTTTTTTTGGTGGAATTATAAATCCACAATTTTCACAATACCAAAATGGTATAGGTGTTCCAAATATTCTTTGTCTAGATATTACCCAATCCCATTCTATATTATTAATCCATTCTATTAATCTTTGTTTCATATATTTTGGAATCCAATTCATCTTTTCCTCTTCTTCAATCATCATTTCTTTAAAATCTTTAGATTTAATAAACCACTGATCTTTTATAATAAATTCAATTGGAGTCATACAATCTGATCTTTCAATATGAACTAAGACATTATGAAGAATCTCCTCTTCTTTAGTTATAAGTCCTAATCTCTTTAAATCTTCTACAATTTCTTTTCTTGCTTCTATAATACTCATACCTGAATATTTACCAGAATTTATGATCTTTCCTTCTTCATTTATTGCTGTGATAATAGGAAGACTATATCTTTGTTGCCATCTTATATCTTGTTCATCTCCATAAGTACAGATCATTACAATACCTGTTCCAAAATTAGGATCTACATCATCATCCTCTAAGACTTTTACTTTATTTCCAAATATTGGAACTTCAACTTCTTTATTGATCAAACTTTTATATCTTTCATCATTTGGATTTATTGCAATTGCTACACATGCACTTAATAATTCAGGTCTTGTTGTAGCAATTTCTATAAATTCATTATTAGTAATTTTGAATTTTATATAGTATAATTTACCTCTTTTTTGTATATATCCAACTTCAGCTTGTGAAAGAGCAGTTCCACATTTACTACACCAATGAACTGGAAATTTCTTTCTATAGATTAATCCTTTTTCATACATTATTAATAATGTATATTGAACAGCTTTCCAATACTCTTTATCCATTGTTTTATATTCAAATTGTTCCCAATCAGGCCTATATCCTATTCTTATCATTGCTTTCTTCATACTTTTAATCATATTATTTGTCCATTCTACACATTTACTTCTAAATAATTCTCTATTTTCCTTTGGTATTCCTAATTTATATTGAACTTTAAGTTCTGTTGGAAGTCCTTGAGAATCCCATCCTTGAGGTAAAAGAACATCAAATCCCTTCATTCTTTTATATCTTGCTATAGTATCATTTAATATACACCAATAAGCATGACCCATATGAAGTTCTCCAGATGTAAAAGGAGGAGGAGTATCTATTACAAATACAGGTTTTCCATTATTTTTAAATTTGAAAACAGGATAATATTCTTTACTTAACCATATTTTTTGCCATTTTTCTTCAATATCTTTTGGAGAGTATACTTTTTCCAAAAATTGTCCTCCTTAATGTTAAACTATTCTCTTATTTTTTAATCATTTCTCTTTCATCTATTGCTTTAATTGCTTTTAGTGCAAATTCAGCTTCCATTCTATCTATTTCTTCTTCAAAATGTCTTACACCATTACGTTGAATTTCTTTTAGAACTTCTCTTATTTCTTTACCCCATCTTTTTTCAATATCTCTTATTTTTGCTATAAAGTAACTTTTAGAAAATCCCATGGTTTCTTCTACACATGGTGGAGCTTCAATATTTAAAATTTTACAAACCTCTATTAAAGCTAAACATATTGACGGATCTCTTTCAGCTGGACATCTATCTTCACAATAACTTTTAGCATATTTAATTATTCTTCTGAGGTCTGTCTCATCTATTTCCATATAAATTCACCTCTTTGGCCTCTGACTGTTCTTTTCTGCATCCTTTACTCTGCGAACTCGGCAAACTCATCATTGGCCATAAACAAAATACACAGAGGATAGAAATAAATTTTTTTAGTTAAATTTATTTTTTAATATATGGTGGGATCATGGGAGGAAGACAAAGAACTACTATACTAGAATCAATAAGTAAAGAAGAAAGAGGAGAGAAAAAAGAAAAGAAGAAATAGTATGTCTTTAAAAAGAAATTATAATTTAACAATATGTATTCCTTCTTCTATAGTTTCTTTAGTTGATACTCTTATTGAGAAAACCATACTTATTGGACAAATTGCTAGGACTATTTCCATCTACAGAGTAAACAGAATTTTAATTTATATGGATTCAGAAAAAAAGGATCTATTTTTCATAAAAGAATTATTAGAATATTTAGAAACTCCACAATATCTTAGAAAATATTTATTTCCTATAAGTAAAAATCTTAGATATGCTGGTTATTTACCACCATTAAGAACACCACATCATCCAACAATAGACTCTGATATTGAATATAGAGAAGGTTTTGTAATAGAGAGTAATGAGAGAGGATCTATTGTAGATATAGGATTCAAGGAACCAATAACTTGTCCATATCCTCTTATACGTAATAAAAGAATTTCTTTAAAGAAAGAAAAGGAAACATGGATTCCAGTAAAAAAAGAAGAGATTCCATATTATTGGGGATATGAGGTAATTATAGATCTAAAGGGTTTACATAATCACTTAGTCAAATATAATTATGATTATATTATAGCAACTTCTAGATATGGAAAACCAATAAATATAGTATTTAATGAAATTAAAAAAATGCTTCAACCTGGTAAAAATATAGCAATTCTATTTGGTTCTCCACGAGAAGGATTACATAATATTTTCCTTAAATATTCATTAAATCTTGAAGATTATTGTGATATTATAGTTAATATGGTTCCAAATCAAGGAACACAAACTATAAGAACAGAAGAAGCTTTAATGATTTCATTAGCTATTTTGTCCTTTATTGATGAGATCTAAAATATTTTTTAATTTTATCTTGTTATAAACAATATTTTCAAAATCTATAGGTTTAAATATATAAATATTACAAGCTATAAAACTAATAAGATAAAATTTCTAATGGATAGAAATATATTTTAGTTTGTTAGCTTAGCGAATTATAGCTAGAAGGGAAGATAAAATGGGTCATAGGAAAAAGAAAGCTCCAAGAAGAGGCTCATTAATGTATTATCCTAGAGTAAGAGCTAGACGTATAACTGGTAGAATAAGGACTTGGCCAAAGATAACTGGTCCTCCACGTTTATTAGGTTTTGCTGGTTATAAAGTTGGAACAACTCATGTAGTTTTAATTGAAAATAGACCTAAAAGTCCACTTTATGGAAAAGAAGTCATAAAAGAAGTAACTATTGTAGAAGTTCCTCCTATATTTGTATATGGTATTAGAGCTTATATTAAGACTATAAAGGGATTAAAGACATTAACTGAGGTTTTACATACTTCACTTCCAAAATATGCTGAACGTATAATAACTATTCCAAAGAAGAAAGATTTTTCAGAAAATATACGAAAAATAGAGGAAAATTTAGATAAAATCACTGAAATAAGAATTTTAGCATTAACTCAACCACATAAAAGTGGTTTAAGAAAGAAAACTCCTGAAGTGCTAGAAATAGCAATTGGAGGAAATGATATAAAGGCTATATATAATTATGCAAAAAATCTATTAGGTAAAGAAGTTAAAGCAAAGGAATTCTTTTCTGAGGGATTATTAGTAGATGTTATTGCTGTAACAAAAGGTAAGGGATTTGTTGGTGTAGTAAAAAGATTTGGTGTAAAGATTCTTCCAAAATGGCATAAACATAGAAAAGGACATAGAGTTGTAGGTGCAATAAGTCCTGGTCATCCATCTATGGTATTTACTGTTCCACGTCCTGGAAAAATGGGTTTCCATCAAAGAACTGAATATAATAAACTTGTTCTTAAGATTGGAGAAAATCCATCAGAAGTTAATGTAGCAGGTGGATATTTACATTATGGATTAGTAAGAGGAGATTATATAGTAATAGCTGGAACAATTCCAGGTCCTCCAAAAAGATTAATAAGATTTAGATTAGCAATAAGAGCAAAAGAAAAACAATTACCACCTCCAAAAATTACAGCTATAAGCCTATCATCAAAACAAGGGGTGTAAAAATTGTCAGTTGTTCCAATTTATTCTATAGATGGAAGTATTAAAGGAGAAATAAAATTACCTAGTATATTTTTTGAAGATATTAGACCTGATTTAATAAGAAGAGCTGTTATTTCATCTATTACTGCAAGAATACAACCAAAGGGAAGAGATCCAATGGCTGGAAAAAGAACTACTGCAGAAAGTTTAGGAGTAGGATTTGATTTATCAAGAGTTCCACGTATAAAAGGAAGTATTCGTGCAGCTTTTGCTCCTTGTGTTGTAAAAGGAAGATTAGCTTTTCCACCAAAAACTGAAAAAATAATTCATGAAAAAATAAATAAAAAAGAAAGAAAACTTGCTCTAAGATCTGCTATTGCAGCTACTGCTATTAGAGAATGGGTAATAAAGAGAGGTCATATAATTAAAGATGGTCTCTCTCTTCCAATAGTTGTCTCAGATGAAATTAAGAATATTAAGAAAGCAAAAGAATTTAGAGAATTTTTAATGAAATTATCCTTATGGGATGATGTTATTAGAGCAAAAGAGGGAATAAGAGAACGAGCTGGAAAGGGTAAACGAAGAGGAAGACGATGGAAAAAACCAAAGAGTATATTATTAGTAACTGATGAATTAAATACACCATTAAGATTAGCTGCAAGAAATTTTTCAGGCTTAGATTATTCTGATATTCATTCTTTAAATGTAGAAATTTTAGCACCTGGAGGTCATCCTGGTAGACTTACTATTTGGACTGAATCTGCTATAAAAAAACTTGAGGAGGTATTTGCTTAAATGGATCCTTATGAAATAATCATAAGACCTGTATCTACAGAGTCTGCTCTTGAAAGAATAGAAAAAGAAAATAAATTAACATTTATTGTGAATCTCAAAGCAAATAAAAAAATGATAAAAGATGCTTTTGAGAAATTATATAATGTAAAAATAGAAAAAGTGAATACACTTATTACATCATCAGGTGAAAAGAAAGCAATAATAAAACTTAAAAAGGAGTATAGTGCTGCAGAATTAGCAACAAAATTAGGTTTATTGTAGGTGATAAATATGGGAAAACGTTTATTGGTTCAAAGAAGAGGTCGTGGAACTTCTATATTTAAATCACCATCATGGAAACGTATTGGAGAAGTTCATTATCCTCCTATGACAGATTCTCCTACTGAATTTATTGTAAAAGATATAGTTCATGATCCAGGTAGAGGTGCACCATTAGCTATAATTAAAGATAATAAAGGCACAGAGGCTATTATAGTTGCACCTGAGGGTTTATTTGTAGGACAAAAAATCTCTATTGGTCCTACATCTTCAATTAATGTAGGAAATATTTTACCACTTAGAGATATACCTGATGGTACTCAAGTTTTTAATATTGAAGGAAGACCAGGTGATGGTGGAAAATTTGTTAGAACAGCTGGAAGTTATGCTACTATTATTTCACACTCTGGTAATAATGTATTAGTTCAATTACCATCTGGAAAAGTTAAATCTTTTAATGAATTATGTAGAGCTACAATAGGTATTGTAGCAGCTGGAGGTATAATAGAGAAACCATTATTAAAGGCTGGAGCAAAATATTATAAATGTAAAGCAAAATCAATTAAATATCCTACTGTGAGAGGAAAAGCTATGAATCCATGTTCACATCCTCATGGTGGTGGCTCTCATCCAAAGGGTGGTACTCCTGTTGGTAGAACTGCTCCACCAGGACAAAAAGTAGGTATTATTGCACCTAAAAGAACTGGTAGGAAAAAGAGGTGATAATATGTCTAGAGAATTTACATATAGAGGTTATAATTTATCACAATTACTCAATATGCCAATGGATGAATTTATTAAACTTCTTCCAAGTAGACAAAGAAGATCTTTAATGAGAGGTTTAACACCAGAACAAAAGAAATTAATTAAGAAAATAAGAAAAGTAAAAGCATTAGGAAAAAAAGTTGCTATAAGAACTCATTGTAGAGATATGATAATATTACCAGAAATGGTAGGATTAACTATATGTGTTCATAATGGAAAGGAATTTGTTCCTGTAGAAATAATTCCAGAAATGATTGGTCATTATCTTGGAGAATTTGCTATTACTACTGCTAGAGTTATACATGGAGCTCCAGGACTTAAAGCAACAAGAAGCTCTATGTTTGTTCCACTAAAGTAATTATTTTTATTATATGGAAGAATATTGAGATTATTTAAAAAACTTTTTATATTTCTCACAATTCTTTAGCTTGTAATATGTGGAAGTGGTTTAATGCCTGAGTGGGGTTACTCTATTCAAAATTATGATCCTGAAAGAATGGCAAAAGCTAGTGGTAGAGATCTTCATATTTCAACTAAAGAAGCTGTAGAAATATGTAATGTCATAAGAAATATGAAATTAGATGAAGCTATTGAGTATTTAAAAAGAGTAATAGAGAAGAAAGAAGTCATACCGTATAGACGTTATAGAAAACAATTACCTCATCGTTCAGGTATTGGTGAAAGATTTGGTATTCCTACAGGTAGATATCCTATTAAAGCATGTAAAGCAATTTTAAAAGTTCTAGAAAATGCTAAAGTAAATGCTGAAAATAAAGGTTTAAATATTGAAAATTTGAGAATTTGTCATGCAGCTGCACATAAAGGATTGAGGATAAGAAGTTATTTTCCAAGAGCATTTGGAAGAGTTGATCCTATTCGCCATCCATTAACACATGTAGAAATTGTTGTTGAAGAGGTGGGCAAATGAGTATAGCTAAATATTTTATAAATAAAGCAATAAAAAATGCTTTAATTGATGATTATTTACAAAAGGAACTTAGAAGAGCAGGATATGCTGGTGTAGATTTTCAAAGAACCCCATTAGGTAATAGAGTTATAATATATGCAGAGAGACCAGGCTTAGTAATAGGAAGACAAGGAGCTACAATTAGAGAATTAGCTCACATATTAGAAATGAAATTTGGACTAGAAAATCCACAAATAGCAGTAGTTCCAGTTCAAAATCCTGAACTTAATGCTAAAATTATGGCTAATAGAATTGCCATGGCTCTTGAAAGAGGAATTCATTTTAGAAGAGCTGCATTTGTAGCATTAAGACAAATAATGGAAGCTGGGGCACGTGGTGCTGAAATAGTTATAAGAGGTAAGTTAGTAAGTGAAAGAGCTAGATATGAGAAATTTAGAGCTGGAGTTATTCTTAAAGCAGGAGAACCAAGTATGTATGCTGTTGATAAGGCTGTAACTCATGTTTTATTAAAGCCTGGTGTTTATGGTATAAAAGTTAAAATATTTTTACCAGTCCCTACTGTTGATGATATATCAATAGTAAGAGGTGAAGAAGTTGGCAATACTCAGAGTAAAGGAGATCAGGAGCATGAGTAAAGAAGAAAGATTAAAGAAGCTCTCTGAATTAAAAGCAGAGTTAATTAAGCTTAGAACTCTTCAGGCTATTGGTGGATCTTTAGAAAATCCTTCAAGAATAAAACTAATTAGAAAGACTATTGCAAGAATTTTAACTATAAATAGAGAAGAAGAATTGAAGAAGGGAGGATAATGAAGATTTCTCCAGATAATATTATTTATCATGATCTTATAGGACTTAAAGTAGAGATTATTAGTTCTACTGATCCTACTCAAATAGGAATATGTGGAACTGTAATTGATGAAACTAAAAATATGTTAATAATATTAAAAGAAGATGGGAAAATTAAAAAAATTCCAAAAAAGAATTGTAATTTTAAATTCTATATTCCTCAAGTTGTAATTGTTAATGGAAAAGATATAGCATATGATCCTGCAGAGAGATTAAAGAGAATTCAGAGGAGGAGAGTTTATGTTTCAAAGTACTGAAAAACCTAAAGTTTCTTGTTCTGATAAAAAATGCCCATTTCATGGTAATATATCAATTAGAGGCAAAATATTAACTGGAAAAGTAGTAAGTGATAGAATGCAAAGAACAGTCGTAGTACAAGTAGATTACTTAAAATATTATCCTAAATATAAAAGATATGCAAGATGTAGATCAAAAATTCATGCTCATAATTCTCCATGTATTGCAGCAAAAAAAGGAGATATTGTCAAAATAGCAGAATGTCGCCCATTAAGTAAGACTGTATCATTTGTAGTTATAGAGAAAATTGGTGAAGGAGCATGGCAAAAAGAGGAAAAGGTTTAGCTGGAGGAATTACATATCGTCCAGGAGTAAGTCCTGGATTACCAATTGGAGCATATCTTAATTGTGCAGATAATAGTGGAGCTAAGATATTACAAATTATTGGTATTCCAAAATTAAAAGGAAGATTAAGACGTCTTGTTTCAGCAGGAGTTGGTGATAAAGTTATAGTTACAGTTAAAGAAGGAAAACCTGAAGTTAGACATCAAATCTTACATGCTGTTATAATAAGACAAAGAAAACCCTATAGAAGAATGGATGGAACATGGATTCAATTTGAAGATAATGCTGCTGTAATAGTTACTGAAGATGGTGAATGTAAAGGAACTGAAATAAGAGGACCTGTTGCAAAAGAAGCTGCTGAAAGATGGCCAAGAGTAGCAGGTTTAGCTTCTATAATTGTTTGAGGTGAATTAAAGTGAGTAAACTTGTTATTCCACATCATAAAAGAATTAAAATGATGAAAGCTCCATTATCTAAAGAATTAAGAGAAAAATATGGTATTAGAAATGCTATTGTTAGAAAAGGAGATACTGTATTAGTTATGAGAGGAGATTATAAAGGACATGAAGGAAAAGTATTATCTGTTGATCCTTCAAAAATGAGAATTACAATTGAAGGTATAAATATTAAAAAAGCAGATGGATCTCTTCGTCCTGTATATATTCATCCATCTAAGGTTATGATAACAAAATTAGATCTAACTGATAAAAAAAGAAAAGAAAAAATTGAAAAACTTGAAAAGATGGAAAAAGGTGAAATGAATTGAAAAAACATTTAAAAACATACCCTTCACCACGTTTTTGGCATATAAAAATAAAAGAAAGTGAATTTACTATAAGACCTTCTCCAGGACCACATCCATTAAGATTTTGTATTCCACTAGGAATAATTGTAAGAGATATTCTAAAATATGCTCTTACACTCTCTGAAGCAAAGAAAATACTTTCTGAAAGGAAGATTATGGTTGATGGAAAGATTAGAACAGATTATAAATTTCCAGTAGGATTAATGGATGTAATCCATGTAATTCCATCAGATGAATATTTTAGAGTCCTTCCACATCCAGTAAAGATCTTAACTTTATTTAGAATTCCTCCTGAAGAAGCCTCATATAAGCTTGTTAGAATTATTGGAAAGCGAACTGTTAAGAGAGGGCATATTCAATTAAACTTTCATGATGGTCGCTGTCATGTTATAAAACTCGAGGATCCTTTTAATCATAATATTTCATATAAAATTTATGATAGTATGAAGATAAGCTTACCTGAAGCAGAAATTATTGACTATATCTCACTTAATAAAGACTCTATTGTATCTATTATTGGTGGAAGTAACATAGGTAAATATGGAAAAGTTTTAGAACCTCCAAAAACTAGAAGTCCAGAACAACTAGTAAAAGTAGCTTTTGATAGTACTGAGAAAGATATTATTCTTAAATACATATTCCCAATAGGAAAAGAAAGTCCATCAATAAAAATTGATGGAGAAGTGCTTTAATATGTCAGATAAACAAGAAAATCCAATGAGAAAAATAAAAATTGGTAAAGTAGTAGTTAATATAGGCTTAGGTGAAGGAGGAGAGAAATTAGAAAAAGCTATGAAAGTTTTAGAAGAACTTACAGGACAAAAACCTTGTCCAACAAGAGCTAAAAGGACTATAAGAGATTTTGGTATAAGAAAAGGAGAAAATATTGGTTGTAAAGTTACATTAAGAGGTAAGAAAATCGAAGATTTTCTAAGAAGAGCTTTAGAAGCAAAGAAAAATACTCTTCCAGAATCTTGTTTTGATAATTATGGAAATGTCTCTTTTGGTATTCATGAACATATAAGTATTCCAGGAACAAAATATGACCCATCACTTGGTATATTTGGAATGAATATATGTGTTGTATTAGAAAGACCTGGTTATAGAGTTGCTTTAAGAAAATATAAAAAATCAGAAATTGGTAAAAAACATAGGGTTTCTAAAGAAGAAGCTATTTCATATTTTACTGAAAAACTTAATGTAAATGTTGTAAGAGGGAGATAGTAAATGAGTAAAGAAAGTGATAAGAAAGAAGTTAGAGTATGTAGACGTTGTGGATCAAAAGGAGGAGCACTTGTAAGAAAATATGGATTACAAGTATGTCGTCAATGTTTTAGAGAAATTGCCAGAGCTTTAGGTTTTAAAAAATATATGTAGGTGATTAAAATGCATGATCCAATAGCATCAGCTCTTACAACAATTATGAATAATGAAGAAAGAGGAAAGAAAGAATGTATTGTTACACCAGCTCCAAAACTATTAGCTAATGTTCTTCGTGTTCTTCAAAAGCATGGTTATATTGGTGAATTTGAATATATTGATGATGGAAGATTTGGAAAATTTAGAATTCAATTATTAGGAAAAATAAATAAATGTGGTGTTGTAAAGCCAAGATTTTCAGTTTCATATAGAGAAATAGAAGAATGGGTGAAAAAATATCTTCCTAGTAAGGATATAGGAATATTAATAATAACAACTCCAAAAGGATTACTCACTCATAAAGAAGCTATAGAGAATAGAATAGGTGGTCAACTTTTAGCATATGTATATTAGGTGATATTACATGGCTGAAGAATCAATAGCCATTCCTAATGATATTGAAGTTTCACTAAATGGTAGTATAATTACTATGTCTGGTCCTAAAGGTACTCTAACAAAGGATTTTTCACATACAGGTGTAAAAATAACTAAAACAGAAGATAAAATAATAGTAAGAATGGAAGGTAAAGGAAGAAAACCAAAAACTATGGTTAGTACAGTATCAGCACATATAAGAAATATGATAAAAGGTGTTAAAGAAGGTCATGTTTATAAGATGAAGATAGTTTATGCTCATTTTCCAATAAATATTAAAATTATTGGAAATGAAATATATATAGAAAACTTTATGGGTGAAAGATCAAAAAGAATTGCTAAAATTATTGGAGATACTAAAGTAAAAGTGAGTGGTGATGAAATTATTATAGAGGGAATAGATAAGGAAGCAGTAGGTCAAACTGCAGCAAATATTCATTTAGTTACTCATATAAAAGATAGAGATCCAAGAGTATTTCAAGATGGTATATATATTGTAGAGAAGAGATGATGATTATGAAGTTGAATAATAAAATATCAAAAGCTTTAGAATTGAGAGAAGAGATTAATAGAAAAAGACCTGATTTTATTAGACAAGATGCTCATAGATTTAAACGATTAGGTGAAAAATGGAGAGCACCAAGAGGTCCAAGATCAAAATTACGTTTAAAGAAAAAAGGAAAATCTGCTATAGTTGAATCAGGATATAGAGGACCTTGTTTAGTTAGAGGTTTTCATCCATGTGGTGGTAAAGAGGTAATAGTTCATAATTTAAAAGAATTAGAAGGTTTAGATCCATCAATTCATGTTGTTAGAATAGCAGCTAATGTTGGAAAAAAGAAGAGATTAGAAATTATTAAGAAAGCTCTTTCTCTTAATTTGAATATTGTAAATATCAGATCAGAGGAAAAGAAGCTATTACAAGGTGGTAGTTAATGAACTTAAAGGTTCAAAAAAAGATTGCTGCAAAGATTTTAGGTATTGGAATAAATAGAGTTTGGATAGATCCTGATAAATTAGATGAAGTAAGTAGTGCAATCACAAGAGAAGAAATTAGAAAATTAATTGAAAAAGATATAATAAAAGCAAAACCAGAAAAAGGAACAAGTCGTGGAAGAGCTAGAAAAATACATAAACAAAAAAGAAAAGGATTGAGAAAAGGTCCTGGAAGTAGAAAAGGAGCTGTTAAAGTAGATGATTGGGTTGATAGAGTTAGATCTATGAGACGCTTTTTAAGATTATTGAAAAAAAGAAAAATAATTACACAAAAAGTATATCGTATGCTTTATATGAAAGTAAAAGGAGGAGTATTTCACGATAAAAGACAACTAAAAGCTTATATAGAAGAACATAATCTTGCAAGGAGATAAATATGGCACATGGTCCAACTTATAAAGTACCATTTAGAAGAAGAAGAGAAGGAAAAACTGATTATAGAGTTAGAAAGAAGTTAGTAATGAGTAAAAAGCCAAGATTAGTTATAAGAAAATCATTAAAACATTTACATCTTCAATTAATTGAAGTAAAAGTTAATGGAGATATAGTTTTAGCACAAGCTAATACAAAAGAGTTATCCAAATATGGATGGAAGGGAGGAACTGGTAATCTTCCTGCTGCTTATTTAGCAGGTTTATTACTTGGAAAAAGAGCTCTAAGTAAGGGTATTAAAAATGCTATATTAGATTTAGGAAGATATTCTATAACAAAGGGTAGTAGACTATTTGCTGCTCTTAAAGGAGCATTAGATGCAGGAATGGATATTCCTCATAATGAAGAAATTTTACCTGATGAAGAGCATATAAAAGGAGTTCATATTGCAAAATATGCAATGCTTTTACAAAAAGAAAATCCTTCTAAATACCAAGCTCATTTCTCTAATTATATTAAGATGAATTTACCACCTGAGAAAATTGTAGAACATTTTGAAGAAATAAAGAATAAAATAATTGAGGAGGTAGCATAATATGACATATCAACAAGGACTATGGACTCCAAGAACAACTCTTGGAAAACTTGTATTAGAGGGAAAAATCACAAGCTTAAAAGAAATTTTTGAACGAAACATACCAATAAAAGAACCTGAGATTGTTGATATTCTACTACCTGAAATAAAACATGAAATACTTGATGTTAATATAGTTCAAAAACAAACAGATGCTGGTGAAATTACAAGATTTAAAATAGGTGTTGTGATTGGAAATTCTGATGGCTATATAGGTATTGGAACTGGAAAATCAAAACAAATGAGATTTGCTATAGATAAAGCAATTGCAGATGCTAAGTTAAATATAATCCCTGTAAAACGAGGTTGTGGACACTGGAGATGCCCATGTGGCACATCTCATAGTGTACCATTTACTGTAAGTGGTAAGAAAGGAAGTGTTCGTGTTACTATATATCCTGCTCCTAAGGGTGTAGGTATAATAGCAGGAGAAATTCCTAAAAAGATATTAAGTTTTGCTGGAATAAAAGATGCTTGGGTAGTATCAAGAGGCGAGACAAGAACTACAATGAATTTTGCCTTAGCAACTTATGAGGCTTTGAGAAATACATATAAATTTAAAATATAATGAGGTGAGTTTATGTATTTAGCTATACGTATAAGAGGAAGAGTTGGTATTCATCCTGATATAGAGGAAACACTTAAACGACTTAATCTTCATAGGAAATTTAATGCTAGCTTATTACCAGAAACACCATCAATAATTGGAATGTTAAAAAAAGTATCTGATTATATTACTTGGGGTGAAATTACTAAGGAAAATTTAATATTATTATTAAAGAAAAGAGGAAGACTTAAAGGAGACAAAAGAATAACTGAAGAAAATTTAAATTTATTAAAAGCTTCTAATTTTGAAGAACTTGCAGAGCTTATATTAAAAGGAAATTTTCCATCATTACTTAAAAAAACATTTAGACTTACTCCACCAAGTGGTGGATTTAAAGGTAGTACAAAAAAACATGTAAATGAGGGAGGAGAATTAGGATATAGGGGAATAGCAATAAATGACCTCCTCCTAAAAATGATATGATAAATCATATCAAATTGGAGGGATAATAATGGTAGTAAGAAGAGAAAAGAAAGTTAGAAAACAACGTGGATCAAGAACATATGGCTGGGGTACTGTAGGCCAGCATAGAAAATCTGGAACAAGAGGAGGATTTGGAAATGCAGGTTTACATAAACATAAATGGTCTTGGACTGTAAAATATGGAAAAGATCATTTTGGAAAATATGGTTTTGTAAATCCAACATCAAAAATTATTAGATGGATAAATATAGGCTCATTAGTTTCATTAATTAAAGGAAAAGAATTAGAAAAAGATGAAAAAGGAAGAATTATCATAGACCTAAATAAAATGGGGTATGATAAACTTTTAGGTAGTGGAAAAATTGATATTCCATTATTAGTTAAAGTAAAACAAGCCTCTGAGATCGCAAAAGAGAAAATCATTAGTAAGGGTGGCGAAGTCATAATTACTTAGGGTCGTATAAATTATGACCCGTTTCTTAGACTTAATAGAACCTGTTCTGAGATTTATTCCCGAGGTTCCTAAACCTCAGCGTAAACTAGATTTAAAATATAGATTATTATGGACTGGATTAGTTTTAGCTTTATATCTAATAATGTGTGAAATTCCACTTTATGGAATTCCTATACGTACAGGTGAATATGAACAATTTTTAATCTACAGAATAATTTTTGCATCTAAAAAAGGCTCTTTAATGGATCTTGGTATTGGCCCAATAGTTACTGCTGGTTTGATCATGCAAATTCTTGCAGGCTCAAAACTAATAAATGTTGATCTTAGTAAACCAAGAGATAGAGCTCTATTTACTGGCACTCAAAAATTTTTAGCAATAATAATGACAATATTTGAAGCTACTGCATTTCTAATAGGTGGTAGTTATGGAAGATTAGACCTATTACTCTCTGTTTTTGTAATTACCCAATTGACTATAGTTGGTATTCTTGTGATTTTATTAGATGAATTAATTCAAAAAGGATGGGGAATAGGAAGTGGTGTTAGTTTATTTATTCTTGCAGGCGTCTCACAACAAATATTATGGTTATCATTTTCACCAATAGGACCTGTAGCTGATGGAAAATCATTAGGTGCAATAGTAGCATTCTTCCAAACAATAATTAGTGGAGAAGAAATTCTTAAAGTATTTTTAAGATATCCATATCCTGATATGGTTGGATTTATTACTATGATAATAATATTATTAATTGCAGTATACTTAGAGGGAATGAAAATTGAAATTCCTATAGCTCATCCAAAATATGGTGGATTACGTGCAAAAATACCCTTAAAATTTATGTACGTTTCTAATATTCCTATAATATTGACTTCTGCTTTATTTGCTAACTTTTATATGTTTGGACAATTAATCTGGCAAAACTTCAATTTTTTAAATAATAATCCATGGGTTAATTGGTTTGTGATGTTCAACTCTACAACCACTGGTTTACAACCATTACCTGGTTGTTTTGTTTATTATATTACATCTCCAAGAAGTTTAATTAATGTTATACACGATCCTTTACATGCTGTAATATATGTAATAATACTTGTATTTTTCTCTACTATATTTGCAAAGATCTGGGTTGAAGTATCTGGTATGAGTGCTCAAGCACAAGCTCAACAACTTGTAAGTGCAGGACTACAAATACCAGGATTTAGAAGATCTCCAGTAGTAATTGAGCAAATGTTAAATCGATATATTCCTCCTCTTACTATTATGAGTGGAATAATGATTGGTTTATTAGCTGGAATTGCTGATATGCTTGGTGCGATAGGTACTGGAATTGGTATATTATTATCAGTGGGTATAGTGTATCAATATTATCAATTCCTTGCTAGAGAACATATTGAGGAAATATATCCTGGTATAAGTAAAGTATTAGGAAGAGAGTAGATATATTATGAAGAAAGGAAAACTTATAATAGTAATAGGCGTACCTGGGGTAGGCAAGACTACTGTAATAAATTCAGCTTTAGAATATTGTAAAGAAAATAAAATTGAAGTAAAGTATATTAACTATGGAGATTTAATGTTTGAAGAAGCTAAAAAAATAGTTAATAATAGAGATGAAATAAGAAAACTTCCTATAGAGAAACAAAAATTACTTCAATTAAATGCAGCTAATAGAATAGTAGAAATTACTAAAGAAAAGAATGTATTACTAGATACTCATATGTTTATAAGAACAGAAAATGGATATATGTCAGGAATTCCTATATGGGTTGCTGAAAAATTAATGCCTGACTCTATAGTTTTAATAGAAGCAAGTCCAGAGGAAATTTCAAAGCGTAGAAAAAAAGATTCAAGTATAAGAATTAGAGAAGAAGATACACCTGAGAAAATAAATGAACATCAATTAATGGGAAGAGCTGGTGCTGCTTCTTTGGCAATACTTACAGGTTGTACTATTTTAATTCTTGAGAATAAAGAAGGATATTATAAAGAAGTAGGTAAGACAATAGCCTCATTATTTATGAGGTGAAAAAATGGTTTTAGAATCTTTATTAGAATTTTATGATTCTATTGTTACTACTCTTTCATTTATATTAGGTCCTGCAAAGGATTTTCCACTTTCATCTTTAACCATCTTATTAATATCTATTATGATGCTCTTAATTTCTTCAACTATAACTCGTAAATTTACTGATGTAGAGAAAACAAGAAGAATTATGACACAAGTAAGAGAATGGCAAAGTGCTTATATGAAGGCTGTTAGAGAAAAAGATAATAAACAAATTGAAAAATTAAAAAAGAAAGAAGTTACTATTAAAAAACTTCAAGCTGAAATGATGAGAGAACAATTCAAACCATTACCATTTACTTTAATTCCATTTATGATTATTTTCTATCTATTCCTAGGTGTATTTGGTTATAATCAAGTAATAGTAGCTAAATCACCAATAACAATACCTTTCCTAGGTAATGAATTTACATTTTGGATTTGGTATCTTATTACAACTTTTGCATTTTCACCATTAATTCAAAGATTATTTAATTTACCTTCAGTACAAGATTAGGTGTTTTATATTGAAGATAAAGAATTTAATTATAACAATAGGTGGTCCACCAGGATCTGGCAAATCTTATTGTGCAACTCAATTAGCTAGTATTTATAAAATTCCACATTATTCTATTGGTAAAATATTTAGAGATATGGCTCGAGAACGTAATATGACAATTGAGGAATTTTCAAAATTAGCTGAAAAAGATTATACAATAGATATAGAATTAGATAAAAGAACTATGGAATTAGCAAAAAGTGGTGGATGTATTATAGAAGGAAGATTAGTCTCCTTTTTCTTGAGATCTTTTCCAAATATACTAAGTTTTTATCTTACAGCATCATTTGAAGAAAGAGTAAAAAGAATTGCTTTAAGAGAAGGTATTAGTATTGAAGAAGCTGAAAAAAAGACTAGAATAAGAGAAGAAAGTGAAAAAATGAGATATAAAGTAATTTATAATATTGATGTAGATGATTTGTCAGTTTATGATTTTGTAATAAATACATCAAAATGGAATAAAGAAAAAATAGTTCTCTTATTAAAACAGATAATAGATTTATATTTAGGGGAAGACGATTGAGTGGAGAACTTTTAATAAAAGATGAAGAGAAAACAAATCCAAATTTTGGATGGAAACCTAGAGAACGTCCTATAAAAGAATATATTGAAACAGGTGTAATAAATCTAGATAAACCTCCAGGTCCTACTAGTCATGAAGTAGTAGCTTGGGTTAAACGTATGCTCTCTATAGATAGAGCAGGTCATGGTGGCACTCTTGATCCTAAAGTAACTGGAGTTTTACCAATAACACTAGGAAGAGCAACACGACTTATTTCATTTATTATGAAATCAGGAAAAGAATATGTTACTATTGTAGAATTACATGAAGATATTAGTGAAGAAAGATTAAGAGAGGTTATTAGTGAATTTATTGGTCCAATTTATCAAATACCTCCTATAAGATCTTCTGTGAAAAGAGCTTTAAGAATTAGAACTATAAACTCAATAAAAATTTTAGAAAAAATTGGAAAATTTGTTTTAATGAGAGTAGATTGTGAAGCTGGTACTTATATAAGAAAACTCTGTCATGATATAGGTGAAGTTCTTGGTTGTGGGGCTCATATGAAGGAACTTCGTAGAGTAAGAGCTGGACCATTTAGAGAAGAAACCTCTATTACTCTTTATACCCTTCTAGATGCTATAACATTATGGAAGGAATATAATAATGAAAGTCTAATAAGAAAAGTTATTATACCAATTGAAGAAGCTATTATAGATTTTCCTAAGATATATGTAAGAGATTCTGCTATTGATGCTCTATGTCATGGTGCAAATTTAGCAGCACCTGGTGTATTACGTTTAAGTAAAGGAATAAAGCCAGGAGATATTGTTTGTGTTATGAGCTTAAAAGATGAACTTGTAGGAATTGGAAAAGCTTTAAAATCTAGTGAAGAAATTTTAGAATTAGAACATGGTATTATTGTAGATATGGAAAGAATAATAATGGAACCAGGTTTATATCCAAAAGGTTGGGAATAATGAATACTATTCATTATTTTACAAAACAACCTACTAAACATAAATATAAAATTAGTTTCGAATTAGCAGGTACTACTATCAATTTATTAAGTAGTAATGGAGTATTCTCTAAAAAACATATTGATACTGGTACAAAAGTCTTAATTGAAAGCATAGTAGAAAAAATTTCAATTCATGAAAATGCAGAAATTTTAGATTTAGGATGTGGATATGGTATTATAGGAATTACAATTGCTAAATTAAATCCAAAAGCTAAAGTAACAATGGTTGATATAAATCCATTAGCCATAAAACTTACTAATGAAAATATTAAATTAAATCTAGTAGAAAATGCTATAGTCATAAGAAGTCATTTATATTCTCAGCTTGAAAATAAAAAATTTGATTTTATTATCTCAAATCCTCCTCTAGCTGCTGGTTATAAAGTAATCTTTCCTTTAATAGAAGGAGCTAAAGATCATCTTAAAGAAAGAGGACGAATTATCATAGTTTTAAGAAAAGGAATAAATACTATTCCAAAAAAGATGAAAGATGTTTTTGGAAATGTAGAACTATTATATAAAAGAGCAGGATATAGAGTATTTCAATCAATTAAAACTTCATAAAAGTAAATATAAATAATATTATTCAAATCATTTATAATTATTATAATTATTTATAGAAAAAAATAATAAATTCTGTAACTTAATCGATAATGAGAATTATCCCCAGCCGAGGTCTCCTAGTCTGGTAGGGAGCAGAAAATAGCTTAAGCCTGGAGAGATTCCCTGTTAGCCTGTGCCCATTATGGGCTCGGGGGTTCAAATCCCCCCCTCGGCGCCATTTATAGCAGAAAGCTTAATATTGCGCAATTCTTAAATATTTTTAATTTCTGGTTTTTAATCTTGCTATAGTGGGTAGATAGAAATTGAGTACTTCATATAGACACGTAATAAGAATATTGGATACAGATTTAAAAGGAGATGAAAAGTTAGCTTACGCTCTAGCTAGACTTAGGGGTATTGGTATAAATACCTCATATGCAGTTTTAAAAATTTGTAATATAGATCCAGAAATACGAGTAGGATATTTACAAGATAGTGATATAAAGAAAATTGAAGAAATTCTATCAAACTTACCATCATATTTACCTTCATATATGCTAAATAGAAGAAAAGATTTACTAACAGGAAAAGACCTACATCTTCTTGGCTCAGATTTAGTACTTTCAATGAAAATGGACATAGATTTAATGAAAAAGATAAAATGTTGGAAAGGAATTCGTCATGCACTTGGCTTAAAAGTACGTGGACAATGCACTAGAACTACTGGTAGATTTGGAACAACTGTTGGAGTTGTAAGAAAATCTGTACAACAACAAAAGAAAGAAAAAGAAAAATAAGGTGATAAAATGGGAGATCCAAAGAAATGTAGAAGAAAATGGGAAGGTCCTCGTCATCCATGGAGAAAAGATGTATTAGAAAAAGAACTTATTTTATTAGGAAAATATGGATTAAGAAATAAGCGAGAATTATGGATTGCTAATTCAATACTCAGAGATATAAGAAGAAGAGCAATTGCAATATTAGGATTAGAAAAAAGTGAAAGAGAAAAAGAAGAAGAAATTTTGATAAATAGACTCTATAATATGGGAATAGTTGAAGAAAATGCTACACTTGATGATGTACTAGGTCTTACTATTGAAGATATATTAAAGAGACGATTACAATCAATTCTTGTTTCTCTAAATATTGCAAAAACACCATATCAAGCAAGACAACTTATTGTTCATGGTCATGTGTATATAGGTAGTAGACGTGTAACTATTCCAGGATATTTAGTAAGTAGGAAGGAAGAATCTATGATAAAATGTTTATTACCAATTGAAAAGGTGACATAATATGTCTTATTCTAAAAATTTGAGATGGGGCGTAGCTCATATTTATAGCTCATTTAATAATACTATTGTACATATAACAGATATAACAGGTGCTGAGACTATTTCTATTCAATCTGGAGGTAGAATTGTTAAAGCAGATAGAGATAAACCTTCTCCATATGCTGCTATGATGGCTGCAACTAGAGCAGCTCAGGAAGCTATGGAAAAAGGTATAAATGCAGTTCATATAAGAGTTAGAGCTCCAGGTGGTCATAAAAGTAAAACACCAGGTCCTGGAGCTCAAGCTGCTATAAGAGCTCTTGCCAGAACAGGTCTTATTATTGGTAGAATTGAAGATGTTACTCCTACACCTCATGATACAACAAGAAGACCTGGAGGAAGAAGAGGCAGAAGAGTATAGTGGGGATTATCATGGAATTAGAATTTTCTAGTGACACTCAGCTACATCTAATATTTAAAGGAGCAGATCTTGCATTTGTTAATGCTATTAGACGTATAATAATGGCAGATTTATTAATTCCTGCTATCGATAGGATCTACATTTTTGAAAATACGAGTATATTACATGATGAAATATTAGCACATAGACTGAGTATGATTCCATTAAAAGGAGGAGAAGACTTAGTACCTCCTGATAAATGTAATTGTGGAGGAAAAGGTTGTTCACAATGTGAAGTTATTCTTTCACTTGAAGTAGAAGCAAATGAGAATTTTACAACAGTATATTCTGGTAAATTAAAATCAGAAGGTTATGTATATCCAGTAAGTGATAATATCCCTATTGTTAAACTAAATGCAGGACAAAAAATTTCATTAGAGGCACATGCACGTTTAGGCAAAGGGAGAGATCATGCAAAATGGCAACCAGTCTCAGTTTGTGTTATTAAGTATCAACCTGTTATATTAATTAATGAAAAATGTGATCTTTGTGGTATATGTGTAGAACGTTGTCCTGAGAAAATACTTGAAGTAAAAGATAATAAACTCATTATAACATCTATTTGGAAATGTTCTTTATGTAAGATATGTGAAGAAGTATGTCCCAACTCAGCTATAAATGTAAGCTATAATGATAATATATTACGACTCACAATAGAGAGTATTGGATCAAGATCAAATGAAGAACTCTTACTAATGGCATGTGAATACTTAATTAATAAGTGTAAGGAACTGAAAGAATCAATCAACTCTACTATAGAGGTTATGAATTATGGTAAAGAGAACATTACCAACTAATCCTAGAATAAGAAGATTGATAAGACTATTAAGAAAAACATCAAGTAAGTATGATACGAAAATATGGAAGGCAATTGCTGAAGCTTTATGTATTCCTAGTAGAAAAAGAATTATTATAAATTTAAGTAAAATAAATAGACTAGCAAAAGAAGGAGAATGTATAGTAATAGCAGGTAAGGTTCTAGGTTTTGGTAATCTTTCTAAAAAAGTTGATATTGCTGCATTATCATTTAGCAAAACTGCAAAATCTAAGATAACTCAATCTGGTGGTAGAGCTTTATATCTAGAAGAGTTAATTTCTATAAATCCTAAGGGAAAAAATGTAAGAATTTTGAGGTGATAATAATTGTCAGAAATAATTTATATTGATGGTACAGATTTAAGATTAGGAAGAATGGCAAGTAAAATTGCCAAGCTTTTAATTAATGGAAATAAGGTTGTTGTGGTAAATGCTGAAAAGGTTGTTATATCTGGAAGGAGACAATCTATTATTAATGATTATAAAAGATGGTTGAGTATAAGAACTCTTAAGAATCCAGAAAAAGTTGGTCCAAAAAGACATAGATCTCCAGATAAAATTGTATACTATACTATAAGAGGAATGCTTCCAAAAAAACCATTAGGATTAAAGGCTTTAAAGAGATTGAAAGTATACATAGGCGTTCCTGATGAGCTAAAATCCATGAATTTTACTCAAATTGATGATGCTCATGTAAAATATCTTCGTGGTCCTTATGTTAGATTGGAAGAAATATCAAGAAGCTTAGGATGGGATGTTAAATGAGTGAAAAAATAGTTATGGTAAGTGGAAAAAGAAAGACAGCAATAGCTAGAGGTATTGGTTATCCAGGAAGTGGAAGAATTTTAATAAATGGAGTACCTTTAGAAATATATGAGCCAAGAATAGCAAGGATGAAAATTATGGAACCCTTATTGGTTGTAGGAAATGATTTAACTTCAAAATTAGATATTGAAGTAAATGTAAAAGGCGGAGGATTCATGGGACAAGCAGAAGCTGTAAGACAAGTGATTGCAAAAATACTTAGTGAATTTGGTGGAGAGGCTATTAAGAAAAAGCTTATAGAATATGATCGAAGAATGCTTATAAGTGATCCAAGAAGAACTGAACCAAAAAAATTTGGTGGATATAGTGCAAGAAGAAAGAAACAAAAGTCTTATAGGTGAAATATATGATTATTCCAGTAAGATGTTTTTCATGTGGAAAATTAATTGGAGATAAATGGGAGGAATATAAGAAGGCAGTTAGTAGTGGTAAAGATCCAGCAAAGGTTCTTGATGCATTAGGAATTACAAGATATTGTTGTAGAAGAATGTTTCTTTCACATTTGGAATTAATAGATGAAATATTGGAATATCATGCTTATAGACAAGGAAAGATAAAAGATAAAATAAAAAATAAATAAAGCTATAGGAAGTTTTCATCATGGTGTTGTAAAATGACAAGTATGGAATCTGTTGAACTTCTAGTTCCTATTGAAATTTATCTAGCAGCTGGTGTACATATAGGAACTCATGTTAAAACTAATGATATGCGTCCATTTATATTTAGAACAAGACCAGATGGTCTACACATATTAGATGTTAGAAAAATTGATGAGAGAATAAGAATAGCCTCAAAATTTATATCAAAATTTAAAGGTGAAAAAGTTTTAGCTGTTTCAGCAAGACAATATGGATTTAAACCTGTAGAAAAATTTGCATCAATAATAGGTGGAAAAGCAATTACAGGTAGATTCATACCTGGAACATTTACAAATCCCAAGCTCTCAACCTATATTGAACCACATGTACTAATTGTTACAGATCCACGTGCAGATTGGCAAGCAATATTAGAAGCATCAAAAGTAGGCATACCAGTTATTGCTCTTTGTGATACAGATAATAGATGTCAATTAGTTGATCTTATAATTCCAGTAAACAATAAGGGAAGAAAATCATTAGCTCTTGTATATTGGCTTTTAGCAAGACAAGTATTAAGAGAACGAGGAGAAATTACACCTACTGCAGAATTACCTGTAACTATGGAGGATTTTGAATCCAAAGTACTTGTAAGTGAAGAAGAATATGGAGGATATGAAGTTGAAGAATAGAAATCCATGTGTTGCAGGAGTTTTTTATAATGGAGAAAAAGAACTTTTAAAAAAACAAATATCTTGGTGTTTTTTACATAAAGTTGGTCCTAGAATCTTACCTAGTGGTATAGTAAAAAATGAAAGAGAAGTTATTTCTTTAATTTCACCACATGCAGGATATATATATTCTGGACCAGTAGCAGCTCATGGATATTATTATATATCAAGAGAACCAATACCAGAAGTAGTTGTAATTATTGGTCCAAATCATACAGGTATTGGTGCAGGTATAGCTATCTGGTGTGAAGGCGAATGGATTACTCCTTTAGGAAAAGTTGAAGTAGATTCAGAACTTGCTAATATGTTGATAAGAGAGGGAGTAGCAGAAAAAGATGAAACTGCACATATATATGAACATTCAATAGAAGTTCAAATACCATTTCTTCAATTTATATATCAAAATAAATTTAAGATATTGCCTATATGTATGCTTCTTCAAGATTATGAAACTTCTTATGAATTGGGAAAAACTTTAGCAAAATTATTAATTAATAGATCAGCTTTAATGATTGCAAGTACTGATTTTTCACATTATGTATCTTATAATGAAGCCTATAAAAAAGACTCTTTAGCAATAGAATATATAACAAAAATGGATGCAAAATCACTTGAAAAAATTATTATAAAAGAAAATATAAGTATGTGTGGTCCAGGACCAGTAATGACCATATTAGAAGCATCAAAAAATCTTGGAGCAAGAGAATGTAAACGTTTATGTTATGCTACATCTGGAGATACTTCAGGTCCAAGAGATGAAGTTGTAGGATATGGCTCTTTAGTTATAATTAAGTGATATTAATGAATAAAATTAAATTAAGAATACCCTTCTCCTTACCTATTCTTGGAGAATCCTTTGTAGATATAAATAATCCAGTAGTACTTTCAACAATAAATTTTTTTACTGATGTGGAAGTCCTTTTTAAAAAATCATCTGAAATTCAATTACCTCTTTCTGACTCATCAATTAAAAGACTAATAATAAATTATTTAAAAAAGAAAGAGATATTTTTGGAAATTAATGTTAATCCAACTAGTGATTTTTTTGTTTTAACTTCTTTATTTTATTTAATAGGAATAGAAGAAATTGAAAATGATATTTCTTTTTTTATTAATAAATTAAAAAATTCTGCCTTAATTACTCTTTTTAGAGTACTTACATCACTATCTGGTGGATTTACAATATGTAGAAAAAATGAAGGAATTATTTCTATTGATGGAAATATTGATGCTTCTCTTCTTATCAATTTAAAGAATAAGAAGAAATCTCCTCTTAGATTAATAAAAAAATTTGAAAATAATTTTCCAGAACTTTATAATCCTTTAATACATACTATAGGACATATTGCTATAGAAGGTGGAAAAGCTATTAGAGATGGAATGACAAAAAGACTTGGTGATTTAATGAATATAGAATCTATTTTATTATGTATATTTAATTTAATAAAACCAAAATCATTACCATTAATTAAAAATTCCTATGGTGTAAAAATAATTGCATCAGGTGATATAACTGGGAGTATAATATTAATACCGAAAAGATTATCATATAAGGATTATCAAAGTTTTGATTTTATTGATATAGGAGTGAGAGAAATTGAATAGTATTGATTTTGTAATAAAGCTTGGAGGAAGTGCTATAACAATTAAGCAATCTCCACTTACTGCAAATATAAAAGTAATTGAAAATATTGCCTTTGAACTTTCTAATATTAAAAAACTTCCATCTATTATTATAGTCTATGGTGGAGGATCTTTTGGACATTTTATTGCAAATAAATATATTCATAATAATAAAATAATCTCAAATATAGGAGTAGCTGAAATACATTCTGCTATGTTAACTCTTACAGAGATTATTACTTCATATTTTATTAAATATAAAGTTCCTATTTTTCCTATCAATTCCTCAAGTTGTTTTATTCTTTCTGATAATGAATTACAATCTTTTATTAAACCAATTGAATATTCACTAAATAATAATTTAATACCTATTATTGGTGGAGATGTGGTATTGAGCAAAGAAGATGTAAAGATTTTATCAGGAGATAGAATAGCCTCTTTTCTTGCAAAAAAATTTAATGCAAAAATTTTAGCTTTTGGTACTAATGTAGATGGTATAATATTAGATGGTAAAATTTTACCTAAAATAAAATTAAATGATATAGAAAATATTATTCCAAAAATAAAAATTAATCAAGTTGATGTTACAGGAGGAATGATAAATAAATTATTAGAAATAAAAGATTATATATCCACTGGAGGGAGAAAAGCTATAATATTTAATATAACTCGTTTTGGAATGCTTACTAGATTATTATCAGGAGAAGAAAATATAGGCACAGAGGTTGATAAAGATTGATATTTAATAGAAAATATTCTCATTTATTTATATGTAAAAATTATGATGTTTCATTTAGAAAAGGGCCTCATTTTGATGATATAGAATTAATACATTGTGCTTTACCAGAACTTAATTTAGAAGAAATTGATACTTCTACATCATTTCTTGGAAAAAAAATTTCAGCTCCAATATTAATATCAGCAATGACAGGAGGAAATCCAGAAGCAAAAAAGATAAATGAAAATCTTGCTAAAGCAGCTGATAAAATTGGTATTGGAATATGTGTTGGAAGTCAAAGAATTGCTATTGAAAATCCTCAACTTCAAGATACTTTTACTATTGTAAGAGAAGTATCTAATGATATAATTGTTATTGCTAATATAGGAGGTGCTCAACTTTTACAAAAGAACTTTATAGAATATGCTGAAAAAGCAATTTCTATGTTAAATGCTGATGCTTTAGCTATACATCTTAATCCATTACAAGAATTAATCCAACCTGGTGGTGATACAAGATTTAAAGGAATACTTAACGTCATTAGTGATCTATCTAAATATATTAAGGTCCCAATTATTATTAAAGAAGTTGGTTGTGGTATTTCTAAAGAAGTAGCAGAAAAAATAATCAATTCTGGTATATATGCTATAGATATTGCAGGAGCAGGAGGTACAAGTTGGGCTGCTGTAGAATATTATCATGCTATACAGACAGGAGAATTAGATAAATCTAAAATTGCTGAAACACTTTGGGACTGGGGCATTCCTACTGCTATGAGTATTTGTGAAGTTGTTTCACTAGAACCTAAAATAACTATAATTGCTTCTGGTGGAATAAGAAATGGTCTTCATATAGCAAAATCTATAGCTCTTGGAGCAGATTTAGTAGGTATTGCTAGACCATTATTATCATGTGCCTTATCTAGTAGTGAAATGGTAATAGAGTATTTACAGAATTTAATTAATGAACTCAAAGTTATACTTTTGTTAACAGGATGTAAAAATATTAGACAATTAAAATCAGTACCAATTGTTATAAAAGGAGAATTACTTAATTGGATCACTCAAAGGAATTTAAAGGTGAGAGGATTTGATAGAGGAAAAACTTAAAAAAATTTCATCATTATTAGACCCATTAATAAAGGAATATATTAATGGATCTGATATACTTTACAAGGCAGCATTACATCTTCCAAGCCATGGAGGTAAAAGATTACGACCATTTCTTGTAATAAAATCTTGTGAAATAGTTGGTGGAGATATTAATTATGTTATTCCTGCAGCTATTGCTATAGAGTTATTACATAACTTTACACTTATTCATGATGATATTATGGATAATGATCTATTAAGAAGAGGTGTACCTACAGTTCATACAATATGGGGCATTCCAATGGGCATACTTGCAGGTGATTTATTATTTGCTAAGGCCTTCTATATACTTCTATCTATGAAAGGAGATTATGAAAAATTAATAAAAGCAGCTGAAATTATGGCAAGGACTACTATAATAATATCAGAAGGTCAAAGTATGGATATGTCCTTTGAAAAAAGAAATAATGTTTCAGAAGAAGAGTATATGACTATGATATATAAAAAAACTGGAGCTTTATTTGAAGCAAGTGCAAAAATTGGTGCCATATTAGGTGGAGGAGATGAAAAAACAATAGAATATCTAGGAAATTATGGTAAAAACTTAGGAATAGGTTTTCAAATATTTGATGATTATTTAGGACTTTTCTCAAAAGAAGAAATTCTTGGAAAACCAATTGGAAGTGATATAAGAGAAGGAAAGAAAACACTTTTTGTTATAAAATTATTAAATTCTTCATCAAGAGATAAAATAGTTAATATTTTAGGTAAGAAAGATATCTCTAATGAAGATATTATTTCAATAATTCATCATATAAAAAATGAGAAAATAGATGAATATGTATTAAATAAAGCAAAACTTCATATAGATTTAGCAATTTCTTCATTATCTATACTTCCAGATTCAGAAGCAAAAAATGATCTTATTGAATTAGCAAAATATGCAATCTCTAGAATAAAATAGTGATTATAATATGATTTCTGATGAAATACTTTTATTAATAAAAAAACATGTTATAATGAATGCTATAAAGTATGGTGGTAAAGCTGAATTTAAAGCAGTAATAGGTAAAATTCTATCTGAAAAACCAGAATTAAAGTCAATGATACAAGAAGTTTCAAAAATTACACAATCTATAATCTCAGAAATCAATTCTATGAGTTTATTAGAACAACAAAATTTAGCAAAATCTCTTGGTATAAATATAATAAAGGAAAAACCAAAAAAAGAAGAACATGTCCTTCCTTCCCTTCCTAATGCTAATAAATATGAAATTATACGAGTGAGATTTGCACCAAATCCTGATTTTGCTATACATTTAGGTAATGCAAGAGCAGCAATACTCAATGATGAATATGCAAAAATCTATCATGGTATTTATATATTAAGATTTGAAGACACATCTCCTTCAGTTAAACCACCTATGCTTGAAGCTTATGATGCAATTCGTGAAGATTTAAAATGGCTTGGAGTAAATTGGCATGAGGAATATATACAATCTGAGAGATTGCCTATATATTATGAGTATGCTGAGAAATTATTAGAGATTGGTGGAGCATATATTTGTACATGTCCATCAGAGGAATTTCGAAAATTAGTTAATTCTAGTAAGCCATGTCCTTGTAGAGATCTGCCTATAGAAAAACAACTTAAAAGATGGGAAGGTATGATAGATGGATCTATTAAGAAGGGAGAAGCTGTAATGAGAATAAAAACTGATTTAAATCATCCAAATCCAGCTATTAGAGAATGGCCTGCTATGCGTATAGATACGAAACCTCATCCTCTTCAAGGACAGAAATATAGAGTATGGCCTCTTTATAATTTTGCATGTGGAATTGACGATCATTTAATGGAAATTACTCATATTTTACGTGGAAAAGAACATGAAATTAATACACAACGTCAAATTTATTTATACAAATATTTTAAATGGAAATATCCTGAAGTAATACATTATGGAAGATTAAAAATAGAAGGTACTATATTGAGTAAATCAAAAATGCGCCAGGGAATAGAAATGGGCTTATTTAAAGATTGGAGTGATCCAAGATTAGGAACAATTGCTGCTTTAAGAAAAAGAGGATTTCTTCCAGAAACTATTCGAAGATTAATTCTTGAAGTAGGAGTTAAACCATCTGAAGCTACTATTAGTTGGGATAATATTGAAGCAATAAATAGAAAATTACTAGATCCTATCACTAAAAGATTTGTTTTTATTCCAGAACCTAGTAAATTAGAAATTAAGGATTTAACAAAAGAATTTGAGGCAAGAATACCATTACATCCAGATCGTCCTGAATTAGGTAATATAATTTATAAAGTAGGGCCTTCGAATAATATTATATTTGTTCCATTAAGAGATATATCTAACATAAAACTAGGATCTATATTTCGTCTTATGAATTTATTCAATGTAAAATTATTATCTTCATCAATCTGTATATATGTAGGTGAAAGTATTGAAGAAATAAGAAAAATTAATGCACCAATAATCCAATGGTTGCCTTATGGTACTGAATTATCTGTAGTAATGCATGATGGAAGTATTATAAATGGTATAGTTGATAAAAATATTTTAAATGAAAATTTACCAAATATATTTCAATTCTATAGATTTGGTTTTGTTAAGATATATAGAGAAGATAATAAATTAAAAGGTTATTATACACACGATTAGACCAAAAAACTCATAAACCCCTTTGTTTTTGTTTTTTCTACTAATAAAAATGAACAATGAGAGGTCGAGGGATAAATGTCTAAAACTCCTATATATGTAAGATTTAATGTACCTCCAGAATTAATGGAGCGTACATATGAGTGTGTAAGATTAGCAGCAGAATCTGGAAAGATAAAAAAAGGAGTAAATGAATCTACAAAGGCAGTAGAAAGAGGACTTGCAAAATTTCTTGTCATAGCTCAGGATGTAGATCCACAAGAAATTGTAGCACATTTACCTTTACTTGCTGAAGAGAAAAAAGTTCCCTATTCTTATGTAGACTCAAAAGTAAAACTTGGTCAATGTGCAGGAATTGAAGTAGCAGCCTCATCAGTAGTAGTTATTGATCCTGGTAAAGCCAAACCATTAATGGATGAAATTATAACAAAAGTTAATGAAATAAGAAAAGGTATAACAGCTGAAGTAGTAAAACCAGCACAAGAAGTAAAAGAAACAAAGCCAAAAGAAGAAGTAAAACCACAAGAAGAAAAGCCAAAGAAGAAAAAATCAGAAGGGTCACAGAAAAAATAAAAAGAAATTATAGACTAAAACTTAAATGTGATAAAATATGAGTAGTGAGATAACTGAAGCCTATCCTGCAGAAGTTATTCAAATAATAGGAAGAACAGGAGTTACTGGTGAAGTTATACAAGTAAGAGTAAGAGTATTAGAAGGAAAAGATAAAGGAAGAATACTTACAAGAAATGTAAAAGGTCCTGTAAGAATAGGAGATATACTAATGTTAAAAGAAACAGAAAGAGAAGCCAAGAAACTAGTGCCAAGATAAATTGGTGAATAATATGGTAAGAATATTTAAGTGTTCTTTTTGTAATAAGGAAATTGAACCAGGTACAGGAATGATTTATGTTAGGAATAATGGCACACTTCTTCGTTTTTGTTCAAGTAAATGTAGAAAAAATATGCTTAAACTCAGAAGAGAATCTAGAGATTTTAAATGGACCTCTGGGGAAGCTAAATGATAGAGAGAACTTTTGTAATGATAAAACCAGATGCTGTAGTTCGAGGTATTATTGGAGAAGTTATCTCTAGAATTGAAAGAAAAGGTTTAAAAATTGTAGGAATGCGAATGATACATTTATCCAAAGAAGAAGCAGAGGAACTTTATTCTATTCATAAAGATAAACCATTCTTTAGTGAATTGATTAACTTTATAACTTCTGCACCTGTTGTAGTAATGGCTGTAGAAGGAGAAAGTGCAATTTCTGTTATGCGTAAGATTATTGGCTCAACAGATTCAAAAGAAGCTTCTCCAGGTACAATAAGAGGGGATTTCTCTTGTTCAAAAAGTATGAATATTATTCATGCATCAGATTCCTTAGAAAGTGCAAAAAGAGAACTCTCTATATTTTTTAAAGATTTCCTAAAATATTCACGTGTTGATGAAAATTTTGTTTTTTAATTTTATAATAAGTCTACTGAAAGTTTATTACTTAAATTATAAAAGTAGCTTTTAGTGCAAGATTGACAAGAGAAATGTATAAACTTTTCTCCTTCTCTTATATCATAGGGGGTAAAAAATGCCATTAAGACAACCTATTGTTACAGTATTAGGTCATGTTGATGTTGGAAAAACTCTCTTGTTAGATAAAATAAGAGGAACAGCTGTTATGACAAGAGAAATTGGGGCCATGACTGCTTAAAAAGCAGTGGCAGACCCAACATATTGGTGCTAGTTTCCTACCTATGAGTGTAATTGTAAATTATTGTAGAGCTATTATAAAGAATTTTGAAAGTAAACTTCAAATTCCTGGTTTATTAGTAATTGATACACCTGGTCATGAAGTATTTTCAAATTTAAGATTTAGAGGAGGAGCAGTTTCTGATATTGCTATTCTTGTTATTGATGTATTAAAAGGTGTTGAAAAACAAACAGAAGAATGTATTGAAATACTTAGATCAAAGAAAACACCTTTTGTAGTTGCAGCAAATAAAATAGATAGAATAGATGGATGGAAACCAAATCCAAATAAACCATTTATTGAGTCATATAAAATGCAAGAATCTTATGTAAGATCAAGACTAGATGAATTAATTTATAAAATTATTGGTGAATTATCAAGATTTGGTTTTTCTTCTGATAGATATGATAGAGTAAAAGATTTCACAAGAACTATTGCCATAGTTCCAACAAGTGCTATTACAGGTGAAGGTATTCCAGAACTTCTTGCTATTCTTTGTGGTTTAGCACAACAATATCTAAAAAGTCGTTTAACAATTACAGAAGGACCTGGAAAAGGTGTTATACTTGAGAAAAAAGAAGAAGCTGGACTTGGTACAACAATAGATGTTATTTTATATGATGGTATCATAAAAAAAGGTGATACTATTATTGTTGGTGGAATTGAAGGTCCAATCATAACAAAAGTAAGAGCTCTTTTACTTCCAAAGCCTTTAGATGAAATGAGAGATCCAGAAGATAAGTTCCTTCTTGTTGATAAAGTAGTAGCTGCTGCTGGTGTAAAAATTGTTGCAACTAATCTTGAAAAAGCCATAGGAGGAGCTCCTATAATTGTAGTTAGTGATGAACAATCTATTGACTCTATTAAAAATAAAATTAAAGAAGAAATTGAAGAAATAAGATTCACATCAGATATAGATGGTGTTATTGTAAAAGCAGATACGTTAGGCTCATTAGAAGCTCTTATTAGATTTCTTAAGAATTCAGGCATACCTATTAGAATCTCTGATATTGGACCAGTTAGTAAAAAAGACATTATAGAGGCTACTATTGTAAAAAGGAAAAAACCAGAACTTGGTGCAGTATTGGGATTCAATATAGAAGTTACTCAAGAAGCAGAAATAGAAAGTAAAAGTAGAAATATTCCTATATTCGTTAGTAATGTAATATATCATGTTGTTGATAACTTTAAGGCTTGGTATTCAAAAATAGTAGAAGAGTTACAAACAAAAGAATTTAGTAAGATTATTCTTCCTGGAGCTATAAAAGTTCTTCCTGGATATGTATTTAGAAGAAGTGATCCTCCTATATTTGGTATTGAGGTTTTAATTGGAACTATTAAGCCAGGTTATTCATTAATGAAGGAAAATGGTGAAATTATAGGAGAAATTATGCAAATACAAGAACATGGAAATAATCTAAATGAAGCAAAGAAAGGTGCTAAAGTAGCAATTTCAGTAAGAGGTAATTTTACAGTAGGTAGACAAGTTAAAGAAGGAGATATACTTTATGTTTATGTAAGTGATAATGATATATTTCTATTAAAAGAAAAATTTAGAGATAAATTATCTCAAGAAGAATTAGAATTACTTGATAAAATACTAAAAATGCAATTAAGTGGTGAGATTATTAAAATTTAGTACTACGAAAGAATTATAAGCAGTATTTTAATTGATTTTAAAACTGAAATGGTGGTGTAATTGGTAGAATTTAAATTAGTGATATCTAATCCAGAAGATGGTACATCAAAAACAGTAGTAGTTAAAGACGAACTTGCTCATGTTTTTATTGGACTAAAAATAGGCGATTTCGTTGATGGAGCACTATTTGGTTATCCCAATAAGAAACTTATTATAACTGGTGGAAGTGATAAAAGTGGTATTCCTATGCGTCCTGATGTACAGGGTGGAGGAAAGAAATATGTACTACTTGCTGGCCCCCCTGGCTATCATCCTAAAAGAAAAGGAGAAAGAAGGAAGAAACTGGTAAGAGGAAATACAATAACAGAAGACATTGTACAAATAAACTTAGTTATAAAGGAGGAGAAGAATGAGCGAGAACAAACAGCCAGAGTGTAATATTGGTCTTACAGGTCATGTAGATCATGGAAAAACTACTCTTGTAGCTGCATTAAGTGGTATATGGGCAGCTCGTCATAGTGAAGAACTGAAAAGAGGTATAACTATAAAATTAGGTTATGCTGATACTACCTTTAGAAAATGTCCTGAATGTCCTCCTCCTGAATGTTATACTACAAAGGAAATTTGTCCAATACATAATGTTAAGACAATTTTTCTAAGAAAGATATCCTTTGTAGATGCACCAGGTCATGAAAGCCTCATGGCTACAATGCTATCAGGTGCAGCATTAATGGATGGTGCAATACTAGTAATTGCTGCTAATGAAGAATGTCCTCAACCACAAACCAGAGAACATCTTGTGGCTTTAGAAATAACAGGAATTAAAGATATTGTAATCGTTCAGAATAAAATAGATGCTGTAGATAAACAAAAAGCCTTAGAAAATTATAAACAAATTCTTTCATTTATAAAAGGAACAATTGCAGAAAATGCTCCTATTATTCCTGTATCTGCTTTATATGGGACCAATATAGATTATCTTATTCAAACATTAGAAGAAAAAATAAAGACACCTTATAGAGATCCAACAAAACCTGCTAGAATATATATAGCAAGATCTTTTGATGTGAATAAGCCTGGTACTTTTCCAAAGGATTTGAAAGGAGGTGTGATTGGAGGTTCTCTTGTACAAGGAAGATTAAGAATTGGTGATGAATTAGAAATACGTCCTGGTATGAAAATAGAACAAGGAGGAAAAACATACTATGAGCCAATATATACATATGTTGCTAGTTTAATGGCTGGTGGACAAATATTCAAAGAAGTAGGTCCTGGAGGTCTAGTAGGTATTGGTACCTATTTAGATCCTTCTATTACAAAAGCAGATAGTCTTGTTGGTAATATTGCAGGAAAACCTGGCACATTACCACCAGTCCAAAATGAAATAACTATAGAATATTTCCTACTAGAACGTGCTGTTGGTACAAAAGATTTACAAAAAGTTGAACAAATAAAAGTGAGAGAAAACTTAATGTTAGTAATAGGACCTGCAGTAACTTTAGGAGTAGTTACTTCAATTCGTAAAAATGTAGCTCAGTTATTACTTAAACGTCCTTTATGTGCTGAACCTGGAATGCGTATTGCTATAAGTAGACTTATTTCTAATAGATGGAGACTTATTGGATATGGTTTCATACAATAAACCAGTTTTACTTGATACAAATATTATAATTTATGCTGTTTCTGAACCTTTTGATTTAATATCTCAAATAAAAGAAATTGGATTTAATGATATAGTCATCATAGAGAGTATTATAAAAGAACTTAAAAGATTATCTACTAAAGGTAATAATAAGGAAAGAAAATTTGCTAAACTTGCATTAGATCTTTGTAAAAAATTTAGAATAGAAAAAGATCCACCAATTACTGGAAGTATTGATGATAAAATTATATATGTTGCAAAAAATAAAGGCTATATTATTGCAACTTCAGATGTTTTATTAAGAGGGAGATTAAAAGAATTAGGTCTTACAACAATATATCTAAAAGATAAAAGACTTCAATTAGATTAAAATTATTAAGTATTAAATTTATATAGTATATTTTTATTGTTTACTATAAGTTAATTTGGTGATAAATAATGTTTAAACTTTTACAAGTTAATGATGTAGTTAGAATACCACCAGATAAATTTGATAGCCCTTTAGAAGCTGTAGCAACTGAAGTATTAAGAGCCACATATGAAGGGACTGTATCCCGTGAACTTGGTATTATAATTGCAGTTCTAAATGTAAAAGTTTCAGATATTGGAAAAATTTTACCTGGTAATGGTGGTATTTATCATAAAGTATCCTTTGATCTTCTTGTATTTATGCCTGTTATTCAAGAAGTTATTGAAGGAGAAGTAGTTGATGTAACAGATTTTGGTGTTTTTGTTAGAATTGGGCCTATCGATGGTTTAATTCATATTTCTCAAATTATAGATGATTTTATAACATATGATGAAAAACGTGGTGCATTAATGGGCAAAGAAACACATCGTATATTAGAAAAAGGGATGATAGTAAGAGCTAGAATAATAACTGTAAGTCTAAGTACAGGTCCATCTCGTAGTAGTAAAATAGGTCTTACTATGCGTCAACCATTTCTTGGTGCAATTTCTTGGATAGAAGAAGATATTAATAAATCTATAAAAGAAGTTAAAAAAGAGGTTAAAAAAGAAGGTAAGTAATAATGAAGAAAGATAAACCTTCTTCAATTAAATTTGTATGTAGAAAATGTAAGTATATATTAGGTGAAGATGAAACAAAATGTCCAATATGTGGTGGAAGTGATTTAACTGAAGATTGGGAAGGTTTAATAATAATACTTGATACTTCTTCTGCTTTAGCTGAAGTAATAAATGCTAAAAGACCAGGAAGATATGCTATAAAAGTACGCTAAGAGGATTGTAATTGGGGCTTTTAAGACTTCCTGAAGAACTTCGTTCAGAATTATCAAAACCTCTTGGTTTTTTACTTGAGAATACTATTGATAATAATGTAATATATGTTTTAAATTTAATTAAAGAGAAAAATCCTCCTAAGGTTATAATTGTTGGTGATTATGTACTTTCAGCATTTATTAAGTATAATTATATTCCAGATATTGGAATATTTGATAAGAAAAGTAAAAGATCACCTTTTCAATTAAGTATTAATCCTGACATATGTATAAAGAATCCAGCAGGTCATTTATCAGATGAAGCTATAGATATTATAAAAAGTGCATTAAATTCTCAAAAAAAATTAATGATATATGTTGAGGGAGAGGAAGATTTGTTAGCATTACCAGCTATTATATTCTCACCAATTAATTCATTTATAATCTATGGTTTAATGGATAGAGGAATGGTTATTGTAATAAATGATGAAGAGAAAAAAATAAAATTATATGAAATTCTTAAAAGATTTGAAAGAGTTTAAAAAGAATTTAAATCCAGCCTCTTGTTTTCATTGCATCAACTACTCTACTTATTGCACAAATATATGCTGCCATTCTCATATCTACATTGTAGTTACAATAAGTTTCATAAACTCTATTAAAAGCTTTTACTAGTAATTTATCAAGTTTATCAAATACTTCTTCCTTACTCCAATAATATCCTTGTAGATTCTGAACCCATTCAAAGTATGATACACTAACACCTCCAGCATTTGCTAATATATCTGGTACTACCATGCTCCCTTTCTTATGAAGTATATCATCAGCCTCAGGTGTTGTAGGTCCATTTGCACCTTCTAATATTAATTTTGCTTTTATTCTATCAGCATTTTTCTCAGTTATTTGATTTTCAAGTGCTGCTGGAATAAGTATATCACATTCTTTCTCTAATAATTCTTCATTACTTACTACTTCAGCTCCAGGATAATTAATAACACTTCCAGTTTTTTTCTTAAATTCTAAAACAGCATCAGCTGAAAAACCATCTTTATTGTAAATTCCTCCTCTTGAATCACTTATTCCAATAATTTTACAACCTAATTTTTCCATGAAATATGCAGAATAATAGCCTACATTTCCAAATCCTTGTACTATTACTTTTGCATTTTTTAAATCAATATTTAATTTCTTTGCAGCTTCTCTTCCTACTATAGCAACACCAAGTCCAGTGGCTTCTGTCCTTCCTTCTGATCCACCTATATTTACAGGTTTACCTGTAATTACACCTGGAACATTATATCCTTTCCATTTACTATATTCATCCATGAACCATGCCATTTCTCTACTTGAAGTATTTACATCTCCTGCAGGAATGTCTATTTCTGGTCCTACAATTCTTGATATTGCATAAAAGTAACCTCTTGATAATCTTTCTATTTCACCAATACTCATTTCTTTTGGATTACAAATAACTCCTCCTTTTCCTCCTCCATATGGCAATCCTACTACTGAACACTTCCATGTCATCCACATTGACAATGCAATTACTTCTTCCATTGTGACATTTGGATGATATCGTATACCTCCTTTAAATGGCCCTAAAGCATCATTATGTTGAGATCTAAAACCTCTAAATACTTTTATGGTACCATTATCCATTCTTACAGGAATATATACACATAGAACTCTTTTTGGATATTTGAGAATTTCATGTGCATTTGGGTCTAAGTTCATTATTTTTGCACATTTATTTAATTGTTCTAAAGCCATTTCATATGGATTTCTTTCGTACATAGTCTTCACTAGTTCAAAATGTTTTATTAAACTTACTAATATTCTTTTCCTTATTTAAATTAAGATTTTTTATAAAAGCTATTTATTTTATTAAAAAATTTAAAAATATTAAGAAATTCTTAATGGAAGTTAGATTATCAACTACCGATAAGCTAAAAAAGGTGCTTTTTCTCTACTTTCTTGATCTAATATGTCTTCAGAGGGAATACAAATCTCTATAATTGATGATAAATATAACTCTGTTATGCAACGAAGAGAACTTAAGGTAGAGATAGTTTCAAAGAGTACTCCAAGTAGAGATTCATTAAGAAAAATTCTAGCAGATTTCTTTAAAGTTCCAGTAGAATGTCTTTTTGTAATAAATTGTATTACATCATTTGGAACAAATACTTCAATATGTAGAGTTCATATCTATAATGATGCAGAATATGGAAAAAAGATAGAACCAAAATACATACAATTAAGAAATTTACCAAGAGAAGAACGTAAAAAATTAATGAGTAAGTAGGTGAATTTATGGCAAAGAAAACAAAACCACATGAACTTTATGAATATGATTATTCTAAAGGTACAATAAAACCAAAAAATAAGATATGTTCAAGATGTGGAAAATTTATGGCAAAACATACAAAACCAGTTCCAAGATGGGCTTGTGGATATTGTGGATACACAATATTTATACATTAAGGTATAATCTATGAAAGTTTACATAATGGGTATAGAATCTACAGCTCATACTTTTGGTTGTAGCATTGTAACATCTAATGGAGAAATATTATCAAATGTAAAATCTGAATATGTCCCTCCTTCTGGAGGAATACATCCAAGAGAAGCTAGTCAACATCATTCTCAAAAAGCATTATCTGTAATAAAAAAAGCTTTAGAAGAAGCAAAAATTTCTATTTATGATATAGATGGAGTAGCTATATCCTTAGGTCCAGGATTAGGTCCATGTCTTAGAACTGGTGCTACAATTGCAAGAGCTATTGCATTATTAATAAATAAACCATTAATTCCTGTAAATCATTGTGTAGCTCATATAGAAATAGGAAGATTGGTTACTAAAGAAGAAGATCCTTTAGTAGTATATGTTTCTGGTGGAAATACTATAATTTCAGCTTTTTCAGATGGTAGATATAGAGTATTTGGAGAGACTTTAGATATTGCCTTAGGAAATTGTCTTGATGTATTTGCTAGATACTTAGGATTATCTCATCCTGGTGTTCCAAAACTTGAAGCTTTAGCAGATAAAGGAAAGAATTTTATTTTCCTACCATATATAGTAAAAGGACAAGATGTTTCTTATTCTGGTTTATTAACAACAGCAATAAAATATATTGGAAAATATGATCCATGTGATTTAAGTATGAGTTTATTAGAAACAGCTTATGGTATGTTAGCAGAAGTAACAGAAAGAGCTTTAGCTCATACAGAAAAAACCTCTTTACTTCTTACAGGAGGAGTTGCAAGAAGTTTACGTTTACAAAGAATTTTAAAATCTGTTTGTGAAGAACATTCAGCAAGATTTCATGTAGTTCCTCCTGAACTTGCTGGAGATAATGCTGCTATGATTGCTTGGACAGGATATTTAGCATATAAAGAAAATATTACCATACCAATAGAATCAAGTTTTATAAAACAGAGATGGCGACTTGATGAGGTTGAAATTCCATGGAGAATGAAATATTAATAAAAAAAGGAGCTGAAGCTGAACTTTATAAAAGTATATGGATGAATAGAGAGGTAGTAATAAAACGAAGAAAAAGTAAAACTTATCGAAATCCTGATTTAGATAGATATATTCGTGTACATAGAACAAGTTTAGAAGCTAGACTCCTTTCAGATGCAAGAAAACTTGGTATTCCTACTCCAATTATATATGATGTTGATTTAAATAACACTCAAATAATTATGAGTTTTATTAAAGGTCCACAATTAAAGAATTTAATTCCAAAAATGAGTAAAGAATGTATGAGGAAAATATTTATAGAAATAGGAAGATTAGTTGGTTTATTACATAAAGGTGGAATTGTTCATGGTGATTTAACAACTTCAAATATGTTAATACAAAATGATATGATTTTCTTTATAGATTTTGGATTAGGAGGTTATACAAAGGATATTGAAGCAAGAGGTGTAGATATCCATTTGATGCGAAGAGCTATTGAAAGTTTATATTATGAATTTTCAGAATTTGCATATGAAAGTTTTATTATTGGATATAAAGAAATAATGTTAGATGAAGCAAATGATATATTAAAAAGAGTAATTGAAATAAGAAAAAGAGGAAGATATGTAGAAGGTGATAGGCATAAGTGAAATATATTTTATAACAAGTAATGATCATAAAGTAAAAGAAGCAAATCGAATTTTATCACAATTTAACATCCATTTAAAAAAATTAAATATAAAAAAACTAGAAATACAATCTAATTCTCTTGAGAAAATTGTAAAATATTCATTATTATATGCTATAAAAAAGCTAAATAATGAATTAATTATTGAAGATTCAGGTCTTTTTATAAAGAAGCTTAATGGTTTTCCAGGACCTTTTTCTTCTTATGTTTATAAAAGACTAAGATGTAATGGAATATTAAAATTAATGCAAGATATATCAGATAGAAGAGCATTATTCAAATGTGTTGTTGGTTATTGTTCTCCTAATACTAAACCAGTAATCTTTCATGGTATTTGTTATGGAAATATATCATATGAAATACGAGGCTCTCATGGATTTGGTTTTGATCCGATTTTCATTCCTGATAATTCTAATGGACTTACATTTTCTGAATTATTACCTGAAGAAAAAGATAAATTCTCTCATCGTGGAATTGCATTTAGAAAATTTGGGGAATGGTATATAAATAATATTGCTAAACCTTAAATAACAGTTTATCTCTTTATCGCTTACATATAGGTGAGAGTATTTGAAGAAAAGTAAAAGAAAAGGTAAATCACATTCAACCAGACCTATAACAACTATTTCCAAATGGGTAAAATATACTCCAGAAGAGATAGAATCTTTAGTAGTTGAACTTGCAAAAAAGGGAATACCTCCTTCTCAGATTGGTATTATTCTTAGGGATCAATATGGTATACCCTTAGTTAGGCAAATAACTGGTAAGCGGATCTGTGAAATACTAGAAGAAAGAAAATTATTACCTACCATACCAGAAGATTTACATAACTTAATAAAACGTGCTAGTAGAGCTAGAAGACATTTAGAAGAACATCCAAAAGATATGAGCTCTAAAAGAGGTCTACAGCTCATAGAGTCTAAAATAAATAGACTTGCCAAATACTATATATCTATAGGCAGATTACCTTCTGATTGGAAATATGTACCAGAGAAAGTATCTATATTATCAAAATAAGAAATTAGCAAACTAAAGGGGATATTTTGTCAGAGACTACATTACTTAATAAAATAAGTTCTGTTGTAGAGAATATTAAAAAAATACCTAAAGAAGAAAAGATATTAATTATATCTCATTATGATGCAGATGGTATTTCTTCAGGAAGTATAATTTTCCAATTATTATTTGATTTAGGATTTTTACCTCATATAAGAATAGTAACACAATTAGATCATGAAATTATAAATGAAATAAAATCTTTGAATTATGAATATATAATATTTAGTGATATGGGGAGTGGTCAGAAATCTCTTATAAGTTCTATTGAAAGAAAAAGTATTTTTATTATAGATCATCATCAGCCAGAATCCTCTGAATTAGAAAATGAGATAAATCCACATTATTTTGGATTTGATGGAGCAAAAGATATCTCATCTTCTGGTTTAGCATATCTTTTAGCTAAGGAAATTGATGATAAAAATATTTATTTATCACAAATTGCAATTGTTGGAGCTCTTGGAGATCTTCAAGATAGAGGAGAAAAAAACTCACTTATTGGTCTTAATGAGAAGATCTCTCAAGATGCAGAAAAAATGAACTTATTAAAGAAAAAATTAGGTTTAAGATTACATGGTTTTGAATCTAGACCAATTATACAATGTTTAGCAAATACTATAGAGCCCTATTTGCCTGGCTTAACTGGTAATGAAGGAGCTTGTCTTAAGTTTATTAAAAATCTTGGTATAGAACCAAAAAGACCAGATGGTAATTGGAAAACATTATCTGATTTATCAAATGAAGAAATTAAATTATTAGTAAGTGGATTAATAAAATATTTAATTTCTCTTGGTTTTTCAAGTAAGGAAGCAGAAAAAATCATAGGGACAGTTTATATATTTCCTAATGAACCGATCGATTCTCCTTTATATGATGCAAGAGAGTTTTCTTCATCTATAAATGCATGTGGTCGTATGAATAGGTATAGTCTTGGTATTGCTATTTGCTTAGGTGATAGAAATAATGCATTAGATGAACTTAAGCAAGTTCTTCAGAATTATAAGCAAAAATTATCATATTATATAAATTGGCTATTTTCTAGTAATAACTCTATAAAGATATTATCATATGTACAAGCAATTTTTGGAGGAGATATTGTAGATGAAAAAATGATAGCTCCTCTGATTTCTATGTTATATGGTAGTAAACCATTTTCATTAGAGAAACCAATTATAGGTTTTTCTAAATCTAAAAATTTTGTTAAGGTTTCTGCAAGAGCTACAATAGATTTAGTAAATAAAGGTATAAACCTTGGTATTTTAATCAGAGAAGCAGCTAAAAAATGTAATGGTATAGGAGGAGGGCATAATATTGCAGCAGGCGCACAAATTCCTATAGGAAAAGAAGAAGAATTTCTTGAATATCTTAATAAATTAATAAAAGAATCTCAGGTGATTAAAACTGAAGTTAGAACTACAAATTAAAATTCCATGTGAAAATGAAAAAATAGCAAAAATAATAGAAAAATCAATAACACCAGATAATTATGAAACTCCTATTAATACTAATATACAAGTAAGTATAGAAAATTCTTTTCTATCAATAAAAATTTTCTCTACTGATGATATTCCATCATTTTTGAGAACTATAGATGATTTATTAATATGTATTTATTTAACAGAAAAAATTTTAAAAGAGTTCCCCCCAACTACTTAAAGCTTATATTAGGGTTTTATATTTTGTAATGAGGGAAGAATAAATGTCCTCTAAACAACCTACAACAAAACTAAAAGAAAAATGGCGACAAAAGAAATGGTACACTATCATTGCACCATCTTCATTTGGAAACCTTGAAATAGGAAGAACTATTTCAGACTCTCCACAAAAACTTATTGGTAGAATAGTTGAAACTACTCTTTATGATATAACTGAATCAATTTCTCAACTTTATATTAAATTATATTTTAAAATAATAAAAGTTGAAGGTGATAAAGCTTATACAATGTTTTATGGTCATGATTTTGCTAGAGATTATTTAAGAAGTCTTGTAAGAAGAGGAACAACACGTATAGATGGTATATTTGATATCACTTCAAAAGATGGATATAAAATGCGAATTAGTATAATTGCAATTACTGCAGCAAGAGCAAAAACATCACAAGCACATGCTATAAGAAAAATAATGGAGGATATTGTTACAAAGAAGGATGGACAATTACTTTATGATGAGCTTGCTCAACAATTAGTATTAGGTAAAATAGCTTCAGAGATCTATAATGAGGCTAAGAAAATATATCCATTGAGGAAATTAGAAGTTAGAAAAAGTAAATTATTAGAAGCACCACAAGTATTGGTAACAACACAAGCAACAACTTAATAATTAAAAATAAATTATCAATTTTAAATATTTAATTTTATGAAAGAAATTATAAGTTCTTCTGGAATTAGAGGATTAGCTATAAGTGAGATATCTCCTGAATTTTGTATGAAAATTGGTTTAGCAATATCTAATATTAAAAAAGGTGAATATGTAATTGGTCATGATGTTCGTTTAACTTCTTATTTACTAGCTAATAGTTTAGTTAATGGAATCTGTGCAGGAGGCTCTAATTCTATATTTATTGGTCTAGCTCCTACTCCTGCAATTGCATTTTATGCCAGGGATTATACAGGTGGTATTGCTATAACAGCTAGTCATAATCCTCCTGAATATAATGGATTAAAAATATTTAATAAAGATGGAATTCCTGTTACCTCATCTTTTTATAAAAATCTTCTTGAAATTCCTATAAATTATTCTAATTGGGATTCATTAGGAAATGTTAAGAATTTTCACGGTATATATGAATATATAGAATTTCTTATTTCTCAAATAAATACAAAAAGAAAATGGAGAATTGGATTAGATCCAGGAAATGGAACTACATCATTAACTGCTCCATTAATATTTCATAATGTAGGTCATGAAGTTAAGACAATAAATATTAATTTAGATGGTAGATTTCCTGGAAGAGGTGCTGAACCAAATGAATGTTCTTCAAAATTATTATCTGATCTTATTAGAAAACATTCTTTAGATATTGGATTTGCATATGATGGTGATGGTGATAGAGTTTTAATAATTGATGAAAATGGTAATGTTATTCCTCAAGATATTGCTTTAGCTCATATAGCTAAATTTATTGCTTCTAATTCAAATAAACCAATAATTGTAAATGTAGATACATCATCAATTGTAGACTATATTATAAATTCTATTGGAGGAAAAGTCTATAGATCAAAAGTTGGTGATCCATATATTGTAGAAGAAATAATTAAAAAAGATGCATGTTTTGGAGGAGAACCTTGTGGTGCTTGGATATTTCCAAATATAATAAAATGTCCAGATGGTGTTCTATCATCAATTATATTTTTAAATTTTCTAGATTATGAAGAAATAAAACCTTCAGAACTTTTAAATAATCTTCCTAATTTCTTTATAGAAAGAAAAAATATACCATGTAAGGACAAAATTACCACTATGAAAAGAATAATAAATGAAATTCCTAAATTATATCCTGATGCTAATATTTCATATATTGATGGTATTAGAATTTCATGGGATGATTTTACATGGATTTTAATAAGACCTTCTGGAACTGAGCCATTGATAAGAATAACTATAGAATCAATGTTTAAAGATAAAGTAAAAAATCTTATTTCTTCAATTACAGAGTTTATAATTAAAGGTGACTAAAATACGAAAGCCATAATTCTTGCTGCTGGTAAAGGTACAAGATTAGATCCATTTACAATAAGTAGACCAAAACATTTAATTCCTATTGCTGGAGCTCCATTAATTGAACATATAATAAATGCACTTAAAGAAAATGGTATTAATGAAATAATAATTGTTATAAACTATATGGGCGAATTAATAAAATCATATTTAGGTGATGGTTCAAAATTTTCAGTAAAAATAAATTATGTAGAACAAAAGACATTAGAAGGAACAGCTCATGCTCTTTATTCATGTAAAGATTTAATTAATAATGAATCATTTATAGTTGTATATGGTGATATTATTTTTCATCCTTCTGTTATTTCTAATTTAATATCATCTTACAATGAAAAATATCTTGGCGTTATATTAGGAGTTTATGTGAAGAATGTTAAAGATTTTGGATTATTAATTACTAATGGAGAATTTTTAACTAAAATAGAAGAAAAACCAGAGATTAATGAATTAGGAATTATTAATGGTGGAATGTATATATTTAAGCCTGAAATATTTAAATTTATAGAAAAAACTGAAAAATCTATTCGTGGAGAAATAGAATTAACATCATCAATAAATATAGCAATAAAGGAAAATGAAAAATTTCTTGTAGTGAGATCAGAAGAAGATAAATGGGTTGATGTAGGAAAACCTTGGGATATATTAGATGCTAATAAACTTCTTATGGATTTAAAAATTAATAAAAAAATTATTCATGGTTATGTAGAAGATGGCGTTCATATAAATGGTAATGTAGTAATTGAAAAAGATGCTAAAATTCTTTCTGGAACTTATATTGAAGGTCCTGTTTGGATTTCTTCTGGATGTAAAGTAGGTCCAAATTGTTATATTCGTTCATATACTTATTTATGTAAAAATGTAAGAATAGGAAATGCTTGTGAAATTAAGAATAGTATAATTATGGAAGATACTCATATTAGTCATCTTTCTTATATTGGAGATAGTGTAATAGGAGCAAAATGTAATATTGGAGCAGGAACAATAATTGCAAATTTAAAATTTAATGAAAGTACTATAAAAGTAACAATAAAAGGAGAGAAAATTGATAGTGGAAAAAGAAAACTTGGAGCATTTATTGGTGATAATGTTAAGACTGGGATAAATGTTAGTATAAATCCAGGTATAAAAATTGGACCAAATTGTTGGATTGCACCTAATACATTTGTTTATAAAAATGTACCAAGAAATTCTTTTTTAACTCAAAAATTTGAAGTAGAATTAAAAGAAAAATGATAATAGAAAAAAATACAATAATAAAAGATCATCGTAAAGTAAAATTAAAATTTGCACTAGTATATCCTAACATATATAATGTGGGAATGAGTAATCTTGCCATTCGTTTACTTTATGAAGTTATTAATAATAGAGAAGATATTGTTTGTGAACGTTTCTTTTTTTCAGGATATAGAACAAAACCAGTAAGTATTGAATCTAGATTACCTTTAAATTATTTTGATGTAATAGGAGTTTCTTTTCAACATGAAATGGATTATATTCGTTTTTTAGATATGCTTTCATCATCATCAATACCATTAGAAACTGATAAGCGTAATTTTCCTATTATTATTGCAGGAGGACCTGCAATATCTTCAAATCCAATACCATTAGCTAAATTTATTGATTTCTTTGTTATTGGTGAAGTAGAACCGATTATTGATATATTATTAGATTCTTTAGTAAATAGAAATTTAAAAGAAGTATATACATCTATACCTGGATTATATAAGCCAGGAAAATTAACAGAAAGAATATATGTAAAAGATTTAGATTTTGCTCCTCATGCAATAAGACAGGTTATTTCAAATTTAAAAGACACATTTACTTCATCATTTTTACTTGAAGTAAGTAGAGGTTGTAAAATTGGTTGTAGATTTTGTCTTGAATATTTTTTATATTTTCCAAAAAGAGAAAGATCTCTAAAGAATATAATTAATATTATTGAAGATGGATTATTATTAACTCAAACTAATAAATTGGTTATTATTAGTTCTGCATTTCTTGATCATTCTCAGATAAAAGATATTCTTCTATTTCTTAATGAAAAGAAAATTAATTTTTCAGTACCATCTATAAGAATAGCAGAAATAGATGATGAACTTATTAAATTAATTGCTTCCAGTGGACAGCATACATTAACAATAGCACCTGAATCTCATTGTGAACATTTAAGAAATATAATTAATAAGAAATTTGATAATGATCTATTCTTTGATATAATAAAAAAAGCAAAAGAAGCTGGTATAAAAAATCTTAAGTTATATTTTATGTTGGGTATTCCTGGTGAAAAAACTGAAGATTTTAATGATTTAGATATTTTCCTATCAAGAATAATTTCATTAGGTTTTTCTCCATCATCAATTCATATATCAATAAATCCATTAATTCCAAAAGCTAATACACCATTTCAATGGTTACCATTAATATCAAAAGAAGATTATAAAAATCGTCTTATTATTTTTTATAAAAAGGCAAGAGCTTTAGGAATAAAAAGAATTGAATCATTAGACTATAGATGGTGTGCTATTCAAGCATATCTTTCTACTGCTGGACAAGAAGCATCAGAATTACTAAAACTATTATTAGAAGATATTAAAGCTGGAGGTAGTGGTGATTTAGGATCTTGGCGAAGAGTATTAAAACATTATAAAAAACATCCAGAAGATATATATAAGCCTAGATCTATTGAAGAACCATTACCATGGGAAGAAATAAAAGGAGCATTTCCTATATCTATATTGAAAAAAGATTTTACAAAAGTAATGGGAGATATTAAATGAGAATTTCGAAAGAAGAATTCAAGAAACTATTTCCTAATATTGCAAAAGAATTAGAAGAAAATAATGGTATTACTTTAAAAGTAGATAAAAGCAGAGGCTATAATCCAACAGTCATAGACTTTATAAAAAGATGCGAAAAAGATGAAGAAGCTCTTGAAATTATAGATTTTCTTGAAAAACGTAAAGAAATAAGTGAAGAATATGCAGAAAGTTTAAGAAAAAGAATAAAAGAAAAAGGTGTAAGATCTTTTGGTAAAAAAAGAGAACCAGGATACTACTTTAGAGCTTTTAAATAAATTTAATTTTCATTTATTTAGCTGAAACTATCTTAATTATATCTCCATTTTTCAAGATATAATTTCCTCCAATTCTTTGTCCTGTTTTAACATTTATTGCATATAAGAAATTATTTCCTAAATCAGTATGAATTTTATATGCAAGATCTACAACTGTAGCTCCTTCTTGTAATATGAAGACATCTGGTAATACATTTCCTTTACTATCTGAAAGCTTTACTACATCTTCTACAGGAAATACTGCTATCATTTTTAATTCTTTCTTATAAATACTTTCTAAAGCTTCTTGTACTCCTGTACTACCCCAACTCTTTAAAATTCCTTCAACTCTACTAAGTGCTTCCTTTTGTTTTTCATTTAATTCATTATACTTTAAAATTTTAAAATATGAATCTCCAGGCATATATTCTATTAATCCTTTTTTTGCTGCTAATCTTAATAAAAGTTCAGCTTCAGCAGAACAGGGAATAATAGTATAATCTTTAAATTCAGATTTTATTCTATTGATATTATCTTCTGCTTTTGGCAAATCTATCTTATTAGCTGCAATTACCATAGGCTTGGCTATTTTTCTTAATATCTTTACAAATTCTATTATTTCTTCATCAGTCCATTTATCTATGCTTTTATTAAATTCATCTCTTGATTTTAATGTCATGATAATATGTTTTTTACTAATCATAAGGCCAGATAATCTATCATAAATTACTGTAACAATATCTTCTTTCTGTTGTAAAACTCTTTTTACTATTTTATTCCAATCTTTTTTTAATATTTGAAATAACCACATTATAATTTCATATTCTATAAATTTTATATCTTCTACAGGATCTCCTTTTCCTATTTCACAAGGATTTCCATTTATATCTGTTGATCCAGAAGCATCTACAATATGAATAAATCCATCAACTTGTCTTAGATCATCTAAAAATTTATTTCCAAGACCCCTTCCTTTATGTGCTTCTGGAACAAGTCCTGCTACATCTACAATTTCTACAGGGACCCATCTTATACCATTAATACACTTAGAATTTCTTGGATTATCTTTTACTCCTAATTCTTTACACACACAAGGAAATCTTATACTAGTTATTCCCTTATTTGGTTCAATTGTTGTGAATGGAATATTACTTATCTTTACAGGTATTAAAGTAACAGCTGAAAAAAATGTTGATTTTCCAACATTTGTTTTTCCAATTATTCCTACAATCATAACTAGTCTTATTATAACTTAAAATATTAAAGAGAAAAACTTTTTTATGTAATAAAATATTGCATTTTTGGGATATTAAAATGAAAGTATTAATTGCTGATGATATTGATAAAGAATGTATAATTAGACTTAGAAATGCTGGTTTTGAAGTAGATGATCTTCCAAATATTTCAAAAGAAGAATTAATAAAAATAATTCATAATTATGATATATTAATTGTAAGAGGGAGAACAAAAGTAACAAAAGAAGTTATAGAAGCAGCAAAAAGACTTAAATTCATTGGAAGAGTTGGTGTTGGATTAGATAATATTGATGTTAAGACTGCTGAAGAAAAAGGTATAAAAGTAATTAATACTCCTGAAATGTCTACTATTGCAGTAGCAGAACTTACAATTTCACTAATTTTAAATTTAATTCGTGGAACATATAGAGCTATAGAATCTATGAAAAAAGGATTATGGGAGAAAAAGAATTTATATGGTTATGAATTATTTGGTAAAACTCTAGGAATTATTGGTTTTGGAAGAATAGGTAGAGCAGTAGCTGAAAGAGCAAAAGCATTTAATATGAAAATAATTGTATATGATATAATAGATTATGATCTAATAAGAGAAGAAATAGAAAAACTTAATGCTATTTATGTATCATCACTTGAAGAATTATTAATGAATTCTGATATAATTACAATTCATGTACCTTTAACACCACAAACAAAATATATGATAAATTCTAAAACAATTTCTCTTATGCGTAATGGTGTTTATATAATTAATACTTCAAGAGGAGAAATTATTAATACTAAGGATTTACTTAATGCTATTAAAACTGGAAAAGTTGCTGGAGTAGCTCTTGATGTATTTGAAAATGAACCTCCAAAAGAAGATTGGGAAAAAGAATTAATATCTCTACCTAATGTAATTACTACTCCTCATATAGGTGCACAAACATATGAAGCTCAAATTAAAGGTGCAATCTTAATGGCCGAAAATATTATTAAACTCTTTAAATCGTCTAACTAGGGGATAAAAATGTATAGATATCTTGCAGAAATGTGGCGTCATCCTAATGAAGGTATACTTAAATCTATAAGAATGATGAGATTAGTTAAATGGAGAAGAGAGCCAACAGTTGTTAAAATAGAACATCCTACACGTATAAATAAAGCAAGAGCTCTTGGCTATAAAGCTAAACAAGGTATTATTGTAGCAAGAGTAAGAGTTAGAAGAGGTTTTATGAATGTAAGTAGACCAAGAACTGGTAGACGTCCAAAACGTATGGGAATGATTCATCCATCAAAAAAGAACTTACAATGGATTGCTGAGGAACGTGCTGCTAGAAAATTTCCAAATATGGAAGTATTAGGAAGTTATTGGGTAGCTTCTGATGGAAGATTTTCATGGTATGAAGTAATACTTGTTGATCCACATCATCCTGCTATAATTTCAGATAAAGACTTATCATGGATTACAAAACAAAGAGGAAGAGTATTTAGAGGTCTTACTCCTGCAGGACGTAAGAGTAGAGGTTTACGTAATAGAGGAAAAAGTGCAGAAAAACTTAGACCAAGTAGAGAATATTAATGTTAAATATGAAGGAGTATAAAATTTATTCTATATCTTTAAGCACAATAGTACATGCAACTGAAGATAAAGAGAAAGTAAAATCTGCTATATTTAATATAATACCTAGGAATTTAGTAAATAAATTCACTATAAATGAAGTAAATGTAAAAGGTCATTATGGTAATCCCATTACAATATTAAATCTAGAAATAAATAATCCTGATATTGCAAATGAAATATTTGAATTTATAATAAAATCAATTTCAAAAGAAGAACTCACTCTTATAAAAAATAATCCATCATTATATTGTGATGATAGATCTATATTTTTGAGAATAGATAAACAATATGCTTATCTTGGAACAATCAAACTTTCATTTCTTGATGATGTTATAAAAATTAAGATAAATGTATTAAACCCTCTAGTTCTATTAAGTAAGTTATGAAAATATTTAGATCAAGATATATTCTATTTAAAGTTTCAGGAAATCCTTATGATCATGAAATAATATTTCATGTTAAAGCTATTTTACTACCTCATGAAATAAAGATTGTATTTAAAAAATTACCCTTTGTTATCATAAGGATAGATCATAAATCATGGGAAGTTTTCAAAAGATTGTATGGCCCAAAAATTACTATAACTTCAAAAAAATTTACTATAACTTCTATTATTACCTCTGGAACTATAAAAAAATTAAAGGAAAAAATAAAAACTTGTTCTATTATTATTGAAATGGGGATGAGGAAGCCGTCCCAGTCACCAGAAAACTTATGTTGAAAAGTATCCAACTGACCCAATTAATTGAGAATTTTTAATCATCGGATTATTATTAATTATTTCTTATAATATGCTTGAAGAAATGGATTACTTATTATAAAATAGTGAGATTTCCAATTGTAAAATTTGACTATTTTTCTAAGTAAAATTTATATTCTATCTTTTCCATTTTCAAATAATTTAAAAATATTTGTCCTTTACTATTTTACACATTAAAAAAAAGGAGGTAAAATATATTGAATGAAAAAGGAAGAGAGCTAATTAGAATGATAAATAGAGAATGTATAGACTATCCTGACTATCAAATTTTAGATTCACCAGAACCTAAGCTTTACAAGGAGATATTTCCATTTTCAAATCCTCCAAAAATTCTATGGGATGGAGTAATAGTACCTCAGGATATTCCTGGGGAATTATGGATTACAGATACTTCATTTAGAGATGGACAACAAGCTAGAGCACCATATACAGTAGATCAAATAGTTACATTATATAAGTATTTACACAAGATAGGCGGACCAAAGGGAAAAATACTAATGAGTGAATGTTTTCTTTATACAAAACGTGATAAAGAAGCAGTTAGTAAACTTTTAGAACTTAATTATCCATATCCTGTTGTAAGTGGATGGATTAGAGCTAGTAAAGAAGATCTTAAACATGCAAAAGAGGCTAAGGTTAAAGAAGTTGGAATGTTAGCATCAATTTCAGACTATCACATATTTTATAAATTTAAAGGTTTAAGTCGATCTCAGGTAATATCCAAATATCTTGAAGTAATAGAAGAAGGTCTTAAATCTGGTATAGTTATGCGAGCACATATTGAAGATTGTACAAGAGCTGATATACTAGGAGTTGTTGTCCCTTTTGTAAAATCTCTTATGCGTTTATCAGAGAAATATAGATTACCAGTAAAAGTGAGAATTCCTGATACCTTAGGTTTAGGCCTTCCATGGCCTCAAGCAGCATTACCAAGAAGTATACCAAAAATTGTATGGATACTTCATAATATTTGTGATGTACCTTCAGAATGGCTTGAATTTCATGGTCATAATGATTTTCATATGGGTGTTGCAAATGCTACTGCTGCATGGTTATATGGAGCAGCTCTAAATAATACTACTTTATTTGGTATAGGAGAAAGAGCTGGAAATGTACCATTAGAGGCTATGGTCTTTATTTATGCTTCTATAAAAGGAGATCTTGATGGTATTGATACACTTGCTATAACAGAAGTAGCAGAATATTATAGAAAAGTAATTGGCTATGAAATTCCACAATATTATCCAATAGTTGGTAGTAATTTTACAGTAACAAGAGCTGGTATTCATGCAGATGGCACACTTAAAAATATTGAAATGTATCTACCATTCGATACTGAAAAATTATTAGGAGTTTCTCCTACTGTTTCTATAACTCCATATTCTGGAACTGCTGGTATTGCTTTTTGGATCAATCATTACTTTAAATTAAAGAATAATGAAAAAATAGAAAAAGATGATCCAAGGGTATTAAAAATATATAATGAAGTATTAAAGAGATTTGAAGAAGAAAATGCATTAGTAATTTCTGATGAAGAAATGCTTTCATTAGTTAAAAAGTATATTCCTACATTATTTGAAAGAAAAACTAAAGATATAACATAATTTTTATATTTAAAAGATACAAGTAAATATATATTTTTAAAGATAATATTGTATTAGGTATATGGTGAAAAAGTATGTTCACACCTCCAGGTCTAGGTTACGATAGAGCGATAACTATATTTTCACCAGATGGTCGTTTATTTCAAGTAGAATATGCTTTAGAAGCTGTAAGAAGAGGATGGACTGCATTAGGTATAAGATGTTTAGATGGTGTTGTACTTGCAGTAGAAAAAAGAAAAATAAGTCCATTAATTGATCCATCTTCAATGGAAAAGATTTTGAAAATAGATGAGCATGTTGGAGCAACTTTTGCAGGTTTATCTTCAGATGCAAGAATATTAATTGATCAAGCAAGACAAGAAGCTCAAATCAATCGTATACTCTATGATGATATTATTGATATAGAAGTATTAACTAAAAGAGTTAGTAGTATAAAGCAACTTTATACTCAACATGCTGGAGTAAGACCATTTGGAGTATCTTTATTAATTGCAGGTGTAGATAAAGTTGGTCCAAGATTATTTATGACAGAACCAAGTGGTGCATACGCTGGTTACTTTGCTGTTGCTATTGGTGCAGGTGCTCAAACTGTAACTGAATTCTTTGAGAAAAATTATAATGAAAAAATAACTTTATCATCAGCTATAAATCTTGCTCTAAAAGCATTAGCAATGGTTATAGAAGGTGGATTAGAACCTACAAGAGTAGAAATAGCAATAGCAAGTAAGACTACAGGAAAATTTGAAATTCTTCCTATGGAAGTCATATCTAAATATATAGATGAAGTTAAGGCGAAATAAATGCCTAAAGAAAAAGTAATTGCTAGACTTATAATTAATAAAGAACATTTTGAAATACTAGTAGATCCTGAATTAGCATGGTTACTTAAAAATGGAAAAGATGTAGATTTAAAAGAATTACTTATAAGTGATATTATATATAAAGATGCTAAAAAAGGTGAAAAAGCTTCTGAAACATCAATAATTAAAAACTTTGGTACTACAGATCTAAAAACTATTGTTACCACAATAATTAAAAAAGGAGAACTTCAACTTACAACAGAACAACGTCGTCAAATGATAGAAAATAAGAAAAAACAAATAATTGCATTTATTACTCGTAATTGTATAGATCCACATACTGGCTTACCACATCCTCCTACTAGAATAGAAAATGCTATGGAGAATATTAGAATTAGCATAGATCCTTTTAAACCTGTTGAACAACAAGCAAATGATGTTATAAAAGCACTCAGGACAATACTTCCATTAAAAATAAGTCAAGTTACTCTTTCTATTCATGCAAAAAAAGAATATGCAAGTAAAGTAAAAGATTATATATCTAAAACAGGAGAACTTTCAAAATCAGAATGGCTATCTGATGGCTCTTGGAGAGGAGAAGTCACTATTCCTGCTGGTATTCAACAAACTGTAATTGATCGTCTTAATGAAATATCAAGAGGAGATATTATAGTAAATATAATAAGAAGAACATGAGGTGTTATTGATTTGATTTACTTTTCTCAAAGACAAATAGTTATACCTGGTTATATGTTAGCTGAAGGAAATTATGAAGTTGGTAAGAATGTATACAAAGAAGGAAATAGATTTTATGCAACAGTTATTGGTTTAGCTGAATTAAGAGATAAGATCGTAAATGTTATACCATTAAGAGGTTGTTATATACCTTCTGTTGGAGATATACTAATTGGTAAAGTGATTGATATTACAACTACAGCATGGATAGTAGATATAAGATCTCCTTGGAATGCTATTCTTTTTGCAAAAGATTTTCTTTCTAAACCTCTTAATATCATGAAAGAAGATATTAGAAACTATCTAGATGTAGGAGAGCTAATAATTGCTAAAGTTACTTCTTTTGATCGTACAAAGAATCCTACACTTACAACAAAGGAACATGGACTTGGAAAAATTGAAAGAGGTACTGTTATTGAAGTAGATCCAACAAGAGTTCCAAGAATAATTGGGAAAAAAGGCTCTATGATAAATATGCTTAAAAAAGAAACAGGTTGTCAAATTCATGTTGGTCAAAATGGTCGAGTATGGATTTCTGGAAGGAATAGAGAGGATGAAATTTTAGTAGTTGAAGCGATAAAAAAAATAGAAAGTGAAGCACATACTACAGGATTGACAGATAGAGTTTATGATCTTATAAGCAAAAGGAGGGTATTAAATGGAAAGGAAAAAACTAATATCTGATGATGGGAGAAGATTGGATGGAAGAAAATTTGATGAAATTAGGCCAATAAAATTTAAAATTGGTATTCTTAAAAATGCAGATGGTTCTGCATATATAGAATTGGGGAAAACAAAAGTTATTGTGGGTGTTTATGGTCCAAGAGAATTACATCCAAAACATCTTGCTGTTCCTGATAGATGTATAATACAAGCTCGTTATCATATGGCACCATTTTCTGTTAAAGAAAGAAAATCTCCAGCTCCTTCAAGAAGAGAAATAGAACTTTCAAAAGTAATACGTGAAGCTCTAGAACCAGCAATATTTGTAGAATTATTTCCTAGAACAACAATTGATATCTTTGCTGAAGTAATTCAGGCTGATGGAAGTACTAGATGTGCAGCTATTTCTGCAGCTTCTTTAGCTCTTGCTGATGCTGGAATACCTATGAGAGACCTAGTTGCTAGTGTTGCAGTTGCAAAAGTTGATAATCAAATAGTCCTAGATGTTATGGATGAAGAAGATAAATATGGCTCCTCAGATATGCCTATTGCTATGATGCCATCTAAAAATGTAATAACATTATTGCAAATGGATGGAATGCTAACTAGTGAAGAATTTAAAAAATCTTTAGAACTTGCAAAAAAAGGATGTATGGAAGTATATAAGAAACAAAAAGAAGCCTTAGAATCATATTTTAAAAATGTTAAGGAGGAAAAATAATGACAACAAGTCCTATTCCTTATTTAAAGAAGAAACAAATTTATGAACTTGCTGAAAGTGGAAAAAGAATTGATGGTCGTGGATTAGTAGATCTTAGAAGAATTGAAATTAATACAAATATCTTAGATAAAGCTGAAGGTTCTGCTAGTGTTAAACTAGGTGATACATATGTAATTGTAGGTATTAAATTTGAAGTCAGTGAGCCTTTTCCTGATATACCAAATGAAGGTGTATTGTCTGTAAATGCAGAATTTTTACCTTTAGCATCTCCATCTTTTGAAGCTGGACCACCTGATGAAAATGCAATAGAATTAGCAAGAATTGTAGATAGAGCATTAAGAGGAGGTAAAGCAATTAATACACAAAAACTATGCTTAATACCTGGTAAAAAAGTATGGACAGTATGGGTTGATATATTTATTTTTGATCATTGTGGAAATCTTATAGATGCCTCAGCTTTAGCTTCTTTATGTGCACTTATAACAGCTAAAGTTCCAAAAACAGAAATCATTGGAAATGAAGTAAAAATATTAGATGAATATGAACCATTACCAATAAATTCTTTACCAATTATTATAACCTTAGCAAAGATTGGTGATAAACTACTTGTTGATCCCTCACTTGAAGAAGAAGAAGTTATGGATTGTAGAATAAGTATAGCTTTTGTTGAAGGAGAGGATAATCAAGAATATGTTTGTGCTATACAAAAAGGTGGAAAAGGTACATTTACTTATGAAGAAATTCTAAGAGCTATTGATATCGCTAAAGTTAAAAGCCAGGAAGTAAGAAAAATTATTCCTTGTGGTGGTAGATAATGGGTAAGATCACAGGTCCTGTAGGTTGTTATGGTCCAAGATATGGCTCTACTATAAGAAAGCGTATATTAGCAATAAAATTAAAAGTAAAAGGTCAAAAATGTCCTAAATGTTATTCCATAGATACACTAAGAAGAGAAGCTGCAGGAATATGGATATGTAAATCATGTGGAATTAAATTTGCAGGAGGAGCTTACATAGCTCAAACCATAATGGGCAAGACTTTACTACCTGAGGAACTCAAAAGTATAAAAGAAAGAAAATAGATTAATATGTATATTCTTTTAACAACATCTTTAAGACCTAATCCTCGTATTAGAAATTTTTGTAAAGATCTAGCCTCAACTTCTTTGTTATTTTATTATCATACACGTGGAAAAATGAATATACTCTCACTTTTTAATTATGCTTCTTCAATTAAAGCAAATAGAATCTGGATTGTATATTCTAGACATGGAAATCCTGGAATGATTAACTTTTTTAATGTAGATAGAAATGAAAAAATTGGTGCAATTTTTATAAAAGGAGTAGCATTAAAGAGAGAATTAGGTACTTTATATTCAAAATCAACAAAAAATAACTCAATTAAATTAGTTCTTAAAAATGAAGAACTAAAAGAATTATGTGAGCTCATTAAATTAGCAATTTCTTCTGAAGAAATCTCTAATGAAAATATTACAAGAATTGAAATAAATAAAAATAAAGAAGGTTTTGCAGAAATTCAATTTATTGATAATAAAACAGATCTATTTTGTGGTCCAAAAATAATATTAAAAGGATATATAAAAGAAGATAAAGTTAAATTTTTTAAGTAATAATTATGGAATTTCCAATAAAATCAAAACTTATAATAAATATTGATGATCCAATTGTAGCTAATAATATTTATAAAATTCTTATTCCTGAGGTTAAAACTACAAAATCTTCAAAAATATCAATAATAAAAATCAATGATAATAGTATACATCTATATATAGAAACAAAAACTATTCCTAGTTTAAGAGCTATACTTAATTCTTATTTAAGATGGATAAACTCATGTTTAGAAATATTCTCCTGGAAAGAAAAATATCTCCAAAACAAATAAAAGTAGAATTGCTAAATAATCTATGAAAAGAGTGGTATAGTATGTCAAAACAAATTCCTCCTCAATTACAACATCAAATACTACGTTTACAAGAACAACAAGAACAATATAAGGCACTTTTACTTCGTAAACAACAATTTGAAGTTGAATTAAGAGAAGTAGAAAGAGCAATTCAGGAATGTTCTAAACTATCTGATGATGCTTTAATATATCAATCAGTTGGTAATTTACTTTTTAAAACTGAAAAAAGTAAAGTAATGAGTGAACTTAATGAAAAAAAAGAAGAACTTGAATTAAGAATAAAAACTATAGAAAAACAAGAACAACGCTTAAGACAACAACTTGAAGAACTTAGGAGAACTATACAAGCTAGTTTATCTGGAATACCACCTAGCTCATAAGCATATTATTAACCATGTCAAATGAAATTACTAATGTATCAAATGAAATTATTAAAGAGGCATGTAAAATTGGAGAAAAAGAAGCTTATAAGTACATTACTCTACATATAAATCCAAAACTAATAACTTCATTTGATATTTCTGTAATTTATGAAAATAATCAATTTACTATTGATATTTATATTAATACAATAATAAAAATAGATTTAGAAAAACTATTAGATGAAGCAATTGATGCTGCATTAATTGCAATTGATAACTTTATAAGAGGTAAAATACTATGTCAGAATTATTAAAAATACTTGATCCCTTTAGAAATATAACAATTGTATGTCATCCTAATGCTGATATTGATAGTTTGGGATCTGCTTATGCAATATATAATTTTATTAAAAATTTTCTTAGTAATAAAAATATAACAATTTATACTCCTGAATCAATAAGTTCTTCTTCTATTCCATTTATAGATTATCTTAATATAATGACTCATTTTGAGTTTTCATCACCTGATATATTCATACTTATAGATACTTCATCCTTAGATCAAATACCATTAGTTAAATCATATATAGAAGAAAGATCAATTCCCTACATTATTATTGATCATCATGTTCCTGATGAACAAACTATTAGTAAGGCTATATTTTCTATTGTAAGAGAAGCTACATCTACATGTGAAATAATTTATGAAACTATAAAAGATTATATCTCAGATAAGAAAATACTAGAAGCTTTATTAGCTGGTATTATTTATGATTCAAGACGTTTTCTTATAAATCCTAAAAAATCTATTTCACTTGCTTATGAATTAATAAATAAAGGTGTAGATATAGAAAAGATACTTCAACTTTTATCTTTAGAACAGAATTTCTCTGAAAAAATGGCAAAGATTAAGGGATGTTCTAGAATGAGAATATTTAAAGCCTCTTCTTGGATAATTGCCTTTACACATGTAAGTGCATTTGAAGCATCAGTTGCTCGTACTCTTATTGATATTGGAGCAGATTTAGCCTTTGTAATAAATGAATCTGAAAAAAGATTAACAGGAAGAGTTAGAGAGATATTTTATAATCAAACAGGACTTAATCTAGTTACTGATATAATAAGACCATTAATTAAAAAATTCTCAGGTCAAGGAGGAGGTCATCCTACAGCTGCAAGTATGAATCTTAATATACTTACTGAAGATTTAATATCTGAAGTATTAGAATTAGTTGCAAATAAATTAAAAATACAAAAACATTTAATATGTGAAATTAATACTAAAAAATGATTGATTTTTTCATGGGGATGATGAGAATGGGAATTATAGAAGTTCGTAATCTTACATTTAAATATGCTAATTCTGATAAACCTAGCTTATATAATATTAATCTTTCAATTGATAAAGGAGAATTCTTATTAATAACAGGTCCAACAGGTTGTGGAAAGACAACATTATGTAAGTGTTTAAATGGATTAATTCCAAATTCATATAATGGTGATTTTAATGGAGAGGTTATTATAGATGGTTTATCTACTAAAGAACATCCAGTACATGAAATAGCACAACATGTTGGTTTAGTCTTTCAAGATCCAGAAAATGAGTTATTTTGTACATCTGTTGAAAAAGAAATTGCATTTGGACCAGAAAATCTTGGACTATCCAGAGAGGAAATAAGAAGAAGAGTTGAAGAAGCTATGGCAATGGTTGGAATTTCTCATTTAAGAGAAAGATCACCATATGAACTTTCTGGTGGTGAACAACAAAAGGTAGCTATAGCAGCTCTTCTTGCTATGAAGCCAAAGATACTTGTACTTGATGAGCCCACATCTAATTTAGATCCATTTAGTGCATATTCTATATTAAATCTATTATTTAATTTAAAGAAGGAATATGAAATGACAATAATACTAATAGAACATAGATTAGATATGGTAGCAAAAATAGTAGATAGATGTGTAATAATGAATGAAGGTAGAATTATTGCTATAGGCCCTCCTGAGGAAGTACTATATTCTGATATAGTTGAGTCAATAGGTATTGGCATTCCAAAAATTGTAAAGCTTGTAAAAACATTGGGATTGTCTTCACGTCCTTTATCTTCTAATGTATTAGCAGATATATTAAAGGTGAAAAAATGATAGAATTTCATAATGTATTTTTCTCATATCAACCAGGTAAAGACATTCTAAAAAATATAAATTTAAAAGTAAATAAAGGAGAATTATTAGCAATATTAGGACCAAATGGTGCAGGAAAAACCACACTCATAAAACATATAAATGGTCTTTTAAAACCACAAAGAGGATATGTTGAGGTTCTTGGTATGAATACAAAGGAGACAACAGTTGCAGTATTAGCTAGACATGTTGGATTTGTATTTCAAAATCCTGATCATCAATTATTTGCAGAAACTGTTGAAAAGGAAATAATGTTTGCTTTAATTAATTTTAATTTTCCAGAAAATGAAATAAAAGAAAGAGTAGAAAAAATTCTTCATGAATTAGATCTCATAGAATATAGAAATAGATCTCCTTTTATGTTAAGTGGTGGTGAAAGAAAAAGAGTAGCTCTTGCATCAGTTTTATGTTATGATCCATCAATTTTAATACTTGATGAACCTACTATTGGTCAGGATTATCGTCAAAAACTCAATCTAATTAATCTTATTAATAAATTAAATAAAGAAGGAAAAACAGTAATTATTGTAACTCATGATATAGAATTTGTTGCTGATTTTATTCCCAGATGCATAATAATGTCAGATGGAAGAATAGTTGCTGATGGTCCAACAGAAGAAGTGTTAACAAATAGTAAATTACTATTAGAAAATTCTCTTTTACCTCCTCAATTAGTAGAGATTTCATTAGCTCTTAATATAAGTCCTCCTACTATAAATTTTGAAAAATTAGTTTCATTTATTAGAAAAATTATTGAAAGTGAAGAATAATGAAGGTCTTTTATTTTGAATATAAACGAGAAAGCTCAATAATTCATAAACTAGATCCTAGAGCAAAATTAGTTTACTTAATATTATTCACAATATTGACTGTATATTTTACAAATCCAATAATTCTATTTTTAATATTTCTTTCCTCTTTACCTATGGCAATATTAGGTAAAATAGTAAAAAAATGGATTATTTCTATAAAAGGATCTTTATTCTTTATTGTTTTTATATTTATATTTAATTTTATTGGAATTTTCTGGACAACAGGTAATATCATAGATACAATCATAATTTCAATAGCAATGGCAATAAGATTTGTTTCTCTAATTTCTATTTTCTCTATTTTCTTTCTTTCAACATCTCCAGAAGATCTAATGCAATCTATGATTAAACTAAAATTACCCTATGAATATGTTCTTACATTTAATATGGCAATGCGTTTTGTTCCTACCTTAGCTAGAGAAGCTCAAACTATAATAGATGCTCAAAAATCTAGAGGCTTAGAATTTGAAAAAGGGAATATTTTTCAAAAAGTAAAGAAATACATTCCTATTCTTATACCTTTAATAATTTCTTCTTTAAGAAGAGCAGAAATTATTGCTGATGCTATGGAATCAAGAGCTTTTGGTGCTTCTAAAACTCGTTCTTTTCTTTATACAATAACTATGAGCAAAATAGATTTTATTTTTATAATAATTTGTATTATTATTTTTACTTTATTCATTCTTATCTTTAAAGATATTCTCTTACATACAATAGGTTTAAATTCCTAAAAAAATATAGAAAGTTCGTATGTCTAATATAAATAGTATTAAAGAAAATTCATTAAGACAACTTATGAAAGAAATAAGTCAATTTGTTTATAAAGCATCAGATATGATTAATGATTCTGAAGTCAATACACTTATTAATATTCTTTTGGATGCTTTACAAAATAATAAAAAAATTCTTATTGTTGGTGTAGGAAGATCTGGACTTGCAGGAAAAGCTTTTGCTATGCGTTTAATGCATCTTGGATTTAATGTTTATGTACTTGGTGATACTATAACACCTGCAGTTTATGAAGGAGATGTAGTTATTGCTATATCAGGCTCAGGAACTACTAGACTTATTATAACTGCAGCTTCTGCAGCAAAAGAAGTACATGCAAAGGTTATAGCTATTACATCACATAAAGATTCTCCATTAGCAAAAATAGCAGATTATGTAGTTATTGTTCCTGGAAGAACAAAAATTGCTACAGAAAGTGATTATACTATAAGACAAATTCTAGGAGAACATGAACCATTAGTTCCATTAGGTACATTATTTGAAATTACATTAAATGTATTTTTTGATAGTTTAGTTGCAGAATTAATGCAAAGACTTGGAAAAACAGAACAAGATCTTAAAAAGCGTCATGCTACAATAGAATAATATGCAAAAATTTAAAAAATACCTAAGTATTCGCATTTTACGGGGCGTTAAACTTGCCAAAATATAGACAGGTTGAAGAAATTGTAAAATTAATGAAGAATAAAGAACTTATTAGAAATATAGGTACTTTAGCTCATGTAGATCATGGTAAAACTACATTATCTGATAGTTTATTAGCTGGAGCAGGTATTATATCACAAAAAGTAGCAGCTCAAGTATTGGCACTAGATTATGTTGAAATAGAACAGTTAAGACAAATGACTGTTAAAGCTGCAAATATTAGTTTATTACATGAATGGAATGGAAGAAGCTATGTAATAAATCTTGTTGATACACCAGGACATGTAGACTTCACAGGACATGTAACTCGTTCTTTAAGAGTTATGGATGGAGGTATATGTGTGGTAGATAGTGTTGAAGGTGTAATGACACAAACTGAAACTGTAATAAGACAAAGTATGGAGGAACGTGTTAGACCATTACTTTATATAAATAAAATAGATCGTCTCATAAAGGAATTGCGTCTTACTCCACAAGAAATACAAGATCGTCTTATGAAGATTATTAAGGAGTTTAATGCATTAATTGAAACTTATGCAGATCCAGAATTTAGAGATAAATGGAAGGTAAATCCAAGTAAAGGACAAGTAGCTTTTGGATCTGCATTACATAAATGGGGCTTTACATTACCAATAATTCAATCAAAAGGATTGAAGTTTTCAGATATTATTGATGCATATAATAGAAATGATCTAGAATATCTACAAAAAGAACTTCCACTTCATATAGCTATTCTTGATATGGTAGTAAATCATGTACCAAATCCTGTAGAAGCACAAAAATATAGAATACCTAAAATATGGAAAGGAGATTTGAATAGTCCAGTAGGTAAGGCTATGTGTGAATGTGATGAGAATGGACCTCTTATTATATGTGTAAATAAAGTTGTAGTAGATCCTCATGCAGGTCCTGTAGTTACTGGTAGAATTTTTTCTGGTACAGTAAGTGAAGGCGAAATTCTCTATGGTATTATGGCTAAAACTGAAGGAAGAGTACAACAAGTAAGTCTTTATATGGGACCTTATAGAGAAGTCACTAATGAAATATCAGCAGGAAATATTGTTGCTTTATTAGGATTAGAAAATATAAGAGCAGGAGAAACTCTTGTAAGACCTTCTTATAAGGATATTGTTCCTTTCGAAAGAATGAAATATATTAGTGAACCTGTTGTTACTATTGCTATAGAACCAAAATATAGTAAAGATTTACCAAAATTAGTAGATGTATTACATAAAATGGCAATTGAAGATCCAACATTATCTATAAAGATAAATCAAGAAACTGGAGAATACATAATTGCAGGCATGGGCAGTCTTCATCTTGAAATTGCACTTTGGGATTTAAATCAAAGAACTGGTGGTATTGAAATTGTTACATCTCCACCAATTGTAGTTTATAGAGAAGCTATATTGAAGTCATCAAATGTATTTGAAGGAAAATCTCCTAATAAACACAATAGGATATATGTAGCTGTAGAACCTTTAAATGAAAAAACTATAGAATTGATACAAAAAGGTATTGTTCATGAGGATATGGATTCACGTGAAAGAGCAAAGATATTACGTGAACAAGCTGGTTGGGATACTGATATGGCTAGAAATATTTGGGCTATTGATTCATATGTAAATGTTCTTGTTGATATAACAAAAGGACTTCAATATTTACGTGAAGTAAAAGATACTATAATTCAAGCATTTCGTTTAAATATGGCAGAAGGACCATTAGCAAGAGAACCAATAAGAGGATTATTAGTTAAAATAGTTGATGCAATGATTCACGAAGATCCTGCACATAGAGGCCCAGCTCAAATAATGCCAGCTTTTCGTGATGCATTATTTCAAGCATTTCTTACTTCAAATCCAATATTATTAGAACCAATATTAAAGCTTGATATTAGAGTTCCACAAGATCATATCAGTGGTGTTACAAGAGTTCTTGCAGGAAAACGTGGAAAAATCATCTCTTTAACTCAAAGTGGAAATATAATGTTTGTTACAGCAGAAATACCTGTAGCAGAAACTTTTGATCTTTCAGATCAACTTAGAAGTGCAACTGCAGGTAGAGCATTTTGGGGTACTGAATTTGCAAGATGGGCACCAATACCATCAAATATGATGAGAGATGTAATAAGAAAAATAAGAGAAAGAAAAGGATTACCATTAGAACCACCAAAACCAGAAGACTTTATGTCAACATAAAAATCTATTAGTCTCTTTATAATATATAAATCTTAGGCGGTCGTCGTCTAGTCAGGTCTAGGACAAAGGCTTCCCAAGCCTTGGATCCCGGGTTCAAATCCCGGCGACCGCACCATATTATTTTAATCCTATATATTCAATTATTTTCTCAAGAACAATGGATGCTTTGTCTCTTATTACTACATCAGCAATATCATCTAAAGGTGTTGGATCAATATTTACTATTATTAGATCGCCTCCTTGTCTTTTTATAATTTCTGGTATAAGTGCTGCAGGATAGACTGTTAAAGATGAACCTATTACTATGCAGCAATCACTTCTGTATGCTATTTCCATTGCAATATCCATTAATTTTACTGGTTCTTCAAATAATACTACAGCAGGTCTCATAAAATCTCCACAATAATCACATTTTGGTGCTTTTTTTGTCTTATATAATTCCTTAATACATTCTTCTGTACTCTTTTCTCTAAAACAAGAATCACAATAACTCATTAATATGTTACCATGAAGTTCAATAACTGATTTTGAACCTGCTTTTTTATGTAACATATCTATATTTTGAGTTATTATATGTTTTACATAATTGTTATTTTCTAGTATTACTAATGCCTTATGAGCCTCATTTGGTTGTGCATTTGTAATTACTTTATATCTTTCAGCATAAAATTCCCAAAATCCATTGGGATTTTCTTTGAAATAGGATCTAGAAGCCATTTTTGGATCAAATTTTTTCCAAAGTCCTTGACTTCCTCTAAAATCAGGTATGTTACTCTCAGTACTAATTCCTGCACCTGTAAAAGCAATAGCATAATTAGCTTTCTTTAAGATTTTACTAGCTTTTATTATTGACTCATTATACAATTTGCATCACTCTTTCTACTTCATGTACAACCATAGATGCTATTACCCAAGTATCTAGAGATTTTTTATATATAGCATATTTTTCATTAGTTAATCTAAGATCTTCTTCACTAAATTCTCCTCTTTGAAATCCTCCTATAATTACTAATGGATTTTTTTCATCTAAAATTTTCTTTCCAAAATTTTCAAGTTTAATTCTCTTTCCTTTTTCAGTAGATCGGAAGAGCGTCGTGT
>CAZTWF010000107.1:0-4398 GCA_964617245.1 uncultured Nitrososphaerota archaeon
TTATAAATAACTTATAATTTTATTATTAACTTTTTATTATTATTTATTACATTCACAAATAATACTTTTTAAAGGTTTTTCTAAATATTCAATACTTTCATCTATAGCTTCAATTGGATAATTTGTAAAAGCACCAATTAATCTATTTGTTTTTTTACATAATATTAGATATCCAATATATTCTTGTGGTTTTGGAGGATTTAGAAATTTTTTGTAAATAAAACTTACTCTTATAAATCTATATTCATGACCTTCTTTTTCAAATCCTAAATTTTCTAATATCTTCAAATCTTTTATTTTTCTATCTTTTTTCTGAGTTAATACTTCTTCTATATATTCTTTAAGAGAAGTCTTTTTAATATCAATATTTTGCCATCTAATTGCAATATAGAGTTTTTTTGGAGAAATTATTGCCATTCTACCAGATTCATAATTTGAACTTTCAGTTATTCTAATTCTCCAATCTTTTGGAGTTTCAATTGATATATCAAATAATCTAAACTTCATATTATTTATAAAAAAGAAAAAATATTTATTAACTTTTTTAAAAATAATAATAATATGATTCCCCTAGACATCATTACATTGATTTTATTTTTAATTATTATTGGACTTATGATATGGGGACCAATTGAAAGAAGTGTAATTGGTGGAATAGGCGTTGTAATAATGATAATTTTAGGTGTCATAACACCAATTGAAGCATTTCATTTTGTTGATTGGAATATTTTAGCAATATTAGTTGGATTATGGATTGCAAGTTCTTATTTAGTAGCTGCAAAAATGCCTGAAGCATTTATATCAGCTGTACTTAAACGTACAAAATCACTTAAAGCTGTAATATTTTCACTTATATTTATTGCAGGTATGGTAACAATGTTTGTTGATAATGTACTTGTTGTACTTTTATTTTGTCCAATAGTTTTAACTATATGTAAAACATTAAAGATTGATCCTTTATTACCTACAGTATTAACAGGACTTGCAGCAAATTTCATGGGAGTTGGATTAATGCTAGGAGATATTACACCACAGATGTTACATTCAATTGCAGGAGCAGAATTTATGGATTTTATAATATTCAGAGGAAAACCAAGTTCATTTTTTATTTTATTAATTACATTTTTAATAGTATTATCTATTTATTCAAAATTTATTAAAATTAAATATGAAGGAGAATTTTCTTCATTATTGTCTTCAGTAGCTAGTATTTCAGAAGAAAATAAAAAAGCTCTTAAAGTCTCTTTAATATTCTTTATTTCAATAATTATTATGATGTCTCTTAGAAAACTCTTAGAAGTTCCTCTTGGAGCTATTGCTTTTTCAGGTGCATTAGTAATGGCATTTTCTATTGAATTTCTTAAAAAAATTGGAAAATTAAGTGAAATTCCATCTTTTTCAGAAGTATTAAGTGGACTTGAATGGAGAGCAGTATTATATTATGCATTTTTATTTGTACTTGTTGGATGTATAGAAAAAGCTGGATTTATAAGTGCTCTAGCTAATAGTCTTCAACCATTTTTATATAATATGTATATAGGTATTCCTATGATGTATTGGGTTTCAGCAGGTGTTGCTTCAATAGTTCAATTTGATGCATATAATTTAACAATATTTAGAACATTAAAAGATTTATCTTTTACAATGGATGTATGGCCATATTATTGGTCTGTTGCATGGGCTGCTACTTTAGCAAGTAATGCTACTATTGTAAGTGCTCCTGCATTATATGTAACATGGACATTAATTGAAAAAGAAGGCTATAAAGTAACAACAAAAGCATTTCATTCTATTACTGTGAAATTTGCTATAATTACATTAATGATTAACTTTATTATTACATTCATGTACTTTAATATAATTTAATTTATTTCTATTAGTTATATTTCTAATATAGCACCTGTATGAGCTGATTTTACTATTTTACTATATCTATAGAAAACTCCATATCTATATTTTGGCTCATAGTCCTTCCATTCCATCATTCTTTTCTTCATTTCCTTTTCATCAATTAATACTTCTAATTTTCTATTCTCTATATCTATTCTTATAATATCTCCATTTTTTATAAAAGCAATTGGTCCACCTTCTGCAGCTTCAGGTGATATATGGCCAATCATCATTCCATGAGTTGCTCCAGAAAATCTTCCATCTGTTAATAATGCAACTTCTTCACCCATGCCCATTCCAACTATAATTGATGTTAATGTTAACATTTCTCTCATACCAGGACCTCCTTTTGGTCCTTCATATCTTATTACAATTGCCTTTCCTGGCTTTATTTTTCCTTCATATGCTGCTTTAACACCATCTTCTTCACAATCAAATACTATTGCCTCTCCTTCAAAGAAAGTTCTTTTAAGTCCAGCAGTCTTTATTACTGCACCTTTTGGAGCTAAATTTCCATATAATATAGCAATTGTACCAGTTGGTCTTATTGGATTATCTAATGGTCTTATAATATCTCCTATTATTTCAACTTCATTAATATTTTCTTTAATAGTTTTTCCTGTTACTGTAATTAAATCTGTTCTTATTAATTCTCTTTCAGAAAGTCTTTTTATTACTGCAGGTATTCCTCCTGCTTTATCTAGATCTTCCATAGCATTTTTTCCAGCTGGCATCATATCAACTATTTGAGGAGTTTTTCTACTTATTTCATCAAATAAACTCAAATCTAATTTTATGTTAGCTTCATTTGCTATGGCCATTAAATGAAGAATAGTATTTGTTGATCCTCCTAAAGAAACATCTATAGCTATAGCATTTCTTATAGACCATTCATTTACAATATCTCTTGGTTTTATATTTTTTTCAATAAGTTCCATTATTTTCATACCTGATCTTTTTGCTAATCTTAATCTTCTAGCATCTATAGCAGGTATAGTAGCACAATAAGGAAGAGTTAATCCCATAGCTTCAATTATACATGCCATAGTATTTGCAGTATACATTCCAGCACATGAGCCAACAGTAGGACATGTATATTCTTCTATATATTTTAATTCTTTTTCACTTATTTTTCCACTTAAATATTCTCCTATACTTTCAAATGCAGAATCAAGACTTAATCTTTTATTTTTCCATATTCCACATAACATTGGTCCTCCTGTAACAAATATTGAAGGAATATTAACTCTTAAAGCACCCATTACCATTCCTGGTATTATTTTATCACAACTACATATGAATATCATTCCATCAAAAGAATATGCTTTTGTCATAACTTCTATAGAATCTGCAATAATTTCTCTGCTTACAAGAGGAGATTTCATTCCTTCATGACCCATAGCTATTCCATCACATATAGCAATAGTATTAAATTCTAAAGGAGTTCCTCCAGCAATTCTTACTCCTGCTTTTACAGCTTCAGCAATTCTATCTAAATGAAAATGACCTGGTACTAATTCATTCCATGAATTTGCAATACCAATTATTGGTTTTTCTATTTCTTCATCTGTTAAACCTAATGCTTTAAGTAATGCTCTATGAGGGGTTCTTTGAATTCCTTTTTTTATAATATCTGAATTCATAAAAAATAAATAAAATAAGAAGTATAATAAAATATCGATGATACAATTAATTTACATTTTCCTATTTGGTATTATTGCTGGAAGTATTGGTAGTATGGTAGGTATTGGTGGAGGAGTTTTCATGATTCTTTTTTTCACTTTAGTAATAAAAGTACCAATAAAATATGCTGTAGCTTTAAGTTTAGTTTCTGTAGTTGCAAGTTCAAGTATAGCTACAAGTTTTTATCTTCATGAAAAAATGACAAATATAAGATTAGCTATGATATTAGAAACTGCAACATGTAGTGGAGCTATTCTTGGTGCTTTTACTGCTTTATTAATTCCTACAAGTTTAATTGAAGGAATATTAGGAATAACATTATCATATGTAGGAATGATATCATTTTTAAATCCAATTTCTCATGAAGTAATAACAAAACCATCTAAACTTTCTGGAGAATATTATGATGGAAAGAATTTAATAAAATATTCAATTTTAAGAATAAAATTTGGTTTATTTGCAAGTTTAATTGCAGGAATGATATCAGGTATGATAGGAATAGGTGGAGGAATAATAAAAGTACCAATAATGAATTTAATAATGAAAATACCAATAAAAGCAGCTGCAGCTACAAGTAATTTTATGGTTGGTTTAACAGCTTCAGCTAGTGCTATTGTTTATTTTATTAAAGGAATGATAGATTTTCAATTAGCTATTCCTGCAATTTTAGGAATAACAATTGGAGCAATTATTGGAACTCGTTATTTAATACATGGAAAACCAATATATATTAGGAAAATTTTTGGATTAATTCTATTATTCTTTAGTATAATATTTATATTAAAAGCATTAGGAGTATTAATTTTATGATAATGGAAGAAATTA
>CAZTWF010000108.1:0-7748 GCA_964617245.1 uncultured Nitrososphaerota archaeon
TATCACATATAATAAATTGATAAAAATCACGTTAAAAATCACAAAAAGTAAATAGAAAGAATCACCTTAAACTATTGATATACTTTATCTAATTTAATGATTTTAATTTTAGCTAAATGAGGATAAAAAATATGAAGAAGAAACTAATTAAATTATAAACTAGTCACAGTTTAATGCAACAGCAGTTTGACCTACAGAGATACATCCATCACCAGGTGGAAGAATTGTATGTTGTAAAAATCTTTTCTTATTTTTAATTATTTCATTTTTCATATATTTAATTAATATATTATTAACAGCTGCTCCACCAGAAACACCTATAGTATTACAATCTAATTCTTCACTAATTTCACATGCTAATTTACCAAATGTTAAACCTAAAGTTTTATGAATTTCATATGCTAAATCAGCTTTTGAATAATATTTCATATTATCTATAATTGATAATATAAATTCTGAGGTGTCCATAATATAGATATTATTTTGCTTTTTTATAGATAAATCTAGATTAATATTAATTGATTTTCCTTGATTAGCAAGTGCTTCTAATTTCATTGGTAACTCTCCTTCATAACTTCTATAATATCCTATTTCTAATAATACAGCAATCGCATCTAAAAGTCTTCCAATACTAGATGAATAAAGTATGTTTGACTTTTTTGATTGTTTTAAGATTATATTTAATTCATCTTCACCATATCTTAAATATTTAATATACTTTTTTTCAAATAAATTAAAAATTTCAGAATCTTCCATAATTGTAGAAAGAATAGCTGCAAGAAATCTTGCAGGATAATAAGCACATAAATCTCCTCCTGGCATTGGTTGATAACGAAGTTGAGCTACTCTACTGAATTTAGAATATCCTCCAAAAAGAATTTCTCCACCCCATGCCATTCCATCAGTTCCATAACCAAATCCATCAATAGTTATACATATAATTTCTGTATCATGAGGTAAATTATGCTCAATCATTAATGAGGCCATATGTGCATGATGATGTTGAACTTGAATAGTTTTTGCTGATATGCATTCTGAAAGGTCCTTTGCATATCTTGTAGTATAGAAAGTAGGATTTAGATCATGAGCTATTTTTGAGAAGGATTTAATATCATATATCTTAATTAAAAAATTCAATGCATTAATTAAATAATTAAGAGTTTCTAAATCACTTACATCTCCAATATGTTGTGTAGTAATAATACGATTTTTTATTGCTATAGATCCAGTTACATTAAATTCTCCTCCAACAGAAATAATATTTTCATTATTTAGCCAGGGAATTATTAAATATGTAGGAGCATATCCTCTTGATCTTCTGAGAAAAGTAGGATGATTTTCTACAAATTTTATAACAGAATCATCACATCTATTTACTATTTTTCTATTATGTATAAGAAAATAATCAACTATTTCTTTAAGTTCTGAAATTGCTTGATTATTATCAATTACAATAGGTCTTCCTGGATAATTTCCACTTGTCATTACCAAAGCTTCTTTTCCAAAGAATTCTAATAATAATAAGTGTATACCAGTATATGGTAACATAACTCCTACTGTATCTAAGCCAGGAGAAATTGATTCAGCTAAATTGTATGAAGAAGATTTCTTAAGAATAACAATAGGCTTATATGGAGATTTAAGTAAATCTTCTTCTTCTTTTGAAACAATAGCAAATTTTTTTACTTCATTTATTGATTTTGCCATTACTGCAAATGGTTGATTTGGTCTTCTTCTTCTTTTTCTAAGTTCTAATACAGAATCTTCATTCATTGCATCAACAGCTATATGAAATCCACCAATTCCTTTAACCGCAATTATTTTACCTTCTCTTAATAGAGAAGCAGCCATTTCTATAGGATTTTCATTATTAATAATATTTCCATTATTATCTAAAAGATACATTTTTGGACCACATAGTGGACATGTAATTCCTTGTGCATCATATCTCCTATCATTAGGGTCTTCAAATTCTGATTTACAATAAGAACAAAAAGGAAAATCAATCATAGAAGTATTTTCTCTATCATATGGCAAAGAATATAAAATTGTGAATCTCGGTCCACAGTGTGAACAACATGTAAATGGATAATAATGCCAGCGAGTATAATTAAAAATATCTGTGATACATAAATCACAAATACCAATATCAACTGGTATTACAGAAGTCAAACTTATTTTCTTAATATCACTTTTTGCTATTTTAAAATCATTAAATTCATTAGTTGCTTCTTCCCAAATAATATCAATACCATCAATTCTAGCAATTTTAGGTTTTTTATTTATTAAATCATTTATGAAATTCTTTATTTTCTTATCTTCACCTTCTACAATTATTTCAACACTAGCATCACCTAAATTAGAAATTTGACCTTTAAGTTGATGTATATGTGCAATATTATACACAAATGGTCTAAAACCAACTCCTTGTACCATACCATGTACATAAATTTTAGCTCTTTTTTGCATTTAGTCACCTATAACTTTTTAATCTTCACTTAGATATTTAATTTTAGAGATAATGGTGGTAGATTTAATTACTCCACAAGAATTAAGAAAATTAAGAAAAAAAGCAGGTTTAACACAAAAAGAATTAGCAAAAAGAGCAGGTATAAGTCAATCATTAATTGCAAGAATAGAAAGAGGATCTGTTGATCCAAGATTTTCTACATTAAGAAAAATAATAAATGTAATAAATGAGGCAATTGGTGAAAAGAAATTATTAGCTCGTTCTATAATGAGTAGTCCTGTAATATCTTTAGATGTAAATGATACTATTGGAAAAGCAATAGAATTAATGTGGAAATATGGTATTTCACAACTTCCAGTTTTTCAAGATGGAAAACTTATTGGTAGTATTAGGGAAGATAGCATATTAAATAGAATAAAAAATGAAAAAATAGAAGATTTACTAAATAAAAAGGTCTATGATCTGAAGGAAGAGCCTTTTCCAGTTGTAAATGCTGAAACAAATATAGAAGAAATTGGAAAAATTTTACTATCTGGAAAGCCAGCAGTTTTAGTAGAAGAAAATGGAAAAATTGTAGGAATAATTACTAAAATAGACTTAATTGCAAAACAATTTATAAGATGATGTGACTTAATCACAACCAAAAACTTAAAAAATTATAAAAAATAATTATTATTTGATAGTAAATGTTAAATGAAAAAGAAATATTAGAAGAACTTCGTATGGAGATAGCATTTATTAGGCGTGATATCATTGAGAGATTAAGACGTATAGAAGAATACATCACTTTTATTGATTCAGATATAAATAGATTAAGATTAGATATTCAAAGAATAAATGAGAAAATAAAAGAAATTAGTTTTGGAAGAGAGAAATTATTAGAAAGTCCAAAAGTTGAAAAAATTGAGAAAAGTATTGAAAAACCAGTAGAAAAAAAGAAAGTTATCAAAGATGCAATACAACAAAAAGAACGAAAAAAAGATCTAAATCCAACTGAAATTGCCATAATAAAATATCTTATAGAAAATCCTGGCACAAGAAGTGCTACACCAATTGCTCAAAGTATAGGAAAAGCCAGGGAACATGTTGCAAGAACATTAAAAAAATTAGCTGAGGAGAAATTAATAATTCGTGATGAAAGTACCTGGCCATATACATACATTGTTCCTGATAATGTAAAGAAAATGATTTTAGAAAAATGATGTGATTACTCACTTTTATCATGTAATTTTTTTGTATAATTTTCTATTTTAGTTGAGGTTTTTGATATTACTTTATATTTCCAACAATTTTTATCTCTAATTCTTTCTAAGTAGCCATTATCATATAATCTTGAAAGGTATGTAGAAATTGTACTAGGCTTAATAGATTCATCATATTTTTTAGTATATGTATTAATAATATCTTTACTTGTGAACCATATATCACAGAATTCATTAAAGATAATATCTAGAATTCTTTCACGTAAAGTAGTCCTTATAGATTGAGATTTATTTTCATTATTATTTTCAAAAAACTCAATTAACTTTAATATTTGTTCCTTTGATAAATTACCATTATAGATAATTGTGACTTTATTACCATTTTTATTACTATATTCTATTTTCAATTTACGCATAAATTCACCTATTTCTTTTAGAATCTATAAGTGAATAAATATAAGAAAATATTGTAATCTACATTTTAATAGAAATTAATAATAAAAATGATTTAAATTATTAATAGAAAAGGTAGATTTCTAACTTTTCACAAATAATTTACATTAAAATTTTCTTTTTTTATTATTTTTCACATAAAAATTTTCTCTTTATTTTTCTCCAGTGGAAGTGAAGGGGTGAACTGAATAATTTTAATTAAAATAAAAAATGTAACAATATAATGTGATATATCTAAATGTAAGTCACAAAATAAAAGTATTATAATACTTTTATGTTGATTTATTAGAAAGTGAACTATTATTTAATCACTGTCAATTTCTAAAAAGAAAAAGATGTTGCATATTTCTAACAAAAACTAAGAAATTTAATGATCTCATATGCACATTAAACTTCCTAGATTTATTATAACAAAATAGTCTGAAAAACGAAAAGTTTAAATATTGGAATTAATGTTAGATTTGTAATTTTAAAAATAGTATTTTAAAAAATGAACTATTTTAAAGATAGAGAAAAAAGTATTATGTAAATATATATTTACATAATATCTTAGAAAAAAGCTGATTTTAATGATCTTTGATGATTAATACAAGCCATATTTTTTATGTAAAATTACTTTTACATAATTAGTTGTTTTAACCCGTAGACCCCTATATTTCTATTGGAAAAAATGAATTTTTATTACTTATTATTTCTTATTTTTAAATAAAAAATGGTACAAATGTTTTTATGATTTTTCTATATAAATATTTTTCACTCTATTTTTCTGGAGAAATAACTCAAGTGGAAACTTCTTAATTTAATATTAAAATATTAAAAATCCAATAGAAATATAGGGGGCTAACTCTTTAAGAAAAATATGAATGATGAAAAACTAACAATATTTCATTTAATAGCTCAATATATTCCAAATGAATATAGAATCAGATTCTTAGAAAAATTATTAGAAACTTATGGCTCTATATATAAACTTTCAAAAGTTACTAAGATATCAAGACCAACATTATATCGCTATTTTATACATAAAAAAGGCTATCCTAATGATATTATTATGGCTGAGGTCATAAAACATTTAATTGAAGTAAAAAGAACATGGACAAAAGAACAATTAAGACAACTAGCTAAAGATTTTAATGAATTAATTAATAAGATTTAAAAGACTACACTTTTAAAAATAATTAAAAGATTCATTTAATAAGTTCAATATCATTTATAATTATTAGCTTAGAAAAGAAAATTTAATTTATAAAATAGAAAAAAAGAATTGAATTTATCCTTCAATAGCTGTTTCTGTACTTTTTATACCTTTTAATGCATTAATTTCTGCTGAAATTTTAATTATTGAATTATAATCAGATGCTTCCACAAAAACAACAATATCATATCTTCCATAAACTGGAAAAGCTTTAACAACACCTTTAATCTTCTTAACGTCTTCAAGAATCTTTATAACCATACCTGGCATAGTTCTAACTAAAATACAAGCTTGCATTTACATCCCTCCTATAAAATTGCTTCTACAAGAGTTTCAGTTGCTCTAACACCAGGTAAGCTATTGATCTTTAAAGAAATCTCTGTTAAATTCTTCAAATCAGGCACCTCAACTTCAACGATAACATCCCATCTACCACTAGCAGAAAAAGCTCTTACCACACCACTAATTTCCTTGATCTTTTTTGTAACCTCATAATACATTCCAGATTCACAACAAACTAAAATACAAGCTGAAACCATTTTTATTTTCCCCTTATTTAATTTTACAATAACTTTCTTAAAAACTTCTCCTTTAAATATAGATAAATAATATTTATGAAAGAAATCTTTAAAGTTATACTAAAAAGCTCTAGTCGTACTCAGAATCATGAGATCTACGAGAAGATAAGGCTCTTGGAGGAGAAGAACAGGACTCTCAAGCAAAAACTGAGAAAACCAAAAGCAATATAGAGGAGCTGAAGAGGATACTTAAGAAGCTCCTCAATTAAAACCCTCAATCCTTTTCTTATTTCTTAGAGCATATTGTCCTAGGATCTGTTCTAGCTTGTCAGGACCAATGACAAGATGTTTGATTAGTCAGCCTAATATCGTCACTTAAGTCCCTTAGAAGCTCTTTATGGTCAATTCAATTCTTTTGCTATTTATCTTCAGACTATCTCGTATACTTGTACGATTGTCTTCAAGCTCTTAAAGACCTAATACATAAACCGTTTATTCAAAAATAAAGGTGTTTGTGAAGGAAGGACAACAAGTCTTTGTTAACGAAAAAGGCATTGATTATTGACCTTGCAATGTTTAGGGTGTTCTTAATTCTTCAGACGACTGGAGGTTATAAGGGGTTAGCATGCTTAGAATCCAACCTGCAGCCCAATTTTCAGGGTCTATCCCTTTCTTCTTTAAGGCCTCGATTTTGTACTTTGAAAGTTGGGAGAGTACTCTAAGCACTTGATCCCGATGTTCGGTCTTTATATGGTCTCTAGCGAGGATTCGACTTTGGAAATTCTTTTTGCAAATTGGACATACATACAAGACAGGCATAATACCCCCTGGGGGGTATAAGGGGTTAGAGGGTTATAAGTTTTGTGGGATCATGATTACAAAGGATGAACAAACATATACCTTTACAAAAGACCATGCAGGAGAGTGGTTCTTCACAATTGTTTCTTCATCTCATTATCATAACGATTATGGTATTCATAGTTACAAGTTCCTCTCTTCACGATATTTCAAGAAATGAACCACATTTTGACCAACTCATGTGAATAGTTCATATGAGGAGAGGACGATGTTCTGCTTGACACTTATTTACCAATTGTTTATTACAATCAAGCTCGACTACTTCAACCATTAATTAAGCTAAAGCACCTTTGAAGGGAACTCTTGTTCCTAATAGTCCTCCTTAGAGGCGTCTATCAAGCCCCTAAGAACACCGGTCGCCATGTCCATCCTGTAGAGAGCTTCTCTAAGACCGTTTGCTAGCGAAGCCACATCTGGCGAAGATGGCAGGGATATGGGCTCTATTGGGTGAAGATATATGCCCTCTTTGCTCAACTCCTCAACGACCTTGTTGATCACGGACCTCAAGAAGCTGTTCACATTATTAATGTGGGCAATCACTACTGGCAACGGGCGAGCGAATTGAGCCCCTATGCCCGTAACTAATAAAGTGAAAAGAGTCTCTGCGACAACCTTTCCTAAATCCTCACCCTTCAAGGCCCTCTCAATACCTTCCTTAACAATGTCCTCGAACGGCTTGGAAAGCAATCTATAGTCCTCCTCAATGAGTCCTCTCAGTGACTCGGCATACTTCAAGTTCGCCTCTGCAGTCAAGGCATGCCTCTTCACCATCTCCTTCCTAATTGCCGTCCCCGCTTCTCTCACTAGCTTGACTATCATCCTCCTATAATATTCCTCGATTTCTCTCTATTTTGCTCAAAGAGCTCATCTCCTAAATGATCCTCTCTAGGAGGAGATGAAGTTGCGTCACATATACGATAAATTGGTAGCGGGGGGTGGATTTGAACCACCGATCTCGGGGTTTCCCAGCAGGACATATGAGCCCCGCGGGATAACCTGACTACCCCACCCCGCTATATCTCAATAATGTCTAAAAATTATACTCTCTTATA